>NZ_REHE01000010.1:0-458854 GCF_003692985.1 Lactobacillus sp. ESL0237 | reverse complement strand
AATAAACCCCTCCGATAACTAAAGCAGAGTATATTTTACCATCTAATAAAAATGTTTTCCACAAGTGAATAAAAAGAATTCAGAATTAACAGGATGTGGATAAATATTTTATGAGAATACACAAAATTTGCTCAAATGAGTACTTGAAAAAGTTTATCAGCATATTCTCTTGTGCATAATTTTTATTATAATAACAGGGATTTAGCCGAATTTCGCAGCAAAATATCCACATGCTGTGCATAATTTTTTTAACAGGCTGGGAATTGTGCATAATCTTGTGCAAAGCATTGTGACTTGTCTATTGTGGATAAAATCACAGGTCTTTATGTTAACATACGAGGTCTGGTCGCGGCTGTTTAAAATGAGACATAAAATTTGCTATTGCAATTTTGTTATGGGCCGCATGCTGCGGTTTAATAAAGCAAAAAAGCAGCCCCCGCACTCGCGGGTACTGCTAAATGGGGCATTTATAGAACCAAAATTTACTCTTGCGCTCTGGTCAGCGAGGCTGCGTAGTCGCCAGACCGACATATTGTGGGTAACATGGCAGCGGTTTTGGATTAAGTCCAATACATGGCTTCGCTGCTTCTCACCGACAGACATGGTGGCGCCAAGAATAATCGTTCACTTTATTTGCGAAATAGTGTATTTACAATAATCGCCAATAGGCTATTGAATTTTAAGGACATTACTAGCCTGAAATTGTTTGCTGATTTTTCTAGTAATTAATATCTAGAGCATAAAGCTGCCTGAAATTACAATAATTAGGGGGGAAGAGGTCGTCAAATTTTGCAATATTGAAAATCTTTTCTTTAAATAAGTGATTTAGTTGTAGTATCTAATTCTGTAATAGGGTTAGTGACTAAAGCAATATAACCTTTAATCATTAATAAATAATCCTTGGCGATGAGGCAAATTCCCTTAGTGGGGCTTGCCGCTATAGTCCAGGAGTTTGATTAAGTCGGCGGCAGTAATCCGGTTGAGGCCCTTTTCCACCTTGGAGATAGTAAGAAGGGCTGATTGCTGTTCCAGCCCATTCTTTTTGGGTTTTGCTTGCGTGCAGGCGATATTGTTTTAATAATTCACTCGTTGTCATTGTTAGAACCTCAAATCAGATACTTAGTCAATATTTTTACCACTATTATAAGCTTAATTAAGGACTGAGAACATACAATACCGCGTGAAAGCGAGTTATATGGAAGTGGCTATTAAGTGCCGTTTATTATCATGCAACGCTTCTAAGAAAGCAATTGACAGTATATTGTTGACTAAATATAATTAATGAAAATCATTGTTTATTAAGTGCGGAGGAATTGCAATGAATGAGCAAGATTATATTGAGCTGGGGCTAAAGGACGATGGTAATCTGAAGTTAATATTAAGAGGCAGTGTTGAATACAGTAGCAGGAATGTTGAGGGGAAAGTAGGTGTGGTTAGCGTAGTTTATGCGACTCATAATTGTCAAAAAGCCCGGCAGAAGTTTGCGGAACTAACCGCGGCTGCGAAAGACGATTACTACATGGTTTACAGCTGCCCGCTTGACACGGATTTGTCCACGCTGCAGCACTATCCTTCAATCCAAATCGGCAAGGACGACTTGCTATAATAAATATGTCTATGACTAATTTTGCGAGCTTGCTTGAGCAATTATTTGTCTGCTCAGTGATTAACTTCATCTTTTTTTCGTTTTTACTTGGTTTTTTACTTTAATCATGGTATTCTAATTATTAAATTGTGCAGTTAGCATATTAAAAATGGAGGTGTAGTTTAATGACAACTAAAAGAACTTACCAACCTAAAAAGCGTCACCGTTCACGCGTTCACGGCTTTATGAAGCGGATGAGCACATCAAATGGCCGTAAGGTTTTGGCTAGACGCCGTGCAAAGGGTAGAAAAGTCTTATCTGCTTAAACCACTGAAATCCCAGTGGTTTTTTTAGTATCAAAGAGTGGAATGAAGCGTTTTGAGAAAGTCTTATCGAGTTAAAACTGAAAATGATTTTCAGCAAGTTTTTCAAGCTGGCAATTCAGTTGCAAATCGGGCCTTTGTTATTTATAAAATAAATAAGCCTGAAAATGCACATTTTCGGGTGGGCATTTCAGTAGGCAAAAAGGTCGGGCATACTGCTGTGGTTCGTAATCGGCTTAAGCGGTATATTAGAGCTGTTCTGACTGAAAATAAAGCGGCGATTAACCCGCAGATTGATTTTTTAGTAATTGCTAGACCTTATGTGCGTAGTTTTAAAATGACCGATGTCAGAAAAAATTTGCTTCATGCCCTTTTTTTGGCCAATATTATCGAAGAAATACCTGATGAAATTGAGGAAGATTAGAGTGAAAGACATTTTAACCAAAAAGAATGTCAAGCGGTTGTTGACCTTGTTGGCTGTAATTACAATTGCTGTTGTTTTGACTGGTTGTGCTGCATCAAATGCTAAGCCTGCACCTGTTTCACATACTAGTGGTAATTGGTGGAATCGCTGGGTAATTTATTACATGTCGACATTTTTGCTTTGGCTTGCCAAGATAATGGGTAATGATTACGGCTGGGCAATTATTGTCTTTACGGTAATTGTCCGCGTAATTTTGTATCCCCTTAGTGCACTTTCAATTAAGAGCACGACTAAGATGCAGAGTATTCAGCCTGAAATTGAAGCTTTGCGTAAAAAATATCCAGGTAATGACACGGAGTCGCGTACATTACTTTCGCAAGAAACTAATAAGCTTTATAAAGAAGCTGGTATTAATCCCTATGCGGGATGTTTACCACTTCTGATTCAAATGCCAGTTATGCTTGCCTTATACGGAGCAATTGCTCAAACTCCACAGCTGTTGACAGGTCATTTTTTGTGGATGGACTTAGCCAAACCTGATCCATTTTTCATTATGCCAGTTCTATCAATGGTTCTGACGTTCTTGTCAACTTATATTAGTCAGTTATCAACACCGAAGGAATCACAGAATTTTTCAACCAAGATAATGACTTATGGGATGGCAATCATGGTTGGAGTAATGGGAATTTACTTCCAATCGGCAATTGTTTTATATTGGGTAATTTCTAATTTATTCCAAGTAGTTCAGACCTTCATTTTGCAAAATCCGATTAAGTATCGCCAAGAGCAAGAGGCTAAAAGGCAAGCAGAACGTGAACGTCAACGTCAGTTAAGAAAAACTTACAAACGATTAAAACGTAAAAAGTAAATATCAATCTAAAGTGATTTTTAGATAAAGTAGTCAAAGTGCTTTATATATCATGGTTATTCATGATTATAATGCGCTTTTTTGATTGAAAAAGGAGAAAATCATGGTAAAAACTTTAACTGAGTTTGATACAATAGCAGCAATTTCAACCCCAATTGGTGAAGGCGGAATTTCAATTGTACGAATGTCAGGCGAAGATGCAGTTAAAATTGCTAATACGGTTTTTAAAGGAGCTAATTTACTAAAAGTTCCTACCCATACTATTCATTATGGTCATATTATTGATCCAGCTTTAAAGCTAACAATTGATGAAGTTATGGTATCGGTAATGCTTGCACCTAAAACGTTTACGCGTGAGGATATTGTAGAAATTAACTGTCACGGCGGTATTATTGTTACTAATCGAATTTTACAGTTACTATTAAAGCAAGGTGCTCGTATGGCTGAAGCTGGCGAATTTACTAAACGGGCTTTTGTTAACGGCAGAATTGATTTAACTCAAGCTGAAAGTGTCATGGACATTGTTAGAGCCAAAACTGATCGGGCAAGACAGGTAGCTGAAAGGCAGCTTGAAGGTGGGTTACTTGCAAAAATCCGTGCTTTGCGGCAACAAATTTTGGATACTTTAGCTAATGTCGAAGTTAATATCGATTACCCCGAATATGATGCAGATACCATTACAGCTGAACAAATGATAAGTGTATCAAAGTCGGTAATTAGTAAAATTGACCATCTTTTGGCAACCGCTACGGAGGGAACAGTTTTGCGCAACGGATTGGCTACTGCAATTATTGGTCAGCCTAATGTTGGTAAATCGTCATTACTGAATTATTTAACTAAAAGTGATACCGCAATTGTAACTGATGTTGCTGGCACTACGAGGGATACACTAGAAGAATACGTGTCAGTCAAGGGGGTCCCGTTAAAGCTAATTGATACTGCTGGAATTCGTGATACCGATAATAAAGTAGAAAAAATCGGTGTTGAACGATCTAAGCAGGCATTAGCTAAGGCCGATTTAGTCTTATTGCTATTTGATGCAAGTAAAAACTTGTCAGCAGAAGATTATGCTTTAATTGAAGCTACAAACAAGAAGAAGCGAATTGTAATTTTAAATAAAACAGATTTAGAACAAAAAATAACATCTGCAGAAGTTAAAAAAATAACAGGTAGTGAAGTAGTTGCTATTTCAGTTTTGCAAGAAAAAAATATTGAATTATTAGAAGAAGAAATAAAAAAATTATTTTTTAAAGGAATTAAAAATTCAAATGACCAAGTAATGGTAACTAATCAACGGCAAGTGAGCTTACTTGAAAAAGCTAAAAAGCAGTTGCAAGAAGTAGTTGAGAGCTTAGAAAATGAAATTCCAGTTGATATTGCCCAAATAGATTTTAATGGAGCCTGGGATACCTTGGGTGAAATTACAGGCGACAGTAGTCCGGATGAGCTAGTCAATGAATTGTTCAGTCAATTTTGTTTAGGAAAATAGGTGCATCAAAATGATAAAAACATATGACACAAATGATTACGACGTAATCGTAGTTGGAGCAGGCCATGCTGGATGTGAAGCTGCTTTAGCTAGTGCTAAGATGGGACAAAAAACGCTATTATTGACGATTAGTCTTGATATGGTAGCTTTTATGCCGTGTAATCCTTCAGTTGGCGGTCCGGCTAAAGGAACTGTTGTACGTGAAATTGATGCTCTAGGTGGTCAAATGGGCAAGAGCATTGATGCTTCATATATTCAAATGAGAATGTTAAATACAGGTAAGGGTCCTGCTGTACAAGCTTTACGTGCTCAAGCTGATAAATGGCAGTATCATGAGCATATGAAGAATGTAATTGAAGCAACAAAAAATTTAACCTTGCGGCAAGCAACTGTCGATGAGTTAATTGTTGAAGATGGTGTTTGTTGCGGCTTGGTTACTAATACCGGAGCAAAATATCATGCTAAGAGCGTAGTTTTAACTACTGGTACTTCAGCCCGTGGTCGAATTTATATTGGTGAATTAAATTATTCATCTGGTCCGAACAATACAATTCCAGCCATTAAGTTATCAGAAAATTTGGAAAAATTAGGTTTTAAATTACGTCGTTTTAAAACAGGAACCCCGCCAAGGGTAAATAGTAATACAATCGATTACTCTAAGACTGAAGAGGAACCTGGTGATCAAGTTCCGCGTCATTTTTCGTTTGAGAGTCGGGATGAGGACTACCTTAAAGAACAAGTTTCCTGTTGGATGACCTACACAAATCAAACGACCCATCAAATTATTAACGAAAATTTGACTAGATCACCGATGTTTTCCGGACAAATTAAAGGGGTAGGACCACGTTATTGCCCTTCAATCGAAACTAAGGTAGTCCGTTTTGCTGATCGGTTACGTCATCAAATTTTCTTAGAACCTGAGGGTGAAAAGACCGAGGAAGTCTATGTGGGTGATTTTTCAACTTCAATGCCGGAAGAAATTCAATTAAAAATGTTGCATTCGGTTGCAGGTCTTGAACATGCTGAAATGATGCGCCCAGGTTATGCAATCGAATATGATGTAATTGATCCCTGGCAGCTTAAACATACTTTAGAAACGAAAAAAATAAAGAATTTGTATACCGCTGGTCAAATGAATGGAACATCTGGTTATGAAGAAGCAGCCGGTCAAGGATTGATTGCAGGAATTAATGCAGCTTTGCGGGCAGCAGGAAAAGGTGATTTTACTGTGGGGCGTGATGAAGCTTATATCGGCGTTTTAATTGATGATTTGGTTACTAAGGGAACGGAAGAACCGTATCGCTTGCTGACGTCAAGAGCTGAATATCGCTTGATTTTACGCCATGATAATGCTGATTTACGTTTAACAGAATATGGTCATCAATTAGGTTTGATTTCTAATGAGCGTTATGTGCAATTTTTGACTAAAAAAGAACACATTAAAGAGGCAATGCAACGATTAAAAGCTATAACTATTCATCCAGATGAACCTGTACGTGAATTTATGGAAAGTATTAGTGAACCCCCACTAAAAGCTGGTATTAAAGCTGATGTTTTTCTTAGACGGCCGCGTGTTAAAATTGAAGATATTGAGCGTTTAAGTGGTGTAAGCATCTCCAATGAACGTTATGTAAGAGAACAGCTAGAAATTAATATCAAATATGCTGGTTATATCAAAAAGGAGCAGCAACAGATTGAACGTCTGCATCGTCAAGAAGCTAAAAAAATCCCAGCGGGTATTGACTATCAAGCAATTGGGGGGCTGGCGACGGAAGCCAGACAAAAATTTGAAAAAATTCGCCCAGAAACAATTGCCCAGGCAGAAAGAATTTCCGGAGTTAACCCAGCAGATATTGCAATTTTGAGTGTATATGTTCAAAATGGACGCTATGCTAAATTTAATAAATAAATTTAGTAAAAACTTTAAAAAAGCCAAAAATATTTTTTTTGAAAATATTTGGCAATGAATGCGTTTAATTCAAGTGAATGATCAGATAATCACAAATAAAATTATTGCTCTAATCTGAAAGCTATAAAATAACTATCTAACTTTGTGAAAATAATATTTTAGAGTAGCGCTTACACCTTGACCTAATCATATAACTTCCATACTTGAAATTGTGAAATTATATGTTTTAATACAATATGTAAGTAAACATGTATTTAAGGAGATGCACTTAAAATGGCAAAAATTAATGGCGCAAATGCTATGCTCCAAGTATTATTGGACTGGCATATTGATCATATTTATGGTTTCCCAGGTGGTTCATTTGATTCAACAATGAATGCAATCCACGACTTCAAAGATAAATTAAAGTTTATTGAAGTGCGGCATGAAGAAGCAGGTGCTTTAGCGGCTGCAGCTGAGTATAAATTTACTGGTCAAGCTGGTGTATGTTTTGGTTCAGCAGGTCCTGGTGCTGTTCACTTAATGAACGGTTTATATGATGCTAAATACGACAAGGTACCTATGGTAGCAATCATTGCTAATGTGCCTACTAGTCGTCAAGATATCGATTTTTTCCAGGCTTTTGATGAGAAGCCTTGGTTTGATTCCGTAGCAGTTTGGAATCACCAAATTAAGACTGCCGAACAAATTCCAGGTATGATGGATGAAGCTCTTCGTCAAGCATATGCTAAGAAGGGTCCAGCTGTTTTAATTCTTCCAAAAGATTTTGGTTGGGACAAGATTAACGATAACTTCCGTGTAACCTACAATTCAATTTCAGCTATTCCTAACTATGCTGCTCCTAAGAAAGCAGATGTTGATGCAGCAGTTAAGCTTTTAGCTGAAGCTAAGAACCCTGTTGTTTACTATGGTATGGGTCTTAAAGGTCACGGTGATGTTTTGAAGGCTTTTGCTGAAAAATTTAAGACACCACTTCTTTCTTCGGTTATTGCTAAGGGAATTGTTGAAGATGAATTTCCAGCATACTTGGGTTCAATTGGTCGTGTTGCTCCTAAGGCTAGTGACGATATTCAAATGCATGCTGATTTGGTAATTTGGGTTGGTAACAACTCACCATTCTCTGTCTTCTTCTTTGATCCTAAAGCTAGGGTTATTCAAATCGATGTTGACTCAGAAAAATTAGGTAAGCGTCATGCGGTTGATGTTCCAATTTTAGCTGATGGTGCTAAGACTTTGCAAGCAATGATTGATGCCGGTGAGGCCCGTGAAGAATCACCAATTTACAAGGCTGGTCTTGCTGATCGTCAAAACTGGGATGAATGGCAACAAAGTTTTGTTGATTCAGATGAAATGCCAGTTCGCCGTGAACCAATCTTTGATGTTATCAACAAATATGCTGATGACAATGCACAATATGCAATTGATGTTGGTAACATCAATATTGACTTCCAACGTTTAATTAACTTGCATGGAGAACAAACTTGGGCAACTTCAGGTTTGTATGCAACTATGGGCTTTGGTTCTCCAGCTGCTATTGCTGCTGCGACTGTTCATCCAGAACGTGAAGTTTGGAACTTAGGTGGTGACGGCGGCTTCGCTATGATGAGTCAGGAATTATTGACAGAAGCGCGTTACAACATGCATATCATTAACGTTGTCTTCACTAACGAAACTTTAGGTTTTATTGAAGCTGAACAAGTTGATCAATCTCACCAACCTTTATCAGGTGTTATTATGCCAGACAATGATTGGGCCAAGGTTGCTGAAGGTATGAACGTTAAGGGTGTAACTGTTCGGACTAAGAAGGAATTCGAAGACGCAGTTAAGGAATTTAAGCAAATGGATGGACCAATGTTAATTGACGTTAAGTTCACTCATGATATGCCTTACTCAACTGAGTTAAATACGCTTGATGATCCAGAATTCGTTGAGAAGTACCAAGCTCAAGGTTTGAAACCATTTAGCTATTTTGCTGAAAAATATGGTTTAGTTACTGATACTGCTTCAGGTGCTTCAGAAGCTGAAGAAGAACCAGAACCAGAAGAAGAAACAGATACAACTTCAGGTGCTTCAACACATTAAGATAACTAATGTTAATAAAAAAAGCGGGACTTTTGAAAGTTTCGCTTTTTTGTCATCTTACAAGTATAATAATAGATAATGATTTTAACTTCGGGAGGATTAAAGATGCAACAATTCGGAATTATTGGTTTATCGGTTATGGGCAAAAACTTGGCTTTAAATGTTAGAAATAACGGCTTTTCCGTTTCTGGTTTTAGTATTGACAAAAAAGAAGTCGATGCGCTGGCGAATTATAAAGATGAAAAATTAAAGCCTACTTATTCTTGGGAAGAGTTTGTAAGTTCACTAGAAAAGCCGCGTAAAATTTTGATTCAAATTGCCGCAGGAAAGCCAGTTGATGAAACATTAGCTAAGCTTTTACCACTATTAGATAAGGGAGATATTTTATTAGACGGCGGTAATTCTAATTTTCATGATACCAATCGCCGGTTTCATGAGTTACAAGAACACGGCATTCATTTTATTGGTATGGGTGTTTCTGGTGGTGAAGAAGGTGCTCTAAAAGGGCCTGCTTTGATGCCAGGAGGAGATGAAGAAGCGTATAAGGAAGTTGCACCAATTTTGGAAGCAATTGCTGCTAAGAACTCTGATGGCCATCCTTGCGTAAGTTTTATCGGCCCTGAAGGTAGTGGTCACTATGTCAAGATGGTTCATAATGGTATCGAATATGGTATCATGCAAGAATTTTCCGAAGTTTACGATGTTTTGCGTAAGGTTGCAGGGAAATCTAATGCTGAAATGTCGCAAATTTTCGCTGATTGGAATCAAGGCTTGGTTCAAGCATACCTTAGCGAAATCACTGCTGAAGTTTTAAAGCAAAAAGATGACTTAACTCCTGATTATGTAATTGATCATATTTTGAATGTTGCCTCATATAAAGGTACAGGGAATTGGATGCTTGAAGATGGTGTGCACCTTGGTGCACCAATTAGTGTGGTTGCTGAAGCTGTTTTAGCCCGTTTCATGTCTAAGGCGACTACACGTGAAGGTAAGGAAATCCAATGGAACGGTGAAGTCCCAACCAATTTAATTGATAATCTTGCAAAAGCCTTGCAATTAAGTCAAGCAGTAGCATATGCTCAAGGTTTTCAACAATTAAAAATGGCAGCTGATGCTTATCACTGGGAGTTACATTATCCAGCGATTGCTCAATCATGGGAAGCAGGTTGTATTATTCGCTCTTCAATGTTGAAAGATATTGAAAAGGCCTTTGCTAACGGCAAGCAGCTGAATAATATGTTCCAGGATGCTTACTTTAATAAACTAATGGAACAGAATTTACCTGCTTTACGTCAGGTAATTGAATTGGCAACTAGAGCTGGGATACCAACTCCAACTTTAAGTGCCGCACTAAATTATTTAGAGTCAATCTTTAATCCGAGTTTACCCGCTAATTTAATTCAAGGGCAACGTGATTATTTTGGTGCCCATACATACTATCGTAACGACCGAGCTGGTGTGTACCATACTCAGTGGTTTGAAGAAAAGTAATATTTGTTTCACATGTAACAAAAAGCAGTTAGTCTAAAGGCTAGCTGCTTTTTTGTAGTTGATTAAAATAATTTATTAGTACAAATATGTATAGTTGAACTTAAAGCCTATTAAGTCAAAAAAAGATAAATAATTCCAAGTAAAATAAGACTAATTAAATAATCAATTAAGGCGGCAATACCTTTTTTATTGCAATGGTAATTAGTTCTAAAATTTTGCTGATTAAACCAATAATCTATGCTAAATGAAATTATTGCTACTATAAAAATAAAGCCTAAACCGACCATCATTTTGTGATAATTGGAACTAAAAATCAAATTTAAACTAGGAAATATGGCCAAAATTGTAAACGACAATGCAACTTTATAATTATTATAAAATTTACTCATTGATAGTTCCTCTTAGTTTTTTAACTATCATAACTTATTCTTTAATAATTATATCATAAAAAAGCCATGTTTTCATGGCTTTAATAAATTGATTTTACATGTTGGTTATCAAGAAAAAGATAATGAATACTATAAACAAGACATACATCATGGGTGAAACTTTTTTGGCTTGTTTAGCTGCAATCATCGTAATGGGATAAGCAATCATCCCTAAAGCTAAACCATTTGAAATACTGTAAGTAAGTGGCATTCCAACAACCGTTAGGAAAGCGGGGAAGGCAATTTCAAATTTATCCCAGTTTATTTTTTTAAGATTACCAGCCATTAATACGCCCACAATAATTAATGCAGGTGCTGTAACTGTAGTCGGAATAACAGCTAGTAAGGGGCTAAAAATCATGCTAATTAAAAATAAAATACCTACCAAGATAGCTGTTAAACCTGTACGTCCGCCCATAGCTATGCCAGCACTTGATTCAACAGAGGTTCCAAGGGGAGCAGTTCCTAGAACTGCTCCTTCAACCATTGCTAAAGAATCAGATAAAAAAGCTTTTCCAATTCGCGGAATTTTGCCACTTTGATCAACCATGCCAGCTTGTTCGGTCATACCAATCAAAGTTCCAGCAGTGTCAAAAAAAGTAACTAATAAAAAGGTTAGCACGACCATAAATAATTGCGGTGTATTAATATCCTTAAGGTGGAAAATAGCTTGACCAAAGGTTGGTGCAATACTTGGTGCAGCAGCAATAACTCCTTTAGGCATGGCTATTTGGCCAATTAATACACCAAAAATGGCAGTTACAACCATGCCAATAAAAATCGAACCAGGTATATTCATTGCCATCAAAATAACAGTTAGTACTAAGCCAAATAAAGTAATCCAAACGGCAGGCGAATTAAATTTACCCAGAGTTACTAAATTAGAATCGCTGTTAACAATTAATTTACCATTTTGTAAACCAATAAAGGAAATAAATAAGCCAATACCGGCTGATATTGCGTATTTTAAATCTTGTGGGATTGCATCTACAACTTTTTCTCGTAATTTTAAAACAGTAATTAAAATAAATAAAATTGAAGCAACTAAAACTGCAGCTAACGCGGTTTGCCAATTAATATTCATACCGCCACAGACGTTATAAGCAAAAAATGCTGCACTACCTAGTGCTGGCGCAAGGGCAATTGGATAATTAGCTACGAATCCCATAATAAAGCAGCCAATAGCAATTGATAGAGCAGTGACGGTAAAGGCAGCGCCTTTATCAATTCCAGCTGCATGTAAAATATTAGGGTTAACAAAAAGGATGTAGGAGAGACTGACAAAGGTGGTTAATGCGGCAATCAACTCACGTTTGACAGTGGTATGAGCATCGGTTAAATGAAAGACTTTTTCTAGTGTCGTCATTTTTTCCTCCAAAAAAATAAATAATAAGATTAATAAGTTTAGTGTAGCATATTTAGGTAAAATATTTCCTTGGAAATAAAAAAACAAATCAAATAAGATTTGTTTTAGACTAATATATTATTAATTTTTGTTAGTTAGAAGTTCAAAACCCACAAAAAGATGATGAAGACAAGGAATAAAATCCACATCATAGGGGTTACTTCTTTAGCACGCTTAGCAGCTAACATACATATTGGATAAGTTATCAAACCTAAAGCAAGGCCATCGGAAATAGAGTATGTTAGGGGCATCCCAACTAAAATCAAGAAGGCGGGTACGGCAATTTCCATTTTGTCCCAATGGATATGTGCGGTATTTTGTGCCATTAACACGCCCACAATAATTAAGGCCGGCGCTGTTACATGAGTTGTAAATAAACCAAGCAAAGGGCTAAAAATCATTGAAATCAAGAAAAAAATTGCCACAAAAACTGCGGTTAATCCTGTACGACCACCTACAGCAATTCCAGCGCTTGATTCTACAAATGCTCCAACTGGTGAGGTTCCTAAGACAGATCCCACCATCATAGCAGTAGAATCTGATGCTAAAGCTTTACCAACCCGTGGCATCTTATTATCTTTCATGAAGCCAGCTTGCTGAGCAAGCCCAATTAGTGTACCTGCAGTATCGAAAAAGGTAACCAATAAGAAAGTTAAAACTACTACCCACATTTGTAAAGAATTGATATCTTTAACATGAAAAACAGCTTGACCAAAAGTAGGGGCAATACTTGGAGCTAAAGAGATAACTTGGTGAGGTAAAGCAATTTGTCCCGTTAATACACCAAAAACGGCTGCCAGAATCATGCCAATGAAAATAGCTCCGGGGATATTTAAGATCATTAAAACAATAGTGACCAGCAAGCCAAAAATAGTAATCCAAACGGCAGGATCATGTAAAGAGCCTAGACCAACCAAGGTTGATTTGTTACCAACGATTAAGCCCCCGTCTTGCATACCTAAAAAAGCGATAAATAGACCAATACCTGCAGAAATAGCAAATTTTAAATCGGCTGGGATTGCATTAATAATTTTTTCCCGTAATTTAAACATTGTAATCAAGATAAAAATGATTGAAGCCACAAAAACGGCTGCTAATGCAGTTTCCCAAGAAACATGCATGCCGACACAAACAGTGTAGGCAAAGAAGGCATTAATCCCTAAGGCTGGGGCTTCACCAATCGGATAATTGGCAATAATTCCCATTAATGCAGTTCCCAAAGCACTAGCTAAAGCAGTAGCGGTAAAAACTGCCCCCTTATCCATACCACTAGCTCCTAGAACGCTGGGATTAACAAATAGAATATATGACATACTAATAAAAGTAGTCAGTCCAGCCAGAAATTCGATTTTGATACTAGTTTTATATTTATCGAGTTGAAAATAACTCTTTATAAAATCCATTTGACATCTCCTGATAAAATGTTCGTTTTTGTATAAATTTTAACAACTTATTTAGTTTATCACTGATAAAAATAATTGCAAACACGAATTATTTCAGGATAATTTTAATTACAAATATGATTTTATTAACAATCAGTTAGATTTCTTAGGTAAGGATGAGCTACTTTTTAGTTACTTTAAGTAAATTTTTGGGTAAGAGGAGAATGAATTCGATTTTTGAACCACTTATAATCAATTCGAGCAATAGTTTGTTCTTTAGCTAATTTGATTAAAGCACGGTTGATTTTTTGACGTAAGATAATATCACTTTTTCTCAAGCCAACAGCAAATTCTTCTTTAGGAAAGGGACTTTGAATTTCAAAAAAACGGTCTGGTTCTTTTTGGTGTGAAATATAATAATTAGCATAAGTGCTATCAAGTAGTAAACCCTGTATTCTTTGTGAATTTAAATCAATAAAAGCGTTGGTAAAAGAATCATAGAGTATTGGATAGTGGTTTTTAATTTGCTTTTTATATATATTAGGGTAATTTATAACATCGTTATAACCAGACGAACCGGTTTGTACACCTAATGCTTTGTTTTTCAATGAAGCGGGACGAACAAGCTTATTTGTTTTTAATGACACTAAAACTTGGGTACTATTTAGGTAGGTTTGACTAAATGCCACTTTATTTGCTCTACTAGGGGTTTTGCTAAAGCCATTCCAGATCAAATCAATAGTCCCGTTTCGTAATTCGGTTGTATTCATTGACCAGTCAATAGTTTGAAAGCTCACCTTTAGACCATATAATTTAAAAACAGCAGTTGCTAGGTCAATGTCATAACCAACCAACTTACCATTTTTTTGCCGAAAACTCATTGGCACAAATGTGTCATCAACACCAATAATTACATAGCCTCTTTTCTTAATTCTTGTCCAATTGTCTATTGAATTAGCATTTTGTCCGACTGAGACATTGCTGCAGGCTACTAGAAAGAAAGACGTAGATAATATCATTATTGTAGTCACAATACGTTTAATTTTCACTTAATTTACCTTCTTAGTTAGCTAAAGTATTAACGGTAAAGATGCGATCAGATATCTGTTTAGCAAATTCCATATCATGCGTAACGACAATTTGTGTCATGCCAGTATTATTTTTAAGTTGCAAAATAATTTTGGCAACTTTATTACGTAAAGCTGGATCTAGGGCAGAAGTAGGCTCATCGTAACATAGAATTTGTGGCTTCATTGCTAATGCACGAGCAATAGCAACTCTTTGCTTTTGTCCGCCTGAAAGTTGATAAGGATAAAGTCGTTCTTTACCGGTTAAGTCAAGTTCTAGTAATAGTTTTTGCACTGCTATTTGTAATTCTTGCGTAGTATTTTTAAGTACTAAGCGAGGCGCTAAGGTAATATTATCTATTACATTTAGGTTGGGAAACAATTCATAATTTTGAAAAACAGCCCCCATAATTTGTTTGTTTTTGTTTTGCTCGATAGGATTAAATTCTCGTTGATTCCAATAAAAATGACCAGCATCAATTTTTTCTAAGCCAGTTAGACAACGTAGCAGGGTCGTCTTACCAGCACCAGAGCTACCTACAATTGCTAAAATTTGTTGGTCTAAAATAGTTAGATTAAGGTTATTTAAAATAATTTTTGAACCAAATTTTTTGGTGATATTTTTTAATTCAAGCATAGTTGTGACCCCAATTAGTTATTTCCATTTTGAATAATTAAGTTCGATTCGCTTTAAAAGAAATGAAATGATTCCAGTTATTAATAAGTAAATTATGCCTACCATAACTAAGGGGGTCAAAGTCACATCACGTGCACTAGCTACATTGCCAGCACGTAAAAGTTCACCAAGACCAATTACGTAGACTAAAGAAGTATCTTTAATTAAGTTGATAATTTCATTGCCAATTGAGGGAATAACTATTTTACTGACTTGTGGAATAATAATATAACGCAAAGTTTGCCAATAATTAAGTTGCAAAACGTGAGCACTTTCATATTGTCCTTTGGGAATAGACTGAAAACCGCCACGGAATATTTCAGCAAAATAAGCAGCATAATTCATAACTAAAGCAACTAAAGCAGCGTCATAGCGCTGAAAAATTATACCAATAATGGGTAAGCCATAAAAAATAAAGATTAATTGCAATAATAGTGGGGTTCCACGCATAATCCAAATATAAAATTTAAAAATTAATTTTAGGGGTTTAATGGCTGATAGTAAGCCTAGACTGGTAATTATTCCTAGTGGAATTGCCATAATGATTGTCCCCAAAAATAGCAGTAAAGTTATTTTTACTCCTGCGAGTAAAGCAGGAATAATTGAGATAATGTAAGCCATCGCTATCTTTTCTCCTTTTAAGTCAAATTGCACAGTAATCTATCTAGGATAAGTAATTACAAGCATAACATAAATAAAATATTAAATTAGTTTTTTTGATATCACCTTAAAAAAGTTGACTATGATTATTTATTAATAAGCTACTTTAAAAGAAGAAATGCTAAATAAGAAATAGTTAGGACGAAGGGTAATAATTTAGGCATCATTTATAATATTTTGTATTTAAAGACGATGAATTTGGACATAATAATACCCCGAAATTATTTTGATTTCGGGGTATTGCTAAATTAAATCTAATCTATAAGTTCAATATTAGTTGATTTATGCCATGTCTCAGGTAGTTTGTCAATCTCTTTTAATTTAGCGACTATCTGGTCAAGCACAATTTGGCGATCTTGATTATTGGTCATAAAATCTAATTGATCACCGTTAATTGTCATTTTAGGTGAATAGGCATATTTTTCATACCATGGCTTGTAATATTGCAGTAATTGCTTATAGTAATCTTCTAAAGTGGCATCATAACTAAGTTGTTCATAAGGACGACCACGTTTTTGAATTCGTTTGAGCATCGTGTTATATGATACATCAATATGAACAAGCAAATCAGGTTGACGCTTAGGCATATGCTCAAGTTCAGTCATCATGTTGTTTAGAAGTTCATAATATGTGTCAACCTCTTCCTTGGTTGCTCGTCCAATATCAGCATTCATTTGAAAAAAGAGGGCATCTTCATAGATTGATCGATCAAGGACATTGTTGTCATCCGTTAATGCATCTTTAATGCTACGAAAACGAGTATTTAAGAAAAATACTTGTAATAAGAAAGCATATTTTTTGGGATCCGCATAAAAAAGAGGCAATACAGGATTATCGTCAACACTTTCGTAAAATGGTTTGGTTCCTAAATAATTGGCTAAAATACTAGTTAAACTGGATTTACCGGCTCCAATTGGCCCGCTTAAAACAATAACTGTCATCACGTTCCTTCTTTACTATAAATTGCCTACTTCGTGCAATTTATTATCAATTTGCTGTAAAACTTCTTTTTTGGCATGCTCATCAACAATAAAGTCATATTGATCACCATCAATAGCCATTTTAGGCGAAGCATCATAACTCTCATACCATGGCTCATAATAATTAATTAGACGGGCATAGTAGTCTTTTAAACTGGGATCGGTACTTAATTGCTCAAATGATCTACCACGTTTTTCAATGCGTTTTAGCATCGTGTCAAGAGAAACGTGAATATAAATTAATAAGTCCGGTTTCTTACTTGGGTTACCAGGTGTATCTTCCAACATATTCTCAAGTAAACTATCGTAAATCTTAAACTCAGTCGGGTCAGCCACATTATTTTCGGCATTCATTTGGAAAAAAAGGGCATCTTCGTAGATGGAACGATCAGATACACTATTTTTTTCTTGAATTGCCTGATTAATCTGGGCTAAACGATGATTGAGTAGATAAATATTAAGTAAAAAAGTGTAGCGTTTCATGTCTTGATAATATAGAGGTAAAACAGGATTGTTATCGATTCCTTCATAAAACGCTTGTGTACCCAAATGCTCAGCTAAAATACTAGTTAAACTGGATTTACCGGCTCCAATTGGCCCACTTAAAACAATAACTTGAATCACGTTCTTTCTTAAATACAATATATAGA
The DNA here is from genome assembly GCF_003692985.1 of Lactobacillus sp. ESL0237. NCBI lineage: Bacteria > Bacillati > Bacillota > Bacilli > Lactobacillales > Lactobacillaceae > Lactobacillus > Lactobacillus sp. ESL0237. Next base: position 441,435 of record NZ_REHE01000010.1, on the reverse strand, counting down.
TTCATATCTAGTTTAATACGAGATATAGTGGTTAGACAAGCAAAAAATTAATTAAAATAATAATTTAAATGTCAAGTGTTTTTGTATAATACAGCTTAAAAAAATATCAAAATACATATAGCTTTTATTTTGTTACACGTGAAACCTTAACTTGCGAAGCAATAAATTTTTAGACAAAAAAGTGATAAAACACGATTCAACCGAATTTAGTGATTTATCACTTTTTGTTAAGTAAAGTAGAATTAGTTAATTATAGTTAGTTAACTCTAGCTTTGGCTTCTTTTTTATCTTCTACTTTGTCCTGCACTTTATCAACTTGACCACCAATTTTTTCTTTAGCATCTTGGGCCGTACCGGTAATCTTGTCTTGTAAGCTAACCGAATCTTTCTCATGTTGTTCTTTAGTCTTTATATCAACTACCGTTACATTAACTTCAACAGTATCTAAGTCAGTCATTTCTTTAACTTTATCATGGATTTTTTGTTTAATTTGGTCATATAATTTAGAAATTTGAATACCATATTCAGCAACAATTTCAATGTCTACAGCTACTTGTTTTTTACCAACTTCAACATTGACCCCTGAAGTAACATCATCGTTATTGACAATTTTATCAGCTAAGTTTGAAAAGAAGCCACCGTTGACAGTTAAGAGCCCTTTTACGTCTGATAAAGCAATACCGATAATTTTTTGAATTACCTTAGTATCATAATTTAAATCGCCTTTTATTTCTTGTTTTGAATTAGTTTGTACCATAAATATCAGTTCCTTTCGGTATTATTCGATTATTATCTGTTTTTTAAGTTTTTTAGTAAGGGCCAATAATGACCAACTAAAGCGCCGCAGACTAACATAACGATGACGAAAATAGTTTTGTAAAATCCCAGTCCGATAAAACAAAATGCTAGTAATAAACCGATTACTGCACCGCTTATTTCTGGGAGGTACTTTTCTAAATTTTCTTTCATTGCTTGCCTCCTTTATTGAACGCGCTGTTCTGGTTTATTAGAAGTGTGATAGTTTACAAATTTAATTTTAATTTTAGGCTTTTGATCAATCCCTAATAATAGCTTGAGATTTTTGTCTAATTCTTCTAAATAATTGTCAAGCAAGGGAGTCATATTTTCAGCTGCTCCAAGGTCGCCACTAATCTTAATTTTGATTTTACGATTAGTTAGTCGTGAAGCCACTTTTGGATTCTTTAAATAAGGTAAATCATTTAAAGAATTGGCCACATAGCTATTAATAGCCTTGCTAGTTATTTTAACTTGACCATCTTTTTTATGAATCAAATTAAAGTATCGTTGTACAGGCCAAAACAAAATTATTATTAAACTAACAACTAGTACCAATAAAATAATGGCACTGATACCAATCAGGTACCAAGTAAAAATTGGGTTGAGCTTCCCTAAAGTAGGTAAGCTGATTTTTAAGTACTTTTGCCAAAAACCACTATTATCCCAGAGAATAAATATTGGTAGCGGTATAATTAGCAAGAAGCATATGATCATAAACCATTTCTTAATTCGTTTCAACTTATCACCATCCTCTCTTAATTTAACCTAAGTATAATACATAATATTTTACTAGTATAGAAATATGCACTAATATGTATACAATTTCTGGTTAATATATTAAATAACGTTATAATTAAATAATAAAAATCAATAATGTTAACGGATTCAGCTGGTGTTGGACAAAATAAAAATTATTAAAATAAAAGGGGCAAAGCTAAACCAACTAGTGCGGGAGCTATTTTACTGCTGACTAACTGAATATAAACAATTTACTGTTTAAGACTAGATATATCTGTTTAATTACTAAATAATAAAACCCTTCAGACAGTTTAGTCTAAAGGGTTTTAATTTCTTTTTTGATTTGCTTAATCTAAGTCCTAATTGCGATATTTTTCATCTAATTGGCTAGCAGCACTTTGGTCAATAATTAATGTTACATTGGGATGATTTTGCAAAATAGATGCAGGAACTTCTTCAGTTACTGGTCCTTCAATCATTTTTTGGACGGCATCAGCTTTATTTTCGCCAAACGCCATAATTACTATTTCTTTTGCACTCATGATATTAGCAATACCCATACAAATTGCTGACTTAGGAACGTCATCAATATTGCTAAAGAAACGCGAATTTGCCTGAATAGTATTTTCGGTTAATTTAACTTCGTGTGTGATTGAATCAAATGCGGTTCCAGGTTCATTAAAAGCAATATGACCATTTTGGCCTAAACCTAAAAGTTGAATATCAATTGGATTGTCTTCGATAATTTTATTGTAGTCAGCTGAAGCTTTTTGTGGATTGTTAATAGCTAAAATACCATCAGGTATATATGATTTTTTAAATGGCTTTTGCTGGAAAAGATGTTTTTGCATGAAATAGTGGTAACTTTGGTCACTTTTTTCGTCTAAGCCAACATATTCATCAAGATTAATACTAATTAAGTTACTATTATCAAGTTGGCTATCAACCCATTCTTGGTAAAGATTTTCCGGAGTGGAACCAGTTGCTAAGCCAATAACTTTTGCTCCATTGCTAATGCTGTTTTTAAAAATTGCAAACGCTTGCTCACTAGCACTTGCTTTGTCGTCCTTAATAATTATTTTCATAAATAAGCCTCCCAAAAATATTAAGTTAATTATAAATTGGTATATGCCAATTTGTCAACTAGAGATAAAATAGGCAGTGTAAATAATTTAAAAAAGCCTTAATCAATATTTCTTGCAAATAGAATATTGATTAAGACTTTAAATATTTTATTCACTCCTTAAAGCAATGGCGGCATCTTTTTTGGCAGCCATGCGGGCAGGCAAGTGTCCGCCGAGCATCGTCAAAATGGTCGAAATACCAATTAAAACAAGAGCATGAATTGGATTAAGTTGAGCTACATTGGTCAAATCAGTGATGGAATAAAGTACACTGTTAATTGGGAAAATTAGCAGCCGGGCAATTACAATTCCCAAAATACCAGAAAAAATTCCTAAAATAAAAGTTTCAGCATCAAAGACACGAGTAATATCTTTTTTTCGTGCGCCAAGAGCTTTTAAAATCCCAATTTCTTTAGTTCTTTCTAAGACTGAGGTATAAGTTAATATTCCAATCATAATCATTGAAGTTATAAGTGAGATTGCGGCAAAAGCAATTAAAACAGCAGTAATTCCATTTAATAATCCGCCAGTCATAGTAGTTACTGCACTAGACATATCGGTATAAATGATTTTATCTTGTTTAGCTTTACCTTTATTCCAGTTATCTAAATAATTTAAGACCTTGTTTTTTGCATCAAAGTTATTAGGATAAATCATGATTCCAGCAGGAATTGTAGAACCACCGATTGCTTGCAATACCTGCTTTTTAGTGGTCTGATTCATATTTTGTCCTGTTAGCACATTCTGATTAGAGTTTTTTTGTGCTTTAACAATTGCTGAACTTTGGTTTTCTTTAATAACTTGCTGTGCTAGTTGGTCACTATAGGCAATACCATGCGCTAATAGTTCTAGCGAATCTTTATTTTTAGGTCGAATGACACCAGCAATTCGCAGTTTAAGCTTACTATTAGTATACATAGCTGAGTTTACCTTTTTGGGAATAAACATTCCTGTAGGTAATTTTTGGTAGTAATCATCATTAGTAGCAATTCTAAACTCTCTGCCAACTAGTTGGCTAAGGTCAACTTTAGCTCCATTTTTGATGTTAAGGCCGAGATTTTTTAGTACATTATCTATAATAGTATTCTGACTATCAACTACTAAAACTAAGTCAGTTGCTGATTTGGGCCAAGTACCAGATAGTAAGTGATAGTTCTCTTTTAAAATATTGCCCTGACTTTTATCAAGTTCGGTAGGGAAAACGGCTGATCCCATAAAAGACATGCTGGCTGCTTGTGTTTGCATTTGCGAATATGCTGCAGTCATAGTTGAACCAGCTTCTAATGGTGAAAACTGCACACGCTTAACTTTGCCATCGATTTTTCCTAAAAGGTTGAGGTTAACACCAACTTGATAAGAGATGTTATTAGCATATTTAGGATTAATCTTTTTAATGTAGTTAATATAATCTAGCGTAATTTTGTTTTTGTGGGAACTTTGTTGTGCCTTATCTTTTCTAGCGGTAATATAACCTCGATTTTTAGCAACACTCTTAGAATTTTTTTCTTGCGCAAAACTATCAAAATTAGCAGCATTTTGGGTAATTGTTACAGGATATTTGGCTAATGCTTTACTCATAGTTGTATCAATCTGTTTTTGAAAACCATTAGACAAAGCTAATACTATTGCAATAGAAATAATACCAATACTTGAAGCAAAAGCAGTTAGAGCAGTTCGCCCTTTTTTAGTCATAATATTAGTAAAGCTAAGTTTAATAGCATTCCAATATGACATTTTAGTTCGTTTTAAGTTAAAAGTATCAGCTTCATTTACCGGCTTAAAGGCATTTGAATCATTCAAAATTTTGCCATCTTGAAAATTAACGATTCTAGTTGCATACTTCCTTGCAAGTTCTGGGTTATGGGTGACCATGATCACTAAGCGATCTTGAGATAATTGCTTGATTAATTGCATAATTTGCTCAGACGTTTCAGTGTCGAGAGCTCCAGTTGGTTCATCACACAGTAGAATGTCTGGGTCATTAGCCAATGCTCTTGCAATCGCTACACGTTGCATTTGTCCACCAGATAATTGATTAGGGCTCTTTGATACTTGATCTTTTAATCCAACTTTGGCTAAAGCATCAAGTGCTTTTTGATGACGCTGTGAGGCAGGAACACCAGACAGGTTCATACCTAATTCAACATTAGCAATAATTGATAAATGAGCCACCAAATTATAATTTTGAAAAATAAAGCCGACTGAATTGTTACGATATGCGTCCCAATCAGTTTCAGCAAAATTTTTAGTAGATTTTCCATTTATAATTAAGTCGCCGCTGTCGTAGCGATCAAGGCCACCAATTACATTTAACATTGTAGTTTTTCCAGAACCACTTGGTCCTAAAATAGCGACAAATTCTTGATTACGAAAAGAAATAGAGACATCATCAAGGGCATGAGTGACTGTATCCCCTACATGATAAGATTTACGCAAGTGCTTTAATTGAAGCATAGTTAACTCCTTTATACCTTTATTAATTAATAGGCGTAAGTTTAACATATATAAGATATTAAAGCTATAATAATGAAGTATTTATTATTATAAAAAGTTTAGCTGACTTCAGTATTATACATTTACTTTTCAGCACATATTATTAAGTAAGTTAATAAAGGTAAAGATTAGGAAGAGGAATGTAATTAAGGTAATAATAATTAGATGGCGTTTTTTATTAATTAGTAAAATACCAGCAAATTCACGCATAATTGCATTAGGAAGAAAATAAAGTCTAGTGTAACAACCAACTCCGTTTGCATTTAATCCAGTCGCTTTAGCAGCTAGGCCAGCGCGAAAAATATGATAATTATTACTGAAAAATTTAGCACGATAATGATTATTACCAAAATCGGTCGTCGCAACCGCCTGCGAAAATTGCATATTTTGATAAGTATTTTTTGATTTTGTTTCAAGTAAAATATATTTTGGATCAACACCATGAAGAATAGCATAAGACCTCATTGCCTCTGCTTCAGTAATTTCTTCATCATTGCCTTTTCCACCAGACATAATAAATTTTGGCGGCTGCTGGCCCTTGGCTACTTGCTTTTGCGCAAACTGGATTGCCCGATTAATTCGGGTAGCTAATAGCGGGGGCACTGTTTTGCCATTTTTCAAGCCAGAACCTAGAACAATGAGATAATCTTGATTATACTGACGTGGCACTATTTGATACAGTAAAAGATTAACTAAGAAATTATAAGCTATCAGTAGCAAATAAAGGACAATTGCTGTTGGAGCACATAAAAACATTTTAAGCCATGTAGGTATCAGTCTAAAAGCACCAGATAAAAATATTACCCAGGAAATAAAAATTACAATTCCCAGAAAAAAGGTTAATAAATTTGCTAAGGTATGGCTTTCACGCCGCCAAACAAGATAAGCATTCCATAAGAAAAAGAGCCAAGAAAAGGCAGCGGTTGCTATAAACAATAAAATGGAGATTAAGATTATAATTTCATAGAAGATTATCAAATGTTTTAACTTTGTTGCAACTATAATAGTGGATAACCAAATAATAAATAAAATAAGAAAAAGACTAAAAAGTAAGCCATTAATTAAATTACGTGGTTCTTTTAACCAAGAAAACAAAAATAATCCCAATGAAATTAGTACAATTATCGAGAGATACATGAATGTACGATTTTCACTAAATATTTCAAAAAATTGGAGCATGACCCTCACCTTAACTATAATAAACTTGCTGAATGATGTATAAAAAACAATCATGAAAAACATGGTGGTTTATTAACATAAGTCGAAAAAGGACATTATAAATAAAATTGTGTGTTTATGGTATACTGTAGCTTAATTATATATAATAATCTACTAGATTCTTATAACTAGTAAGGAGTAAACAAGTGAAAAAAGCAACAATTTTTAAAAATATCATCATTTTATTTGTAAGTTTCCTATTATATTCAATAGTACAATTATTATATTTTTATCCAACTAAAGTACAAAATATTCTAAAAATAAGTCCTGCTGGCTTTGTTGTCCTAGTAATAATAGTAACAGTTTTGGCGATATTATTGCTATTTTATCTTTACCATAAGCAATTAGCAGAAGAAAATGATTGGGATTTTAATTATCGTCCGCATTGGAGTATCCGGCGACTAGCAATTGCAATCATAGGTTTTGTTTTGCTGACATTGGCCAGTTTTCTAATTCCTAATCTATTAGGAATCAATGTGAATACTACTTCAGATAATCAAATGGAGCTTAATAGAATTTCACGTCTAGCAGGAAATTTTTTTGTTCCGATGGTAGTTATTATCGCTCCAATATTTGAAGAAACCATATTTAGAGGAATGTTTTTTAATACCTTTTTTGTCAAAGAGACACTATTAAATAAATGGTTAGGAATCATTATAAGCGGCTTTGCTTTCGGCTATGTGCATAATCCGGCTTTTAGTCCATTTTTGCTTGTCTATTGGTCATTGGGGTGTGTACTAGGTTGGGTTTATATAACCACAAAAGATATGCGTTATTCAATGCTGTCGCACATGCTTTATAATGCATTGGGCTTTCTTGTTTAACGCTTAAAGTTTAAATTATTAAATATTAACCAGATAAAAAAACGAATCATTTGATTCGTTTTTTTATCTGGTTAAAGTATTTTACTTTTCAGTAATTAGTCCCGTTTGTTTTGGATTTTTAGGTGTAGTTTTTGCTAACAGGGCCAAGCTAATCGAAATCATATCTACTACTTCTTGCAAAATTGCTCCCAAAAAAGCGGGGATAATGCCAGTAAAGGCAATAAGCTCAATAATAATAACAATGGTTATCGCGGCTAAAACATCAATATTAGCAACTTTCATAGTATGTTTTGCAATGGCCACGGCATCATTAATCTTAGATAAATCATTAACCATGATAATGGCATCTGCGCTTTCACTAGCGGCTGAGGCACCCTTTGCGCCCATCGCAATACCAACATCAGCTGCCGTTAAACTGGGAGCATCGTTAATCCCATCGCCAGTCATGACCACCGGACGTTTATCTTGAGTTACTTTTTTAATTGCTTCAATTTTTTGAACCGGTAGCAAATCATAACGGATATCTTCAATCCCGACTTCTTTACCAATTCTAGCTGCTACATCCTGATGATCACCAGTTAGCATCATCATCTGGGCTCCAGTTTGCCGTTTTAATCGTTCAATTGTAGTGGCACTTTCTGCTCTAACTTGATCTTTAAAAGTGATGTAACCAGCATATTGGTTGTCAATTGAAATATAAATGGCAGTTGCATTAACAGCTTGAATTTTTTGCTCGGAACTAACGAAATTTAATTTACCTACTTTAACTAAGTGTTGCTCGACAATTCCGCTAATTCCCTGACTGGTTGTTTCTTTAATATTAGTGGCGGGCTTTAAAAGTTGCTTGTTTGTAACACTCACTAGCGAATTAGCAATAATATGGGTTGATTGTTGTTCGATGCTTGTTGCATAACTTAAGATAGTTTCTTTACTAAAGTTTGAATTATTAGTGGCAGGAACTATTTCATCAATTACCAATTGGTTTTCAGTTAAAGTACCGGTTTTATCAAAAGCAAAAGTTTTGGCTTCAGCTAACTTTTCAATGGTTGGTCCAGACTTAACAATAATGTGGTGTTTAGACATTGAACTCATACCTGAAATCAAGGCTACCGGTGCGGCAATTAATAAAGGACAAGGCGATGCTACGACCATGACTTCGGCAAAATTAACCGGATTACCTGAATGAATCCAAGCAGCAATTCCAATTACTAAGGAAATAATTGTAAACGGAACCGCATAGCGGTCAGCCATTTTAACAAATTTGGCTGGCTGAGATTGGGATGTTTTGACTAGGGAAACAATAGTCTGGTATTCTGAATCACTTGCTTTTTTAGTTACAACCATTTCAACGGCAGTGTTACCATTAATAGATCCAGACATTAGTTCATCACCAATTTTTTTATTAATTGGTACTGATTCGCCAGTAAGTGATGACTGATCAAAACTGGATTCACCTGTAACTACTTTTCCATCAACCGGTACTTGTTCGCCAGGCTTAATTAAAACATGATCATTAATTTTAAGCTGGTTAACATCAACTGAAAGTAGTTTTTGGTTGACAATCTTATTAGCTGTTGTGGGCGAATTGTTTAAAAGTGAGCGCAGCTCTTTGTCGGCTTGACCGGTGGCATAATCTTCTAAAGTTTCGCCACCAGTCATCATAATTAAAATCATCCACTCGGCCCAATAGTCACCGATTAAAATCGTGGATACAACTGCAATAACGGCTAAAATATCTACACCATAGCGTCCAGATTTAAAGTCGGCAACAATTTCACTAAGTAAGGAAATGGTCATCATTATTCCTACAAGGTCAATTAAAATAGCTTGAATTGTAAATTGTAAATTACCAATTTGAAATAAGCTATTGGTGTGTAACCCAAATTGACAAATAAGACTAATGAGACCAATAAGTAGTACTAGTATAAATTTCCACTGCTTTTTAAAACTCATTATTTGCTCTGCCTCCGTATAAAAAAATAATATGTATTTTATTTTAACATTAACTTACTTTTTTTTATTACACAAATGATTAGGTTATAGAAAATAATGAATTTAATAAAAAGAAAGCGTTATAGCTTTCTTGAATCAATAATCATATAATTTGATAATTTTATTTGAACTGGCTCTTTTGATTGAGGTAGGCGACTTTTTTACACTTTGCTTTTGCGGAGTAGGATTAGTTTCAACTTGAAAAATTTTGGCGCGATTAAGTGAATCAATCAAGTCAGCAAAAGACATCGTAATAAAATTATCATTGTCACCATGATCGTCAGTTTCAGAAAAATAGTGGTTTATTTTATTAATCCCTTCAAGTGAAAAATGTTCTTCATGGGCTAAATCAAGCAACAGGGCATGAAGTCTAGTAGCTGAAACTAATTCGTGTTGTAAAATTTCGAAAATCCACCCAAAATTATGGTCGATAATTTTAAATTCTTTGGCAATTTTGTCTTTATAAAAGACATCAGTAATTATTACTTTTTCAGAGAAATTATCGGGCGCTTGGTTAATTTTTTTTAATTGGGTGACTAGCTGCTTTTTTTCTGATAAAGATAATTCTTGTTCACGAGGATATGCTAAATTGTCAATAATAGCATCAATTAAAGTGTTTAATTGCTCAGAAATTATTTTATTTGCCATATTAGTATCCTTCTTTTTAATACAAAGCAATCTATAATTTTTCAATTAATATAAACAAGACAATTTTTAATACTAAAGCATGAAGCTTATTCTAAGTTAAGTATAACTCAAAAAAGTGTGGGTAATAAAAAAATTTTTATAATACCATTTGCTATATAAGTAGATAAATGATTGCACTGTATATTGAGTATTATCCTTAAAGATAAAAAGCAAGGATCATTTCTTTATGATTTTATATTTTTTTTCTAGATTATGTGTAATGTAATTGAAAGCTTTAATCCATTCCCGCCGAGTTAAGAGACCTTGAAAAATATTATGATTATCGACAACTGGGAGAAATGGATTGTCAATTAATAAATGAAGTTGGGATTCTAAAGTTGATCCTAAAAGATTTATTTTATCGAATTTGGTTTCCATTACATCACGAACTTTAAGGCTATTTAAGGGCTCACTAGTTATTTTATGAGTTCCCATCATTGTAGCAGTAATCATGGCTAAACTAATTAGACCAACTACGTGATTTTTCTGATCCAGTACGGGAATCTTAGCATATTTTACTCTCGTTAAAATTAAAAAAGCATGGTAGAGAGGATTATTAGCTTGAACAAAAGCGACTTTTGCTGCCGGAATAATAAAAGTGTCGGCTTTTTCTGCTAATAGCTGTTTGATTGTGGGCGAAAACACTTAGGCCACCCCCTTTCACTAAAATTAAACAAAATAAAGAAAAAGACCCGCAAAACATGCGGGTCAGTTAGTTTTCATCTACTTTGAAGGAGTAAGAATGAATGAAATAAAAAGTGGGAGTATGTAGCAAGTTTTACTAACTTACTACTTTGTAAATAATATTCCTTAATTGTAAAGTAAAGGTAGAAAATGTCTTATAAATTAGTAAAGATTTCCTTTAGAAGTCATAAAGGAAATAGAAAAACCCACGCAATACACGTGAGTTGAAAGGGATAGATATGAAAATGACCTGTAAAGTCATTCCGTTTTTCATTACATTATACTTGGAGGAGTATGAATGAAAAACATAAAAGTTGAGTGTAACATGGTAATGTTTCTCAGCATCACCATATCAGCATTCAGTATAACTATAAAATGTGAAAAAAGTATGACGAATTCATAAATAAAGCAATTTTTCATTTGATGTAAAATTGTTTATTGAAGAACACATTGTTATAATTGTCTTTGTTCTATATCTAATGTATTAAGGAGAAAAATGGAAAAACAAAAATATCGCAATCGAATTACTTTTTGGTTACGTGTTTCAGGCTGGCTATGTTTATTACCGGCCTCAGGTTGGTTATGGCTTTATAGGACAGCAAGTTGGTCGAGTTACTCTGTTTTCTTTTTAATTGAGTTGATTGTGACCGTTGCATTTGCCGTTTTTATTCTGACAACTGCTACGAGTAAAGGGTGGTTGAAACGAAAAAATTTAGTAAGTCTATTGACATTTGCTATTTTGTTTTTATCATTGATTGTCTTTATCCCACTAATTTTTTCTTATAACGCTTGTAGTAAATTTAATAAAGAACAATGAATCCTGCTAAACTAATGTTTAGATTTAGTAAAAAAATGATAAAATTTTAAGTTGGTCATTGACAGTAGTAATACAGTGGTAATACAGTGTAAACATATAATAATATTTTGGGGATTTATTAAGATTTAGAGAGATAAAGATTTATGCTAAAAAAAGGAAATGTTTCACGTAGTAAACAAATAGGTAAGTTTGTTCTCACGACACTTATTTATTGTGTTATTTTAATGACACTAATTTATCTATATCAATATAGTGGTCTGACGTCGGTTCACTTTATTTATAACGAATTTTAAGGTGGTATCATTATGATTAATGATGTAATTAAAAAAATTGATGAAATTGCTACAATTGAACCCAACCGAATTGCTTATGATTATTTAAGTAAAACTAATACTTATGGTGATTTAAAAGAGCGTTCAGATGCGTGGGCACATAAAATAATTTCATTAAATCTTCCGGCTGATAGTCCAATTATGGTATGGGGCGGACAAGATTTTGAAATGATTGCTAGTTTTTTGGGCTGTGTCAAAGCTGGGCATGCGTATATTCCAATTGCTAGTTATTCTAATGCGGAACGAATAGCGATGATTCAAGAAGTTGCTAAAGCAAAAGTTATTTTGGCGATTGATGCACTTCCGGAAATTGATTTAACAACTTTGCAAGTTATTAAACCTAGTGAAGTAATAAACGGTACCTTTGAGATTGATTCGCAAAATTTTGTGGCAGGTGATGCCAATTTCTACATTATCTTTACTTCTGGAACCAGTGGCTTACCTAAGGGGGTTCAGATTAGTCATAACAATCTACTAAGTTTTATCAATTGGGAAATGACCGATTTTGCTCTACCTGATTATCCCAGTTTCTTATCGCAAGCGCCTTATTCATTTGATCTCTCGGTGATGAGTCTTTATCCAGCCTTAGTTAGCGGTGGTAAATTGGTGGTCTTGCCACATGATGTAACAGAGAATTTTGCCCAGTTATTTTTAACCTTACCTAAATTGCAATTTAATGTTTGGGTGTCAACTCCATCATTTGCGCAAATGTGTTTTCTTGATAAAACATTTGATGAGGAACATCATCCTGAAATGACGCATTTTCTATTTTGTGGCGAAGAATTACCTCATGGTGAAGCTTTGATGCTTAAGCAAAAGTTCCCCCATGCTAAAATTTTTAATACTTATGGTCCAACTGAGACTACTGTTGCAGTAACACAAGTAGAGATTACTGACGAAATATTGAATAAGTATGACCGTTTACCAATCGGACGTGCTAAAGCTGATACCAAAATTACCATTGATGAAACAAAGGGTGACCACAATCAAGGTGAAATTATCATTGAAGGACCAAGTACTTCTAAGGGATATATGAATAACCCGGAAAAGACTGCTAAGGCATTTTTCAAAAAGCCAGGTGCAAAGTACATGAGTCATAGATCTGGTGATGAGGGTTTCCTAGATAATGGAATGCTATTTTATCGTGGGCGAATTGACTTTCAAATTAAATTTAATGGCTATCGGATTGAATTAGAAGAAATCAATCATTATATAGGTAAGAATGAGTTTGTTGATCATGGAGTAGCAGCTCCTAAGTATGGTAAGGACCACACGGTTAAGCAACTTGTAGCTGAAATCAAACTAAAAGATGGTATTAAAGACCGTTATTCAGAGGCTGAAATTACTAAAGCAATACGTGCTGATTTAGCTAAAAATTTGATGCCATACATGATTCCACAACGATTTGTTTACCGTGAAACTTTGCCAATTTCCCAGAATGGAAAAGTTGATATTAAAGCTGTAATTAAGGAGGTTAATGAGTAGTGAATTTTAACTTCATAAACTTACAGCCCTACACTAATCCGCAATACTTTGTGTATTTATTGATTGGCCTAGTACCAATCATTATTGGCTTATATCATGGTCATCGCTTAAAAATCTATGAAGTGGCATTTTCATTAGTTTTTTTATTTCTTATTTTTGATGGAGATAAGTGGCAGCAAGGGGTTAATTTAATTATTTACCTATTGTTTCAATTATTAGTGAGCTATTGGTACCTGCATTATCGCCAAAATGGTAAGAATAAGACATGGGTTTTCTACTTAGCGGTTGTTTTAGCTATTTTACCGCTAGTTTTAGTTAAATTTCAGATTGCTTTTCCTAAAGCACCAATTCCTGGTGTCTTAGCTTTCTTAGGTATTTCATATATTACCTTTAAGACGGTACAGGTTATTATGGAAGTGCGTGATGGTGCGATTAAAGAACTTGATTTGAGCACCTATCTACGATTTTTGCTTTTCTTTCCCACTTTTTCATCTGGCCCAATTGATCGTTACCGCAGATTTGCTAAGGAATGCAATGTTGCTCCTAAACGTGACCAATATCTGGCTGATTTAGAGATAGCAACAAGAAATCTTTTTCAAGGCTTCCTTTATAAATTTGTTTTAGGCTGGTTTTTTGGAACCTATTGGTTGCCTAAGATTTCTAAAGCTGCTTTAATTGCAGGTGCAGCTAATGGTGGTCTGAAACTTTCTTGGTGGCTAGTAGCCTATATGTACTGCTATAGTATGTATCTATTTTTTGATTTTGCAGGGTACTCCCTGTTTGCAGTTTCCATTTCTAATTTCATGGGAATTCATACACCAGTAAACTTTAATAAGCCTTTTATTTCGCAAAATATTAAAGAATTCTGGAATCGGTGGCATATGACGCTGTCATTTTGGTTCCGTGACTACATTTACATGCGTTTTACGTTTTTTGCCATGAAGAAAAAGCTGTTTAAGAATCCGATTAGATTGTCACAAGCTGCATACTTGTTATTATTCTTGACAATGGGCTTTTGGCATGGCTTAACCTGGTATTATATTGTTTATGGTTTATTCCATGCAATGGCTATTATTATTAATGATTGCTGGCTTAGATATAAAAAGAAACACAAGGAGCAAATTCCGTCTAATAAGTTTACGAAATGGTTGGCAATTTTTATAACGTTTAATATTGTTTGTTTTAGTTTTTTGATTTTTTCAGGCTTCCTTAGTGAATTATGGTTTGGTTGGAAGTAAGAAAGTAATCTAATTTAAGAGGTTTTATTATGAATATTGAAAAAGAAGTTTTAGACATTTTGCAAGATTTAACTGGTGAAGATTTATCAGAAAGAATGGATGAAGATATTTTTGCAAATGGTTTAATGGATTCAATGGCTAGTGTTCAAATGCTCTTGAATTTGCAAGAGAAGTTTGCAATTGATGTACCAGTTTCTGAATTTGACAGGGATGAATGGAACACGCCAAGTAAGATTGTTTCAAAGGTGGAAAATTCAAAAGATGAGTAATAAACGCCGACTGTGGCAAATTTTTGGCCCGGTTCTTTGCGCTTTTATCCTGCTGCTAGTTATTTTTTTAATACCTTGGGAGCGAACATTTTCTAAGGATGCTATCTATCAAGCAGCTAATTCGCAGACAACTACTATTTTTAAAGGATCACGAATGAAGCAGAATGCCTTTGATGATGGCTATGTACCTTTTTATGGTTCTAGTGAATTATCACGGCTTGATCCACTTCATCCGAGCGTTTTGGCTGAAAAATATCACCGCAATTATCGTCCATTTTTATTGGGGGGACCTGGAAGCCAATCATTAGCTCAATTTTTAGGGATGCAAGGTACTGCTAAACAGTTAAAGAATAAAAAGGCTGTAGTGATTATTTCACCCCAATGGTTCACCAAGATTGGTCAAGATCCAGATGCTTTTTCGTTGTATTATTCACCATTACAAGCTTGTAATTTTTTATTAGGAATTAAGAAAAGTAACGTTTCTAATCGTTATGCAGCCAAACGCTTCTTGCAAATGCCAGAAACAAAGGGTGTTATTAAATCTGGTATGAAAACAATTGCAAATGGTCAGAGTTTAACGAGTACGCAACGTTTTCTCCTTGAAAATCAGCGGCGTATGCTGAACAATGAGGACAAGTTTTTCAGTACATTTCAGCTACGAGATCGTATCCAAAAGATTAATGGTCATGCCAAACTATTGCCTAATACATACTCAGTTAAGGCGCTTGACCAAATAGCTAAGCAACAGGCTGCCATTAATACTAATTCTAATAGCTTTGGCATTAATAACAAATTTTACAAAATGCGTTTAAATAAACGAGCCTTAGCTAAATTAAAGGATAGTCAGCATGATTTTAATTATACAAAATCAGTTGAGTATAGTGACTTTGAATTGATGTTGCACCAATTTGCTAAACAACATACAAATGTTTTGTTCATTATTCCACCGATAAATCAAAAGTGGGCTGATTATACTGGACTATCTGAGTCAATGTATCAAAAATCAGTCAATAAAATTAAGTACCAATTAAACAGCCAAGGCTTCGATAAGATAGAAGATTTATCCAAACGTGGTTCGGAAAAATATTTTATGGAAGATACCATTCATATTGGTTGGCGTGGATGGGTTGCTGTCGATCAAGCGGTTAAGCCATTTATGAATCAGAAAAATGAACCGTATAATTATAATATGCGTAATTATTTCTATACTAAAAAATGGCAAAACAAGCCAGGAATGATTAAGACAACGGACAAATATTCTGCAGTTGAAAGTCGAAAAGCAGCTTTAAAAGAAAAATAGTGCGCCAGCAAATTGATGCCTTAAAAATTAAGGGATCAGTTCTTGTCATTAAAGACAATAAGATTCTACTTGATTATGCTACAAATAATGCAACTGACACTAGTTATTTAATTAATTCTGTTCAAAAGTCGATGACTGCAGCATTAGTAATGCGGCTTGTTCAAACTGGTAAATTAAGTTTGCAAGATCCACTTAGTAAGTTTTATCCAGCAATCCCTGGCTCAAAGAAAATTAAATTAGCAAATCTAATTTCAATGACCGCAGGCTTGAGTTTACGGCCTGGTAGTAAATTAGGAAGTAAAGCTTTTAAATCTGATCAAGCAAATCTTGAACATAATATTGCTAAGACAATTTTTGTACCGAAAATGTTAGGGAAATGGTATTACAGTTCACTTAATTATATATATTTGTGCGGTATTTTATCCCAAGTAACGGGAAAAAGTTATGAAAAGTTATTTCGTGATACTTATATTAAACCATTGAAGTTGAAGCATACTGAATTTTTATGGGCTAAGTCGGCTCAGCTGTTAAATACCGGATTTATTCCTGGTAAAGTTTATAAAAAAGGTAGATATATTTTAGTCAAAGCTAAAGTTGCCTTAAGTGATGCACACAATGAGCTGGGAGCTGGCTCGATAGTAATGTCTAATCATGATTTAGCTAAAGTAATTCATTATCTGCTTGCGGGTAAATTTTTGTTGAGTAAAAGTCGCAAGTTACTTTATCAAGCCAGCCCACCGAGTTTTTACAATGGTGGTTTCTATAATAATAGTAAATTTAAAATAGCTAATGGAGCCGGAGAAGGCTATTATACCTTTTTACGTAGTACTAAGGATGCTAAAACAATGCTAATTATCCAGTCAGATAGAACGCGAATGGGGCAATTTGCATCTTTAAAGCCGCAGGTTGATAAAATTATGAAGTCTTTAATTGATTAATGGTTATTTGGTCATGAATATTGCATATCTTGTTTTTTAGGTAATTGCATGCTAGAATTTTGTTGTGCCGTTAGCGAAAAGAATAATTTAATCATTTTCTACGGTAGCGAAAATGATACTTCTTTTTATGTGGTCAGTGCTGACGGTATAAACACTGTGTGAGCTTAGTTCCGATGTTGGTGGAACTAAGCTTTTTGTATATTCTTTGCTAATAATCATCTGTTTAAGTTAAAATTAACTTATTAGAAGAGTTGTGTGGAGGAAAATATGAATAGAGCAGAATTAAAGGCAGAAGCTAAAAAAGAGCTTCGCGGCAATTGGGGCTGGGCTGCCTGCATGGGCCTAATTATAGTAATCTTAAACGGCTTGATTTTTGGCTATAATATAAAAGATGATATTGGTAATTTTCAAGGAAATAATGTTGTTGAAGTAGTAAAGCCGTATGTTACGAATGGCACCTTTTTTTTAGGTACAGGGTTGGGCTTTCTCAGTGGCTTTTTTATGTTAAGTATGGTTATTACCTTCTTACATTTATCTAGAGGGCATAAGCACAATCTATTTAAGGCTGTTTTTTCGGTCTTTACTGACAATCGTTTTATTCCAGAATTTTTAAATTATTTATGCAGTTATATTTTTCAAAATTTGTGGACACTTTTACTTGTCGTTCCAGGTATTATTAAAAGTTATTCTTATGCCTTAACTCCGTATATTGTGAGCGACCTGGTTGAAAGTGGCAAAGAAGTTCATGCTACGACGGGAATTACTGAAAGTCGCCGGTTGATGGTGGGACACAAATGGCAATTGTTTGTTTTAGACTTAAGCTTTTTGGGCTGGTATTTAATAGGTCTACTTACTTTGGGCATAGGATTTATTTGGATAGTTCCATATGTTCAAACAACCAAGGCTAATTTTTATCGTCAATTGGCCGGCGACCAATTTAATTAATATTTCATTAAAGCATATAAAAGGATAACTACTTTTATATGCTTTTTATTTATAGTTGGAAAATTACTAAAAAACTAAAAAGAGATTGGGTAAGAAGATATTATGTCTTTATAGTTATTCAATCATTATTAGCACTTGCTTACGTAACCTGTTAGTAAGTGCTTTTTATTTATCTAAATGGATAAAAAAGACTATCAAAAATACCGTTTTATCACATATGTGTTTTTGCAATAATTATCACGTAAATTAATGAAAGCGCTTTTTGATAATTTTACAATTGTTGCATAAAGGAGAAATAAAGATGGAAAATCCAGCAATAAATGTTAATTCAGAAATTGGCAAATTAAAAACAGTATTGTTGAAACGTCCAGGTGCCGAAGTTGAAAATATTACTCCTGACACAATGGAGAATCTGTTGTTTGATGACATCCCATACTTGAAAATTGCCCAAGAAGAACATGATTATTTTGCTGAAACCTTAAGAAAGAATGGGGTTGAGACCCTATATATTGATGACTTAGCGGTTGGAGCATTAGGCCAAAGTTCAGAAATTCGTCAAGAGTTTATTAAGCAATACCTTAGTGAACATGGTTATGAAGCGGGCGTAACACATGATGTCTTGCAAGAATATCTTAATAGTTTTGACTTGCATGATATGGTAACTAAGCTTTATAGCGGTATTCGTCGTAATGAAATTGATTTGGATTTAAAAAATGAAACCCTACACGATTTGGCAGGTAGTGATGCTAATGACCCATTTCTACTCGATCCCCTACCTAATGCATATTTTACAAGGGATCCACAAGCCTCTATAGGTTCAGGAATTACTATTAATCATATGACTTTTAAAGCTCGTCAGCCTGAATCATTATTTACTGAATTTGTGATGAAATACCATCCCCGTTTTGCAGGTCATGTTAATGTTTGGCGCGATCGTAACCATAGTACCCGAATTGAGGGTGGGGATGAATTGGTATTAAACGATCATGTTTTAGCAATTGGTGTTTCACAAAGAACATCATCTAAATCAATTGAAGGTTTGGCACAAGAATTATTTACTAATAATGATAGTCACTTTGATACAGTAGTAGCGATTGAAATCCCACATAATCACGCTATGATGCACCTTGATACGGTATTTACGATGGTCAATAAAGACCAGTTTACTGTTTTTCCAGGAATTATGGATGAAGCCGGGAAAATGAATATTTTTGTTATGACCCCAGATGAAAACGGCAAAATCAAGATGGAACATCACACTGATTTAGGGGAAACATTAAAACAAGTCCTTCATCTATCAGAACTAGATTTGATTATGACTGGTAATGCTGATGATATTGTTGCCCCACGTGAACAATGGAATGATGGATCCAATACTTTAACTATCGCCCCAGGTGAAGTAGTTACTTATAACCGTAATTATGTAAGTAATGAAATGTTACGTGAACACGATATTCTGGTGCATGAAGTTATTTCAAGTGAACTTTCAAGAGGTCGTGGTGGTCCGCGTTGTATGTCTCAGCCTCTGTGGCGTGAAGATTTATAAAAAATAAAAAATCAAATAAATAAAAGGAAGAAATAAAATGGCTATTAATTCAGTATTTCAAGGACGTTCACTATTAGCAGAAAAGGATTTCACTCCAGCAGAAATTCAATATTTAATTGACTTAGGGCTACACTTAAAGACCTTACAGCAAAAAAATATTCCGCATCATTATTTAGAAGGAAAAAATATTGCTTTATTATTTGAAAAAACATCAACTAGAACGCGTTCAGCGTTTACTACTGCAGCAATTGAATTAGGTGCACATCCTGAGTATTTAGGAGCTAATGATATTCAATTAGGAAAAAAGGAATCCGTTGAGGATACTGCAATTGTTTTAGGCAAAATGTTTGATGGTATTGAATTCAGAGGTTTCAAACAAACAGACGTCGAAGAATTAGCAAAATATTCCGATGTTCCAGTTTGGAATGGTTTGACTGATCAATGGCATCCAACCCAAATGATTGCCGATTTTATGACAATTAAAGAAAACTTTGGTCATTTGCGAGGCTTGACACTGGCCTTTGTTGGTGATGGTCGCAATAATATGGCTAATTCTTTATTAGTAACTGGTGCAATGCTCGGTGTCAATATTCATATTGTGGCACCAGAAGAATTACACCCAACTCAAGAAGTTGTTGATTTAGCAAATAAATTTGCTGCGGAATCAGGTGCTAACTTATTGGTAACGGCTGATATTGATGAAGGTGTTAAAGGGGCTAATGTTATTTACACTGATGTTTGGGTTTCAATGGGTGAGTCTGATTGGGAAAATCGGGTGAAATTACTTAAACCATATCAAGTTAATATGGAAATGATGAACAAAACAGGCATGGATGATGATAATTTGATTTTTATGCATTGCTTGCCAGCTTTTCATGACACTAACACAGAATATGGTCAAGATGTTAAAGAGCAGTATGGTATTACCGAAATGGAAGTTACTGATGAAGTCTTTCGTAGCAAGTACGCTCGCCAATGGGATGAAGCCGAAAACCGAAAACATTCAATTAAAGCGATTATGGCAGCAACTTTAGGCAATATGTTTATTCCAGCTGTACCAGAGCTTGAAAAGGCAGGCCACTAGTCATGACTGATTCCAAAGAGCAAGGGATAGCTCTGCCAGCTCTAGTTGCTTTAGTTGTTAGTTCAGCAATTGGTTCAGGAATTTTTGATTTACCATCGACTTTAGCACAAGCGGCTACACCGGGGGCAGCACTTTTAGCTTGGGTAATTACTGGTATCGGTATTTTAACATTGTCTTTAAGTTTAAATAATTTAGTTTTGACTAAACCGGACTTAACTGGGGTATCAGACTATGCTCGTGCAGGTTTTGGTGATTTTGCTGGATTTATTTCTGGCTGGGGTTATTGGTTGTCAGCTTGGCTTGGTAATGTGGCATTTGCAACGATGCTAATGTCTTCATTAGGTTATTTCTTCCCACCATTAAAGTCAGGTAATAGTATTAGTGCAATTATTGTTGCCTCGATTATTTCCTGGGCACTAACAATTTTAGTTACTCAGGGAATTGAATCAGCCGCAGTTATTAATGCGATTGTTACTATAACTAAAATGATTCCAATTTTTGCATTTATTGTAATTGCGCTTATTACTTTTAAGGCAGGTATTTTTACAAGTCATTTTTGGGCGAATATGTCTACCAATCTTATGGGTAAAGTGACGTATACTGCACCAACAAGAGCTGGCATTTTTAGCCAAATTAAAGGCTGCATTATGGTTATGATGTGGGTGTTTGTTGGTATTGAGGGCGCTACAACAATGGCTGCTCGTGCCAAGAAAAAGTCAGATGCAGGTAAAGCAACAATTATTGGTTTGTTTTCTTTATTAAGTATTTATATAGTTGTTTCTATTTTACCATATGGCTATTTGCCGCTTGCTAAATTACAAACAATGCGGCATCCTGTTTTGCTTTATCTATTTAAGGAAATGACGGGACCAATTGGCGGTGCATTTATTGCAGTTGGCTTGATTATTTCCATATTAGGTGCCTGGTTATCTTGGACAATGTTACCAGTTGAAGCTACTTCATTAATGGCTGAACAAGGTTTACTACCAAATTGGTTTGGTAAATTGAATAAACACAGGGCTCCAGCTAATTCTCTTTGGTTAACTGAAATTTTAATTCAACTATTTTTAATTACATTGCTTTTTACAGACCAAGCATACAACTTTGCTTACTCCTTATGTACATCTTCAATTGCTGTTTGTTATGCATTGGTTGGCGCATATGAATTGAAATTAGGTTTAGAGAACAGACATCAGAGCATGATTTGGTGTGGTCTCATTGCTTTAGTTTTTGAAGTTGTGGGGATGATTTTTGCGGGGTTGCAATATCTGTGGCTGTGTACCATTGCCTATGTGATTGGTTTTGTTTTATATTACCGTGCTCGCAAAGAAAATAATCATCCAATTAGTAAGATTGAATGGATTTTTATGATTATTATTGGTCTTTTAGCTTTAACTGCAATTATTGCACTTATTCTAGGTAAGCTAAAAGCGTAGAAAGGAAAGTATGAAAAGAATTGTTGTTGCATTGGGAGGCAATGCCATCTTAACCGATGATCCGTCAGCACAAGCCCAACAAGCCGCATTAATGAAGACAGCGGATTACCTAACGGAGTTTATTGCTAAAGGAGATATACAATTAGTCATCACTCATGGCAACGGCCCGCAAGTGGGCAATCTATTATTACAAGAACTTGCAGGTAGTACCAAAAGCAATCCAGCTATGCCATTAGATACAGTTGGCGCTATGACGCAAGGTGAAATTGGCTTATGGCTGGCCAATGCCTTAAACATATGTGCAAAAAGGCGACAATTATCATTAAATGTTGCAACAATGTTAACTAGAATAGTTGTTGATGAACATGATAATGCATTTGCACATCCTTCAAAACCAATTGGACCATTTTATAATGAAGAAGAAGTGGCAGAAATTGAAAAAGAACACCCTGATTGGCAAATTGTTGAAGATGCTGGTCGCGGCTTTAGAAGAGTGGTTCCCTCACCTAAACCAATTAGTGTTATGGAAGCCCAAGCAATTAATACTTTGGTAGATAATGATGTGACTTTAATTGCTGGTGGTGGTGGTGGTGTTCCCGTTGTTAAAGCGGGAGCTGAAGTTCATGGTGTTGAAGCAGTAATTGATAAAGATTTTTCAGCAGCAAAATTAGCTGAACTAGTTGATGCTGATGAATTAATAATTTTAACCGCTGTAAAATATGTAACTTTAAATTATCAACAGCCAAACCAAAAAGACTTGCATGAAGTTCGCGTATCCCAAATGAAAGAATATTTAGCAGATAATCAATTTGCAAGCGGATCAATGAAACCAAAAGTTGAAGCTGCTATTTCATACGCAGAGTCAACTGGTCATAAAGCTATTATTACATCATTAGATAATGTTTCTTCTTATTTAAAAGATGGTGATGGAACAGTAATTGTTCCAGATTAAGAAAAAATTGCCGAACAGTTACTTGATAGAGCTATTTAATTACCTATTTGCAGATAGTAAATTTATATAAGAAAAAATTTATATATTGATTAGTGAAATAGGAGAATAATAAATATGCTTGAAAAATTTATGCATGAGTGGTTATACGTTTCAGATTATGATGTGCCAGTAGCTGATAATGGCTTTGATGGACGTGCTAAAATCAATGGTGTTGACTTAGATATAAAATATATTGCTGTAGTAGCCTCAAGTGAATATAACAATTTGCCTGAATGGCGATTAGCATTTAATTTAGATAAAAATAAACGCGTATATGTTATGCGGCCAAATAAGGAAAAACATTTTTTAACTAATTTACCTAAAAATATTTTTATTGGTATTGGTAGACCACATTTTGACTTGTCGGGCAGTATTAAAGAAGCGCTGTTTGCTTTAACATTAACGAATAAGTTTGATGCCACTGTTTATTATGATGAAGTGGCAAATATGGCTAATATTATGCATTCAACCTTAGATTATCCAGCTATCCGAAAAAAGCTAAGTCAAATTGATGAAGATACGCAACTAACCCTATGGCTGTATGCCAAAGATCAAGTATCCATGTCGTCACTGGCTAATATTTTAATGGTTCACCCCAAGACTGTAGAATATCGTTTACAGAAAATTAAAACAGTGACTGAACTAGACCCACATAAGGGTATCGATTTATTAACCTTAATAGCAGCATTTTTAAAGGAAAGAACTGATAAATTGCGGATACTTGAAACTGAATTGCAGAGTTTTTCAAATCATATGTTGCCAAGAGATAAAACAACCTCTTTAAGTATTAAGTAACTGTCTAAGCGATTTTTATTAATATCATAAGCCAAATTTAATTTTAATAATAAAAGTCTCCTTAAGAATTCAAATATCCTAGTGTTAAACACTAGGATATTTTTATTTTGTCCAAAAAAAGCAGGAAATTTCCTGCTTGGCTTGCTTGGTTAAAGCTTATTTAAATCATCAATGTTGCTTTGAAATAATTTATTTGAATAGCTTGATTCACTTTCATCGGCTTGCTTCAAAGCTTCCTTGACCTGTGTTGAACTTAGGTGATTAACTAAGTATGCTTTAAGAGCTCTATTAGTTAATTCATCCAAACTAAGATCATTAAGATTGAGATATTTTTTAATCAACATTTCTACATTGGTCGATAATTCAATTTTTTTCTTACTCATTTTTTCACCTTCTAGAAGTTACAGCTATTATAACATTTTGAGTAAAATTACTGTTAAAAAATAAATAAGAACTATACGTAAAATTTGCTGGCTTAGAATAAGTGGCGTATTATTTTGTCTTAATAGCTTGGTTAGGAGTTCAAAAAATGATAGATATCGCTACTATAGTTAAAATTCGTGAGTGTTCTTTTTTTAAAGCTGCTCAACGTACTTTAGTTATGTTAATGCCAATTGCCATGGCTGGTTCATATTTTAAACTTTTGCATAATTTGGTTTTTGCCCCCGACGGACTAATATACAATATTTTTGGTTTAGACCAAGTAATATCAGATCAGTTTTGGTACACGGGTTCATTTATTAGTGCGGGCATGGTGGAAGTAACTTTTGGCATTTTTGGACTATATGCTTGTTACTTTATGGCTCAATATACGGCTCGAATTTATCATAAAGATTCGAGTATGGCCGGTATAACTGCTGTATTATTTATTCTTTTTTGTGCTTATGCATCTAGTACTAATCACAATACTCAACAGCTTTTTTCAGAAAGCTTATTACAAATTAATGCGGTATTTATTGCTCTAGTTATTGGTTATGGGGTTGGTCTTATTTACCGATTTTTGGGTAAAGATTATCAGCCTGTTAAAGATGAAAGTACAAGGACTATTCAAAGCCGGGTTTGGCAAGCTGCGCTTCCAGCTTGTGTTTGTCTCATATTGAGTATTATTTTAGGAATTTTTATTTATGATTTAAAAATTAAACTATTAAATTCGACTAGTTTTAATGAGCTTATTAATCGAGTACAGATTACAAATAATTTATGGGAAGTAATGTTACTCACAGTAGTTATTACTTTTTTAAATTGGTTAGGCATTGGTTTTCCAGTACATGCCCTTTCTGGAACAATTAATAATGCTCATTCTGCAGAAAATTTAACCTATGCTTTACAACATGGCAATTCTTGGCAGGTTCCTTATCAATTTTTGGGTAGTTCTTTAATTAATAATTATGCTATGATGGGCGGCTCTAGTGTTATTTTAGCAATCATTGTCATATTAATGTTACGTCATGAAAATAAAGAAATTGTTTCTTTAACCAAAATTAGCCTTTTGCCGGCAGCATTTAATTCAACTTTGGGCTTTACCGTGGGGCTACCAATTATGCTGAATCCCGTATTTTTGTTACCGAGCATTTTAATTCCATTATTTAATTTACTAATAGCCGCTAGTGCAATTAGCTTACGACTTATTCCGGTGAGTGTGTATCCAATTTTAAAAGGGACACCAGGGTTATTAGTTCCCTTTTTTGGGACTAATGGCAATTGGGGAACGTTGATTTTTACAATTTTGTTGTTTTTAAGTGACATTGGCTTATTGTGGCCAATTATTAAACTTAGTGAACGAGTAAGCAAAAAGTTAAGTGAGGCTACGCAGGAGAATGTAAATGAATAAAAACACCAATTATAAATGGCTACTCGGATTAGTCGTAATTATGACTATCTTATCTATCCCCAGTTATTCCTGGATGAAAAAAGAAAATAATACTCGAGCAGAACGGAGTAAATCGTTACTTTCGCCCGTAATTATGGTGCCGGGATCAAGTGCAACAACAGAACGATTTAATCAATTAATTAGTCAGTTGAATAAGACAACTGTGCGCCGACATAGCGTATTAAAAATCACTGTTTCACGTGAAGCAAAATTGTCATATAGTGGTTCAATTGGGAAAAATGACCGCGAACCATTTATTATTATTGGTTTTGCCGATAATCGCGATGGATATGCAAATATAAAAAAGCAAGCTTATTGGCTAGACATAGCGTTTGACTCTTTAATGAAGAACTATAAATTTAATAACTTTAATGCTTTTGGTCATTCTAATGGAGGACTTATTTGGACCTATTGGTTAGAACATTACTATTCACAATATGACAGCGATGCTAAGATTAAACGGTTAATGACTCTGGGGACGCCTTATAACTTTACTGAAAAAAACATAGCCAATCGAACGCAGATGTTAGTAGACTTTATTAAAGGACGTAGTAAATTACCGCAAAGCTTAAAGGTTTATTCGCTAACTGGTGGTAAAAATTATGAATCTGACGGCATTGTACCTGAAAGTAGTGTCGCAGCGGGTAAGTTTATTTTTCAAAATCAAGTTAAAGCTTATACGGCCATAATCGTGACCGGTAAGCAAGCAGATCATTCTGAATTACCCCAAAATAAACAAGTAATTCAAGTGATTCGCCAATATTTATTGAAAAAGCCTAACAAGTCGGTGAAAGCAAATAAAAGAAAAGATGATTAATCATGAAATATAAAGAACAACCAACAAAGATTGAAGTAATTGGTGGCCGGGTTAATAATTTGAAGAATATTAATGTCGAGATTCCCTTGCATCAATTTGTAGCAGTAACGGGTCTTAGTGGCTCTGGTAAATCTAGTTTGGCAATGGGAATATTATATGCAGAAGGCGCGCGCCGCTATCTTGACTCCTTGGCTACTTATACGAAAAGACGAATTAATCAAGTAGGACGTGCAGCTGTTGATGAAGTGCGCCATATTCCATCGGCTCTTGCCTTGCGCCAGCGTCCTGATATACCTGGAATAAGATCAACAGTAGGAACAGTGACTGAAATTTTTAATATTTTACGCCTTATTTTTTCCCGGCTCGGGTCACCTGTTTGTCCTAAGGGACATCGAAATGCCCCCACTATTGAAATAGCGCAGGCCATGGATTTAACCGGCGAGCAAATGGGTAAGATTCATTGTACAGAATGCGGAGTGGAATTTTATGCCTTTAGCGCAGAAGATTTTGCATTTAATTCAGATGGTGCTTGTCAAGTATGTCAGGGTTTAGGGAAGGTTGAACAACTTGATGATAGTAAAATTATTGCTGATGAAAATAAAACGATTGCTGATGGAGCAATTGCTACTTGGCAAATTCCTGGACGCAATTGGATGTGGCGTATTGCCCGTGAATTAGGAGTTCGTACAGATATTCCTTACCGCGACTTAACTAAGAAAGAAAAAGCAATCGTGCTTCATGGTGAAGAGAGAAAAGTACCAGTAGATGTTCCAACCTCGACTGGACGTATTTATCATCTTGATGCCTTATATGAAAATGCCTATAATGCAGTGATTAATTCGCGTAAGACTACTAAGTCTGAACGCGGGCTTGAACGAATAAATTCCTTTTATCATTTCAATACGTGTCCGCATTGCCAGGGCTATCGTATTGATCCTACCCGTTGGCAACAATTAGTTGCTGGGAAAAATATTGTTGCAGCTGAGCAATTAACTTTAGGTGAGTTGCCCCAGTATATGCAAGCAATAAAGGACTGGTTGCCGCAGTCAATGCAAGACTTAGCTACAAATTTAAGCGATGAATTACTACATCAGGTTAAGCCTTTATTGAAGTTAGGTTTAGATTATCTAAGTTTAGCTCGGTCAGCTAATAGTTTGTCGACTGGCGAATTACAGCGCATACAATTAGGCCGAACTTTAAGGACAGAAACTACTGGGGTGTTATATGTGTTAGATGAACCTTCAGTAGGGTTGCATCCTGATAATGTAGCTGGCTTAATTGATATTTTTCACCAATTAGTTAATCAAGGAAATTCTTTAGTAGTAGTTGATCATGAAACTGCAATTATCAGTGCAGCTGATTGGATTATTGAAATTGGCCCTGGTTCTGGTAGTCAGGGAGGACAAATTATTGCTCAGGGTACCCCGTTACAAATAAAGCAAAATTCTAATTCGTTAATTGGCCCATATTTAACTGGTAATGCACCGCTGCTTGTTCGTCCAGCGGCTAGTAGAGAACTTTTTTCATTAGGACAAATTGACCTAGCAATCACCCAGCGTTTTAATTTAAAAGACGTACAAGTTAAAATTCCGTGTGGCTTTATGACGGCAGTTACTGGTTTTTCTGGAGCAGGGAAAACCACGTTAATTCTTGATGCCTTGTTATCGGCTTTGCAGGCGCAAAAAGCACATCAACCAATGCCTAAATGGATTAAGCAGTTTAAGGGTAAGACAATTAAAAATGTAATTAGTGTTGATTCTTCACCAGTAGGTAAAAATCAACGTTCTACAGTAGCTACTTATACGGATATTATGGATAATTTGCGTAAATTGTTTGCCCAACAACCGCAAGCTAAGAGTTATAAGTATCGTGCCAGTCATTTTTCCTATAATAATAAAGAGGGAGCTTGCCCAGCTTGTGGGGGTAGTGGTGTAATATCGCTTGATATTCAATATTTGCCCGATATGGTTGAAACTTGCTCACTTTGTGAAGGACACCGCTATAATCAAGATGTGTTAAGGGTAAAATGGCAAGGATTAAGTATTGCCGAGATACTCGACTACTCAGTAGCTGAGCTACTTCAGCAAAATTTGTTTCAAACAGAGCCTAAAATTCAAAAAACATTAACAACTTTAAGTCAAATGGGTTTAGGCTACTTGCATCTTGGTGAAGCAACACCCGCTTTATCAGGAGGTGAAGCTCAGCGGCTAAAGTTGACTAGTCATTTGCACCGGCAACAAAAAGACAGTTTGTTTATCTTTGATGAACCGACAGTAGGACTACACCCGCAAGATGTTAGAACGCTATTGCAAGTTTTTCAACAACTTTTAAATAAGCAGGCGACAATCATTACAATTACCCATGATTTAGATATTATGGCTAACAGTGATTATATGATTGACTTAGGCCCGCGCGGAGGAGCGAATGGGGGGCAAATAGTTGCTTGTGGTACACCTGTGGATATTTCGCAAAATAGGCAGAGTTTGACAGCAGAATATTTACGTGACCAGTTGCAGTTATACCAAAAATAACTAAATAGTAAGCCTTATTTAGGACTATAAGTCTTGATTGATAAGGCTTTTTTGCTTTCAAAAAATAATTGTGGAAAAGTAAGTTGCTTTTCTTGCTATCTGTGGATAACCTGCTATAATTACAAGTATAAGAAATTAGCACTCAATGCTTTTGAGTGCTAATTAAAAAATTATAACGAATACAAGGGGTGTTTAGATATGACATATTTTGACAACGAATTTGATAACCTATTTAACGAATTAAACAATTCTTTCTTTAATAGTTCGAGTGATAATAACGGTTCGATTCCTATTCACTATTCAAGCAGTATGAATATGGCACCACAAAACCTTAAGCAAAACGTTCCAACTCAAAAAGAGCAACCAATTGGGATTGACTTAGTTGAACAAGCTAAAAATAATAAATTCGACCCTGTAATTGGGCGCGATGAGCAAATTCAAGCAGTAATTGAGATTTTAAGTCGACGTAAGAAGAATAATCCGGTTCTAGTTGGACCAGCAGGTGTCGGTAAGACCGCAATTGTTGAAGGTTTAGCCCAAAAAATTGCCCAAGGGGACGTTCCTGAAAAAATGAAAGATAAGCATATCATTGCCATTAATATTAATGATATGGTTGCTGGCTCAAGTTTACGGGGTAGCTTTGAAGAACGCTTAAAGAAAATTATTGATGAAGCAAAGAAAAATCCTAATATTATCTTATTTATAGATGAATTACATAATATTGTTGGCGCTGGTTCGACTGATTCGGAAAATAATAGTGGCGATGCAGCTAATATTTTAAAACCGGCTTTAGCTAGTGGAGATTTAAATTTGATTGGGGCGACAACTACTAGTGAGTATCGCCAAATTGAAAACGATGCGGCTTTAGCGCGGCGTTTCCAACCAGTTGATGTGCCAGAGCCTTCAACTGATGTGACCGTGAAGATTCTGGAAGGTTTAAAGAAAAAGTATGAAGAGTATCACCATGTAAAATATAGTGCTAGCGCTCTGCGGCTTGCCGTAGAATTATCACAACGTTATATTCAAGGTCGTTACTTACCAGATAAGGCCATTGATTTACTTGACGAAGCTGGAGCAAAGAAAGGACTTGATGCAACCCCTAGCGATGAAGCAGGACTGAAACAGCGTATTAAAACTTTAGAAAATGACAAAAAAGTTGCTGCTCAAAATGAAGACTATGCTAAGGCCAGTGACTTAAAACAGCAGATTGAAAAATTACGTGACCAATTAGACCATCTTGATGATGCAGATACGCCTAGGGTTACAGATCAAGATATCTATGCTCTAATTGAGGCTAAAACTAAGATTCCAATGAGTGAATTACATGCCAGTGAAGGACAGAAAAACTTAAATTTAGCGGCAAAATTAAAGGCAACAGTGATTGATCAAGACAAGGCCATTGAAGTTATTACTGATGCGATTGCTCGTAAACAAATTTTCAAAGATAATAATCGTCCAACTGGTTCCTTTTTACTTACAGGTCCAACTGGTGTTGGTAAGACAGAACTTTCTAAGCAATTAGCAATTCAATTGTTTGGTGGTGAAAACCATTTAATTCGCTTAGATATGTCGGAGTATCAAGACCAGATGGCTGTGAATAAGCTCATTGGCTCAGCTCCAGGATATGTTGGCTATGGTGAAGGTGGTCAATTGACCGAAAAAGTACGCCACCAACCATATAGCTTGATTTTATTTGATGAAATTGAAAAAGCTAATCCCCAGATTTTTAATGCTTTATTACAAATTATGGATGATGGTCGCTTAACCGATGCGCAAGGGCGAACTGTTTCCTTTAAGGATACGATTTTAATCATGACGTCAAATGCAGGTTACTCAGATAACTTACTTAAGGATGGTCAAGTTGACCATGATCAGTTGATTAAGGCACTAGAGGCTTACTTCAGACCAGAATTTTTGAATCGCTTAGACGCAATTGTTCCGTTCAATGCACTTACGCCAACCGATATGACAAAGATTATCGATATTTACTTGAAGAAAATGACGCATGTCTTGGCTAAAAAAGACGTCAAATTGGTGGTTTCACCTGAGGCTAAAGCTTACTTTGCACAAAAAGGTTATGACAAGAAATTTGGTGCAAGACCATTACGGCGCGTGGTGGAACAGGAAATGGAAACACCAATTGCTAAACTATTAATGAAGGCGCCAGACACTAAGGAAGTTAACTTCACGGCTGATGGGGCACATGTCTACTTAAACGGGGATGCCATTATTGATATTGATGTACAATCTGTAGATAAGGATGACCAGGCAGAAAGTAAGACAGAATAATGCTGTAAGTACAAAGCGCTAAGAAACTAAATAGCGCCTTGGTAATTACTGTGGATAACAAAAAAGAAGGCTGGTAACAACAGCCTTCTTTTTTTATGCGCGGCTTAATGGGTGAAAGTAAAAGAAAATGACTATACTGCTTACTAAAGTAGCAAAATTTAATAAATTAAATCTGTTATTATTAGCACATATGCTATAATTGTATAGTATTTAAAATGTTTGATATCCAAGAGGTAATGAGATGAAAATAAATAAGAAAATTATTTCGTTAGCCATTGCTGGTGTTGCAATGCTTGCACCTATAACTAGCCAAATTGCTGTAGTTTCAGCAGATACGGCTAATACGCAAACAGACACTAATAAGCAAAATACTAACAAGGCAGCTGTCACTTCAGCTAATCCCAAGAAAGCTGAACCAGAACCAAAGCTGCATAGCATTAGAGAGAAAGCAAACTGGTCAAAGCAACATAAACGTGCCAATCGCGCATTTAACCAGCTAGTTAAGCAAGGGCAAAAGCTATCACCACAGAAACAAGTTGTACTTTACCAAAAATGTTTAAAACACTTTGAGTTGATTAATACTAAATATACTAAGAGGTTTACTAAGCAGTTAAAGGCAGAAATTAAATGGTTAAAGACCCAGATTTTACTAGCAAATGATCATGATGAATTCCTGCCTTATCCAGCAGTAAATAATACAAATAAGCCTGAAAAACCTAAATCAGCAAAAACATCAAAAGAAGTCATTTAAGGCAAAAGATACTTTTAATGATGGAGATGGAAGCCATCTGTATAGTTACGGTGATAGTAATTATTTGAATGACTATCCACAATATAAAAAGTAGCCAATTTATGGTAATAAAATTTTAATTGGACGAGAAATTTAAAACTTTTAAGAAACGTGGCTGCAAATTTAATGGAAATCAGGGTTACAAAGCACATAACAAAAACTTGCTGAGCGTGACGATAAACTTATTGCTGAAGGAAAATTAAATTAATTCACCTTTTGTTATAGGTCGTTTAATTAACTATCAGAATACTAATTTCACACCGCTAGGGAAACCAAGCGGTGTTTTTATTTTGTTAGCGAGGTAAAAGATAAAGTCAATATAGAATCTCAATATATTATTAAAAATAGTGATATTGCAATTGATTTACTGTCAGTTATGGGATAGTTTTATGTAAATTTCGGCTACTAATAAAAAGTTTCGTTTTATTATTTTGTAGACACACAAGTAAAATTTTAATATTTTTTACAAACGCTTCTGAGAAAAACTAATCCGTTTATGCTAACAAAGAATTAAGGCAAACCACTAAAAATGTGGTTTGCCTTTTTTAATTTTAGTTTTTGTTCATTGTGCAATTAACTATATGTCAGCGCTGTTTTGTATTTGAATCATTCCTTCGTCTTTTTTCCAATTAAATTAAAGCGAAAATTGTAATTTTAAGTTGAACATGCTACTTGACTTGATAGAGGCAATCTAATCTTTTTTCATATAATTTGGCGAAGGTATGACAAGCTAAAATTTTGCGCGGCAGGTTATTGCAATTTTATAGAAGATATAACTACCGCGTTAGATTATCAAATTAATCAATCCTGAATCCAAAAATAGTAAAAAGATCAAATCATTTGGAACTAATAAAAGCATTAATATGCTTGTACAAATCAATAATATTCCTATTACTTTATCGTTTTTTTTTGCTTTCTATCTTTGTTGGCTTCAAGTAAGGTATCAATATCAATGCTATGCCTAAAAATATAAAGATTATCGAAAAACTTATGTTTCTTTTTGAACAAATAAAGTAAATTATTCCAATTAAAAATTGCAATATACCACATATTAGGTATGACATTTTAGCAGTTAACTTAAATTTATTCATATTTCAAAACTCCATTGTATGACTAGGATAAAAAAATTCATATTATTGACTAATTTATAATCTTAAATATAGATATTAAATTAGCAAAGTCTTGCATTTTAGAAAAAGGCATTGGTGTAGTGATTGCCTTTGTCATAGCAGTTTAGGCAACATAGAATGTCTATCACCGATATTTTATCACCAATTATTTAAAGAGGCTTAAAAAAGCCTAAAAAATTACTACTGATCTTTGTGCTAATAAAAACTGGCTATCTGGTATTCCACAAAAAAGAAATGTTTTTGGATTGATGACAGGTATGTCAGGAACGGCATATGAATTATTGAGAACCATATATCTCAAGAAAGTCCATTCGATATTAGAATTAGAGCTTTATAAAAATTAATTAGAAAAAATAATATTTCAACTTTTATTTCAACTCATTTGGATTTCTTTTTTTACTTTTTAGGATACTAATTGATAGCGTTTTCTATTATATTTATTGTATTAGATATATAGTACAAGGAAACAGGAAGCGAGGATTAATTATGACTAAAATTTTACGAGTAAATAATGTTACTAAATTTTATGAAAAGCGATACCAAGCACTAGCCGGTATTAACTTTGCAGTTGATTTTGGCGAATTTTTAGCAATCATGGGTGCGTCTGGTTCTGGCAAGACTACGTTGCTTAATATGATTTCGACATTAGATACAGCTTCTGGAGGCACAATCTATGTTGATGATCATGAAATCTCCAAATTATCTGATGATGAGGCTGCCAATTTTCGTAAGAAAAAACTAGGTTTTGTTTTTCAAAACTATCGTTTATTAAAAAGCTTAACGGTAAGACAGAATATTGCCGTTCCTATGTCATTACTCGGTAGAAATGACCAAGAAATCGATCAAAAGATTGATAAGTTAGCCGAATATTTTAGATTAAGTGATCAACTTGATAAATATCCAGTGGCTTTATCTGGTGGTCAAAAACAGCGTGTAGCGATAATTAGGGCCATCATTAAGAATCCAGCACTCTTATTGGCCGACGAGCCTACAGGTGCGTTGGATTCTCAAGCAGCTAAATTAATCATGGAATATTTAGCAAAAGTGAATCAAAAATTTAATACTTCTATCTTAATGGTTACTCATGATAGTTTAGCGGCCAGTTATGCTAACAAGGTTATTTTTCTAAAAGATGGCAAAATTGTTGACCAAATCGTTAAAAAAGATAGTAATGATGCTTTTCAACAACTATTGGCGCAAAAATTAGCCGAAGTAGAAGCTTAGGGGAGTGAAATTAATTATGAATTACAAAGTAATAGCTAAAAACAATATCAAAAACGGCTTTGGCTTATACCAAAATTATTTTATCTCGCTTTCGTTAATTCTAGGATTATTCAATACTCTGCAAATTTTCGCTAAAGACCATGTAATTGCTGATTCTTTATCAAGTTCAGCAAAAGTGGAGTTCATGTCTTATGTTACTTCGATATTATTTACCTTATTTACAATTTTCTTTATTATTTACTTTAATCATTTTTTCTTAAAGCAGCGTGCTGAAGAGCTAGGAATTTATTCAATGTTAGGCATGTCAAAGAAGAATATTACTTCAATTTTAATGATAGAAAACACCATTATTATTGGAATGGCCTGCTTTGCTGGTATCTTTCTTAGTATTTTGTTTTATAGTTTAATAAAAATACTTTTGATTGCAGCTTTAAAGCTTGATATACCGTATCTAACGCAGTTCACCTTTTTACCATTCTTAATTACAATAGCACTTTCTATTTTTATATTATTAGTTATCTTTTTTGATAATCACCATTTGATTAAGTGCTTATCCATCATAAATATCTCTAATTTAAATCAAGCTGGCGAAAAGGCTGTTAAGACCAAGTCTTGGACAGCTTACTTAGGGATAATTTCGTTATTAATAGGCTATGTCTTGGTTTTAGATCTTGTTAAACAACAATCTTTGTGGGTCAAAATCGGTTTTGTACCAATGGCACTGATTACATTAGTATTGGTAATAATTGGCACATTTTTAATTATCAAAAGTACTTTAGCTTATCTTATTAATCGTAAAATCAATAACCATCATCAGCTGTATCGACCAACGAATAATATCTTTTTGCCAGAATCGCTGTTTAAATTAAAGACTAAATCAAATCTATTAGTTGTATTGTCTTTAGTTATATCGGCTGTTATTGCTCTTACTGCAACTTGCTTTTTACTAATAAATTATCAAAAAGCTTCATTAATAAAAACAGTTCCTTCGGCTATTGAAATTGACCAGAAACTTAAGCCTGATCAAGTGACCAAGGTGAAGCAAATCACTAAAAATTACGGTGGTGATTTTAAAACGGTAAAAGTGATTAATGCGACTGCAAAACGACCAATAGTACTAAGTGAAAAAATGGCTACCAAAAAATGTAGAATTATTAATCTCAGTACTTTTAAAGGGTTATTAAAGCAACAATATAATAAACCGCAGCATAATTCCAAATTTTCTAAGAAGTTAGCGTATCTTTTTACACCATATACGATAAAGAATTCTCGTGGTACGGTAAATATTAACAAGCAAAAAGTCAGTTTGAAAGAGACCAATATCTGGCCCATATTCGCTAAAGGTAATTTTGCTTACATAGCTGTTAATGACCAACAGTTTAAAAAAATAAGTCAACATGCTAACAGTAAGACAATTTATGCAATTAATGGTGCCAACCTACGCGACAATGAGGAACTTTACAACAAAATCAAAGAGTTAAAGCTCCAATTTCTAAGTGCCTACAAAACTAATAAAGATGCACTTTCATATAATAGTGCAGCATTCTTAATGGCAACTTTTATCTCTGTATTGTTTTTTGTATTTATTGGTTGTATTCTCTATTTCACTATACTCATGGATACTTTAGGTGTGACTGATGAATTCAAATTTTTAGGTGATATCGGCTATAATAAAAAGCAGCTACGCAAAGCGGCTACTGCTAATAACTTATTGATATTCTTACCACCTATAATTATGGGCGGATTGAATGGTTTAATGGCTTTCATTGGATTCAGATTTAATTTTTTAGCTAACGACGTAATAAAATTTTTAGGCGCTTTTCAGATGGTGGGGGAACCAATTATTATAACTTGTTTATTACTTTTAATTGCTTATAGTATAATTTACTTTTTTTCATACCATAAAACTAAAGTTTTATTAGGTATCTAAGTAAGAGCTTTAGCCATAACTTGTATGTAAACAATCAACTTAGCTTAACTTCTTTGCAGATTTGCAGAAAGCCAAAATCGAGTGGAAAAAAGGCAAGAAATAGCAAAAAATATAGTTGATACAATATAAGTATATTTGTATTTATAATAATTAATACGCATAATCATGTTTTTTAGTACAATTATAAATATGATTACATGTGTACTTTTATTTGATATAATTTATACAAAATATAAATAAAAGCTATAGGACATCAAAATATAGATATTAGAAATTAATTTAACCTATATGTAAACCAAAAAAAGATAATATGCTATAATAAAACAACTTATGTAATATTTTACTATATAAATATTAAAGGAGATAAAATGAACTCAAGAAAAAAATTAGCAACTATGGTTTGTGGAATTGCACTAACTTGCTTTGGTATATCAGCTAACAACCAAGTAACAATGGTTCATGCTGCCGTATCTTCCACACCAAGTGCAGGTAATGATACTTCTACACCAGGTGAACTACCAACACCAAAAATTGGACTTAAGTTATACTTAAATAGAGCCTCATATCAATATACTAAAGCAGGTAAACGTGTACCAAAAAGCAAACTTTCTAAGAAAAAGACAGTTATGAGTAATGGTAAAGTTTACACTATTAAAGGCAAAAAGTATTATTGTATTGGTCATAATAGATATATTAAAGCAGTTAACGTGCTCCCATATAGTAAAAAGCATGATGAACTACTTAAGTTATATTTAAATAGAGCGTCATATCAGTATACTAAGACAGGTAAACGTGTACTAAAAAGTCTGCTTTCCAAGAAAAAGACAGTTATGAGTAATCGTGAAGTTTACACTATTAAAGGCAAAAAATATTATCGTATTGGTCATAATAGATATATCAAAGTCGCTAACGTTGTTACCCCTTATTAATGATTAGGAAGATTAATAATTGAATTAGCAAATGTACAACTAATTGCCCAACGTAGAGCGGTATTGTAAAAATAGAAAAATACCCTAGGTTCGTTTGAACTTAAGGTATTTTTTATACAATTGTATTTAATTAAACTGCGCATAACAATATAGAGTTGACAGTTTATGTTGAGGTTTAGTTACTTAAATAGTGATTGGAGTAACCAAGAGCGGTTATTTAAGCTAGTTTCAGCAGGCTTTGACCTTTTAGCTTTTCTAAATTTTTACATAGGAGGCTTACGATACTGATGTTTACTGATTGCTTCTTTTTTGCTATTTTTGTATCAATAAGTCTTGAACTTATACAAATAATTAATAATAGGTGGATAAAGTATGAGGCTTAACTAAGCAAATAGTCAAATTGTTTTAAGAATAATCTTTCCTGACTATTGACATTAGGAGTTTTATAGCATAAATTAATCAATAATTAAATTATGATTAAATAAAACAAGTAGGAGAACTTTTTATGAAACAACGAGTAGAAGATCTTGATTGGAAAAACTTAGGTTTTGTGTATCGCGATTTGCCATATCGCTATGAAGCAAAGTACAAAGATGGTCAATGGCAGGAAGGTAAATTAGTCGAAGCTTCAACTTTGACGCTGTCTGAAGGAGCTGAAATTTTACATTACGGCCAGGAAATCTTTGAAGGCCTAAAGGCTTATTGTAGAAAAGATGGTAAGATCAACTTATTTCGTCCGGAGCAAAATGCCCATCGCTTTACTTTGTCGGCGGAGCGCTTGGCGATGCCACCATTTCCAGAAGATCGTTTTGTGGCCGCAGTTAAGCAAGTCGTTTTGGCTAACCAAGAATTTGTACCACCGTATGACAGTGGCGCTACCTTATATTTACGGCCATTCATGGTAGGAACTTCCAATGTTTTGGGCGTTCAAGCCGCCAATGAATATACTTTTCGTATTTTTGCCGTACCCGTTGGCGCATACATTAAGGGGTTAAATCCGGCGGCTTATATTGTCAGTGACTACGATCGGGCTGCTTATGCTGGGACAGGTCAAGCTAAGACTGCTGGCAATTATGCCAGTAGTTTATTGCCGTCAGTTGAAGCCCATCAAAAGGGTTATGCTGATTGTCTTTATCTTGATCCCCGCGAACATAAATATATTGATGAATTTGGCGGGGCTAATTTCTTTGGCATTACGCCAGAGGGGCAATTTGTGACACCTAAATCCCCGTCGATTTTGATTTCCATTACTAAAAAATCATTGCTGGAATTGGCCAAAAAGCAAGGCTTAAATCCAGTTGAACGTCAGATTACTTTAGCAGAGGCTTTTGAATTGAAAGAAGCAGGCGCCATGGGTACAGCAGCTGTTATTTCGCCAGTTGGGTCAATCACTTACCAGGGGCAAAAGCATGTGATTTATAGTGAAAAAGAACCCGGTCCGATTACAACCAAGCTGTATCAAGAATTGGTTGACATTCAATACGGTAATGAAGAAGGTCCAGAAGGTTGGGTACAAGAAATTAGTGAATAAGGGAATAAAAGATGAGTAAGCTATTGATTATTTTTCTCATTTTAGCTTTTGAACTTTTACCAATAGACTCTAGGCTTAATAAGCATAATCTAATCTATGTTATGCCTATTTGCTATAGTTTATTGCTGATTTTGATTTTACTACTTTCCGTATTTGGTTTTGCGAATGCTTTCCATTGGTACGACTATGTAATAGCAAGCATTGCCTTTATTTATGAATGGTTGGTACTTTTTAAACGTATTCGAAAAAATTAGGTATCTTAATAAAAAACAAGCGGCAACGATTATGATAGTTGCCGCTTTTATTTACTGTCATAAATTGAAAAAATTAACTAGCAATTAATTTTTTAATACGGATTGATAAAGTACTTAGTTTGACGAGTAAAAATAATTCAAATAGGGTAAGGAAACCTAAACTAAAGTATCTTGCCCAGCCACTATTGTCATTACTAATATCACTTATGAGCACTTGAATTAGTGGTAATGGCCATAGCGTTGTGAGTAATATTTGTCTGCGAATGCGTTTTAAATAGCTTAACTTGGAGTCGTTATCTGAATAAAGTTGAAAGTCTCCTTGAACTGCGGGACGCCGGAAATAGATACATTGGCCACTTTGAGCAATTTTTTCGGCACCGGTCTCTTCAATAAAATTAATATAATCTTGTTGTTTCGTTTTAGAAGCTTGAGGATCAAGAAAATCAATGCGATAAATATACTTGGGCTTTTGATTAGTAAAATAATAGAGTAACCCCTTAATTTTGGTTAACTGCCAGCCAGCAGCTGCCATTTGATTAAGCCAAGTTTCTTCTTGTTTGTCACTAAAAAATAGCCGGAACTTCTTCTTTTCCAATTTAGTTATCCTCCATAATTTTGTGCCCATTATTTACTAATTCTTCTAATCGCTTAAGTTCATTGATTACAATTTCTTTTCCTTGGGAAGTAATAACGTATTGTTTTTTGTGATCAAAGTTGTTTACGGGCAAGGCTTTAATCCATTGATTTTGCTCTAATTTATTTAGTGCCCCATACAATGTACCTGCAGCTAGCATGACTCTGCCGTCAGATAGCTCAGCAATTTTCTTCATAATGCCATAGCCATGTAATGGTTTAAATAATGATAATAGGATGTAGTAATAGGCTTCTGTTAGAACGATAAGTTTAAGATGCAAAATTGACACAATCCTTTATATAAGTAAAGTATAAAATAAATTTCAGTAAACGCTTTCTAAAAATGAAAGAATGTGCTAACATAGAGGTTAAATAGGATCGTAACAGTTTAAAAACTGGCGAAACCGAAAAAGTATATAAGTTATATGCTTTTTCGGTTTTTTTGTGTCTAAGGGAGGATTTTTATGGAACAAAGACAATATTCGCATACTTTAATTGAGGAATTACAAACTAAGACTATGCGAAAAGTTATTAATGGAGTGGAAGAAATAGTTAAGTCTGTTCCAGGACAAGATGGTAATCCAAAATTAAATATTGTGGATCCGCACGTTAAGATGATTATTCAGAAAAAGATTGATGAGGGAATTGGTGACAAGCCTTTTTCACTAAATTTTGATCGTAATCGTCCGGAAAATATTACCTATGATTTAACAACTAGTCCAGTTAAACTAAATGAAAAATTAGTAGAAATTGATGGTGATCATTATATTGATACATTTATTTATAGTGCAGAAAACTTAAATCATGCTAACCCTATATTAATCTATTTTCATGGTGGAGCCTTTATGACAGGTAAGATTGAAGAATTTGGCGAGCAGATGAAATTTATTGCTGAACAAGCTAAATCAACAGTAATTTTCCCGCATTATCGTTTAGCACCAGAAAATCCATATCCTGCAGCAATTGATGATGCGATGGGAATCATTAATTGGGTAAAAGCCAATCATCAACAACTAGGTTCAGATAATGAAAAAATAATTTTAGCAGGTGATAGTGCGGGAGGTAGCATAATTAATTCTTGCTTTGTACGATTACACAATACATCAATTATTGCTAAAGCAGTTGAACTATACCCAGCTATTGATAATGACATGGAAAAGTATTATAAATGGAGCAAGTTCGATGTTTGCTCTAAAGATGAAAAATATGCTAAAAATAGAGTTAACAGGATGCTTAAATCTTTACCTGCATTTGAGAATAATTATTTACATCACAAAATTGATCCAAGAGATGAGATAGTTAATCTTTTTAATCTAAGAGATTGGGGTAAGCTGCCCCCGATTACATTTATTGTTAATCAATATGATTTGTTGACGTTAGTAACAGAAGAATTTATTAAAAAGGCACTTGAACATAATGCTGATCTAAAAGTTATTAAATATATGGGATGTGATCATGGTAGTCTTAACTTTTTTGGAACAGAACCACAAGCAGAAGATATGTGCTTGGAGATAGCAAAAATCATAATAGAATCATCTAATTTAAATGAAAGCACTTGCAAAAACAAAAATTGATTGATAAGATAAAGAAAATTAAATAAAGGATCGTAACAGTTTAAAAACTGGCGAAACCAAAATAATGATTTATACACGTCAAATTGTGTCAATAATCATTGTTTTGGTTTTTTGTTTTTTGGAGGAATAAATAATGGCAATTGTAGGAGCAAGAATTGATAATCGTTTATTACATGGTATAGTAGCAACCAGTTGGGCACCAGATTCAAATGCTACAAGAGTAATGGTGGTTGATGATGGGGTAGCCAATGACCCACAAAAAAAGCAAGCTATGAAACTTGGACGTCCATCAGGTATGGCAGTATCAATCATTACTAAACCAAAAGCATTGGACAACTTCAAAAATCATAAATATGATCGACAGAAAGTTTTTATTGTATCACAAACACCAGATGTATTTTTAAATTTAATTGAACAGGGAGAAAAAATTTCTGAACTCATTTTGGGTGGTACTTTAACTTTTGATGATGCAATTAAAGTAACTAATAGAGCATATATAAAATCAGAGCAAGTTGATACATATAAAGAAATTATTGCTAAAGGATGTAAAATCATTTCTAAATATGTTCCGCAGGATGATAGTGTTGATGTTGCAGAAGTTTTAGGTAATAAGAAAGCTGGTGCTTAATTATGGGTCTAACAATTTGGCAAGTAATTTTGATTACAGTTATTGCTTATATCCAAAGATTAGATTTTGAAACAACTCAAATCATTCCAATGAATTATATGTTTTGGTCTTGTGTAGTTGGTGCTTTATTAGGCGACTTTCAAATGGGACTCATAGTTGGTGCAACTATTCAGCTAATGTCGCTGGGAGTGGCTGCTTTAGGAGGTAGTTCTACGCCGGACTATGCAGTTGCAGCTATTATTTCAACAACTGTAGCAATTACTACAGGTAAGGGAATGGCAGCTGGCTTGGCTCTAGGTATTCCTGTAGGAATGATATGTATTCAATTAGATGTTTTATTAAAGATTATTAACTCGTTTATTACCAATAAGGCGCATGATTTAGCTAATAAACGCCAATATAGAAAAATGAGAAACCTTATCCCTGTTATGACTGTGTTGATGCCTCTTGAATCAGCTATTCCTGTATTTATTGCTGTGCTATTTGGTAAAACTGTGGTTAGTAGCATTCTTAACTTTATGCCAGCCTGGTTTACCGTTGGCTTAAATGTAGCTGGTGGAATGTTGCCAGCAGTTGGGATGGCAATGTTGTTAACTTACATGCCTCTTAAAAAATATGGTTACTGGTTACTAATCGGGTTTGCTTTAACCGCATATTTAAAAATGCCAGTTCTAGGTGTCGCTTTAATCGGAACTGCTGGTGCAATACCAACATTTATGCATCATTCAAATAGTAGTAATAGCTTGGTAACTACAACAAATGGAATGACAGAGGAGGATATGGAAGATGAATAAGAATAATGTAGTAGAACAAAGTGATCAAGTTTTAACAAAAAAAGATCTTTGGCGTGCGATGAGAAGACACTATTTGGCAATTAGTACATATAACTATGATAGTGGCTTTGCAGCTACGCTTGTTTGGGAATTATTCCCTGCTTTAAGTAAAATCTATAAAGATGATCCAGATGGTTTGCAAGAATCAATTGATAATCAATTTAAATTTTATAACTGTAATCCATGGGTTTCTCCAATTATTACGGGAGCAACTTTAGCAATTGAGGAAAAGGGTAAAAATAAATCTCTTCAAGCTGTCCAAGATTTAAAGGCTGCCTTAATGGGCCCTTTTTCTGGAATTGGGGACACATTGATTTGGGTACTATTTCCAACAGTATTAGGAGCTATTGCTGCTTCAATGGGAAAACATGGCAGTAGTATAGGTATGTGGATATATGCAACAATTTATATATTATTCTTTTTCTTGCGCTCATTTTTATATAATGTTGGTTATCAATCAGGCACATCATTAATGACTAATATGAGCGATAAGCTTTCTGCTTTAACTGATGCAGTTTCGGTATTAGGCATTGCCGTAATTGGTGCGATAGTTCCAGCAACAGTTAATTTCAAATTGGCACTAAAGTTTAGTCAAGCAGGCGTATCTTTGACAGGGCAACAAATCTTAGATCAATTAATGCCAGGATTAATGCCCGTACTGTTAACTGGGTTATTATACTGGATGCTTAAAAAGGGTCATAAAATGACAACTTTAATTTTAATGGTAATCATTATTGCAATGGCTGGAGCAGGACTAGGTATTTTTAAGGCATATATGAAACAAATAATAATTATATCGCATAAAACAATGGCACAAGGGATGGTAGAAACAATTAAGTTTTTTGCTGGAAATATTCAGAATTTGCACTTTATTTGTGCCTATGAGAATGAAGAAAATGAATTTCCAATTGATAAACTTATTAAACTGATTGATGGTTTTAATTCTCAAGATCAAGTCTTTTTATTAACTGATTTATTGGGTGGAAGTGTTAATCAAAATTGTACACAACTTATTAGTAAGAGACATGTTAATGTGATTACGGGAATAAATCTAGCTATAGCTTTGTCAATTGTACTTGATACTAGTGATTATCTTTCAAATGAAAAAATAAGTGAATTAATTAAGGAGGCGAAGAGTCAGATGATTTATATGAATAATTATATTGATAATAATGAATCAGATGATGAGTAGGAATTAGTAAAATGAAAGTAATCAAAGTCTTTAACAATAATGTTGTTTTAGTTAGTGATCAAAATCATCAACAAGCAATTCTTTTTGGTAAAGGAATAGGATTTAAAAAACATCCAGGAGATGAAATATCAAAAAGTAAAGGCGTGCAAACTTTTATTAAAAATATTAGGGATCCTGAGTGGCTTAATTCACTATCAAATTTACTTGAGAGTGTGCCAATAGAATATCTGGCAATTTCTAAAAATATCATTGAATATGCAGAGAAAAAACTCAATACAACATTTAATCAATT
Source organism: Lactobacillus sp. ESL0237 (assembly GCF_003692985.1). Taxonomy (NCBI): domain Bacteria; kingdom Bacillati; phylum Bacillota; class Bacilli; order Lactobacillales; family Lactobacillaceae; genus Lactobacillus; species Lactobacillus sp. ESL0237. The sequence goes on along the minus strand of NZ_REHE01000010.1, from coordinate 397,254 downwards.
TTTGATTATTAGTTTAGCAGACCATATTTACTTTGCAGTAAAGCGGAGTAGTGAACATGATGTGTCTTCACTTGCTAGTGTTAGGGATGTTTACCCATTAGAATATAAGGTTGCACAAGAAAGTGTTAAAAGAATCAATACAACTTTTAATGTAATATTACCACCTGGTGAAGCAGGCTTAATAGCAATTCATTTTGTGGAAAATGAAATTAGTCCGATTAATGAGAATCAGCAATTAAGTGAAAATTTTGTTACGCTACACCTAAGTAAAGTATTGCAAATTATTATTTCAGATTTAGGTTATCCTGCTCAACCCACATCTTTGGAACGCTTGACAATACACTTAAGATTCTTAATTACGCAAATTCAAAGTAATAGTAAGTATTTAGTAAATACGTCCTCGGATAATAGACAGATATTGGATTCCTTTTTAAAACAATTTCCCGAATTAAGAGAAACACTTAAAAAATTACAAGATTATTTTTACCAAGAAATGGAATATAAATTAAATAGTAGTGAACGGCTTTACTTAGTTATTCACCTAAAGCAAATTGAGAATGCAACAGATGATGAATGATGTAATTAGCAAAAAATAAAGTTTTATATGAATTTGGCTTTTTTAAAGTTAAATATCCTATCCCCCTGACGATAACTTTTAGTAATACTTAGTATTAAGTAATTGGTATTTTAAATTAAATGATTTTTGTTTAATAATTAAAATATGCAAAGATTATGATAGGGAGAGGGATAATGAATAGTATTAAGAACTACTACTTTACAGGAGAACGAATCCTTTTTGGACTTAAAAAAACCAAATTAGCAGGCATTGTTTTTGGAGAAGGTGAGTCACCGCTCAAAGAAGCGCATAATCTGAATATTAAAAATTCAATTTTCAAATGGAAATATCCTTTGTGGTATGACACCGATATTGAAGTTGAGAATACTACGTTTGAAACCATGGCGCGCAGTGGCATCTGGTATACCCAAAATATTAAAATGACGAATTCAGCCCTTCAGGCTCCTAAGTTGTTTAGAAGGTCAGCCGGCATTAAGTTAGATTACGTTCATTTTGCTAATGCTGAAGAAACAATGTGGAACTGCCAAGATATCAAAATGACCAATTGTCAGGTTAATGGCGCTTATTTTGGTAAAGATAGTGAGAATATTTATCTTGACCAGGTAAGTATTATTGGCAACTATGCTTTTGATGGCGCAAAAAATGTTGAGGTACATCATTCCACCTTAATTTCAAAAGATGCCTTCTGGAATTGTGAAAATGTGACTGTCTATGATTCCACAATTGTTGGTGAATATTTGGCTTGGAATAGTAAAAATATTAAGTTCATCAATTGTAAAATTGAAAGCAATCAAGGTTTAAATTACATTAATCAACTTAAAATGAAAAATACTAGCTTGTTTCATACAGACTTAGCTTTTGAATATGTATCAAAGCTTGATGTTGAAGTGACGACTAAGATTGATAGTGTCAAAAATCCTATCTCCGGTAAAATTGTTGCCCCAGAAATAGGTACATTAATTATTGATCCCAATAAAGTCTCTCCAGATAAGACTCAGGTTGTATGTGATAAGATCGGTATAAGAACTGTTTGTTCAGATTTAAATCAGAAACCCGAGGATTAAATAATGGAAAATAAGTATGATTTTATTAATGCCCCTGATCGGCGCCAAACTGATTCAGTAAAGTGGGCTGTTCAAGCTGGGGAGTTGCCCATGTCGCTTGCTGATATGGACTTTAAGACAGCTCCCGAAATTATTGCAGCACTGAAAGAAAAAATTTCCTTAGGTTGCTTTGGTTATGAATGGCCAAGAGATAATTATTTTGAGGCTGTTGCTGACTGGTATGAAAAAGAACACAATCAGCGTCCTAAAACTGAGTGGATGCTGTTTACTACTGGAGTAGTGCCAGCTATTTCTGCAATTGTGCGTCGTGTATCGCAAATTGGTGACAACGTTCTAGTACAAGCGCCAGTTTACAATATTTTTTATAATTCGATTGAAAATAATGGGCGACATGTTTTGAGTAGCGATTTAAAGTTTGCTGATAATGAATATCACATTGATTGGCAGGATTTAGCAGCAAAATTAGCCCAGCCGCTGACCAGTGTAATGATTTTTTGTAATCCGCATAATCCTATTGGCAAAGTATGGACTAAGGCAGAAGTGCAACATTTAGCGGATCTTTGCTATCAAAATCATGTTATCTTACTATCAGATGAAATTCATGGCGATTTAGTCAGAAATGGTAAAGATTATACACCGGCTTTTGCAGTTAATGGCGAAAGTCTAATTCAAGTTATTTCGCTAGTCTCCCCAAGTAAAATTTTTAATGTGGCTGCGCTCCATGCTGCTACAATCATAGTGCCTGATTCTAATTTGCGAGCACAGGTTAATCGCGGAATAAATAGTGATGAAGTAGCAGAACCAAATTTATTAGCAATTCCCGGAACAATTGCTGCTTACGAGCAAGGGCATGAGTGGCGGCAAGCTTTACTTACGCAATTAAGAGCTAATTTTGTTTATGCAACAGATTTTATTGCCCGGGAAATATCTAGTATACAAGTTGTTTCAGGGTCAGCAACCTACCTACTTTGGTTAAATGTTGGCCAGTTAAGTAGCAATTCTTCAGAATTAGCGGCTTATTTACGGCAAGAAACAGGACTAGTTTTAGCATCAGGCAATGTTTATCGTGGAAATGGCAGTCAGTTTTTGCGCATAAACTTGGCGTGTCCGTTAACCATGCTTCAAGATGGCTTGAACCGTTTAAAAACAGGGATTAATTCTTGGCTAACTTTATGTAATACGAAAAAATAGAAAAAGCCTTGTTCTTTTAAGAACAAGGCTTTTTTATTAAGTAGAAGTATTATTTGTGTTGGCTATTTTGAAATTTTTTAGCTAAATCAATAGCGGTTAATACATAATCCAAACCAGAAACAACTGAGACAACTGCTTTTTTAGTGCTAAAAGTGCCTTTGAAAATCAATGGTGCTTGCGTACTAAGTGCAATAAAAAGGACAATAATTAATAAATTAGTTGCCGAAAATGGACCGCTTTTTTGATCAAAACGATTTAATAATTTTTTAATTATGTTAATTGTTTTGGGTGAAAGTTTCATTTTGTCAGCTAGTAATCTTAAAAAAGTTTGATTTTTAAAAATAGGTACTAATTCAGCACTTGCTTTATGTGACAATTGAGTTAATTGCTGTTGTACATGTTTGTTGCTTTTAGCAAAATTAAGTAGTAATTTTTCCACTTGTTCTAAGCCTGATTGAGTCCAAGCGTAATTACGATTGAGTAATTTTTGCCAAATTTTAGGAAAATGGTTAGATGTTTTTTTTACTTGATCAAGTAGTTCTAAAGGAAAATCAACAAAATATTTTTTGATGTCCATAACTCTACCTCCTAGATGGGCACATTATAACAGGGATATTAGTTAAATGAATTAAATATGCTTAGTATATATTATAATAGTTAATGTAAAATAGCCTTAGTATTAAACTTAGTTTGGCCATGGTTAAGTTAGTTGCACGTATTACTTTAGATCAAAGCCATTTTTTATTAATTTTGAGCCATTAATTAAAGTTTGAAATACCGATATAATTCATATGTACCACTTGGGCAAATCTTTGCACAATTTTTGTTACAGGCGTAATTGTGTCGCTACCTTGTATGAAGACTGAAAGTTTTTTCCCTGTTAAGCTGTCAAGTTCAGGTTAATCTGATAGATTTTATAATCAACTAAATTGATTTGGTCAAATTTTTTCCCTTGGAGCTAAGCTGCGCCCATTCGACTAGTATTTCCTGCTTGGTTAATTCCAATACGCGCTCGATTGCTTGTTTTCCTCTTTCTGATACGATATCGGTTGCACCAAATTCTAGCGCCAATCTTTGCCGTTCTTCATGCCGGCCATAGCAATAATTTTTTTAGCTCCTAGTAATTTGGCAGCATGGTAACCGGTGACCATAACATCAGATAAAGTTAATAAATCATTTAATAAATCATTTAATTGATCATCTGTATAGTCTTGTGGTTTTCCAGGAATTTTAACTAATACCCAGTTAGCGTTATGAAACGCTAACTATTCCCCCTGATAACCACCATTTGGCTAATTTCCTTTATTAAGACAATCGCCGTCAAATCCAGCTAAACAAGCAGCAATGAGTAAATGGCGCAATTACAAAGTCTCCAGGCTTTAGTTCAGTGCCGGTTTCTTCGACTTGTTCAACGACTGCAATTGCTTCATGGTCAGTTGTGGTATTAGGTTCACGCTGTGCGCGTCCTCTGAACTACCATAAATCTGATTCACAGACTGAGGTACGAACTATTTTTAAAAGAGCATCAGCTGGTGATTTGAGCTTCGGATAATCTTTTGCAACTATCAGTCCGGGTTTAATAAATGTTCCTACTTCCATCTCCTGTTAATTTATAACTTAATTAAAAGTATATTCCCCTAAAGCTACTCTAAGTCAAATATTTGTCAAGGCAAATAAATTGTTAGTTGGAATTAGGTATAGGCATATATATTGCTTTATTATTGTAAGCGCTATAAATTAAAGATAGGTTAGTGAAAGGAGATTATAATGATGGACAACAACTTAATAAATCCGTTAACTCGTTATCATGCTGATGATTTTTCCAAACAGTCACAAAAATATCCGGGAATTCAAAGTAAGATGGATCCGTTACCTAATGGTGATATGCGCGACTATGAGGGGCATAATTTACTTACTGGGCGACATGCCTTAATTACTGGAGGTGATTCAGGTATTGGCCGAGCAGTAGCGATTGGATTTGCCAAAGAAGGTGCCGATGTTGCTATTCAGTATCTGCCAGAAGAAGCTGATGATGCCAAAGAAGTTGCAAAGCTAATTGAACAAGAAGGACAAAAGGCAGTGCTGATACCGGCCGATTTTCGCAAGCGTGGTGAAGCGTCTCGGGTGAGTGAACAGGCAATTAAAGAGTTTGGCAGTATAGAATTATTGGTAATGAATTCAGCAATCCAGCAAAACTCTGCTAGCTTGGCAGATTTATCAATGGACCAAGTTCACGATACGTTTGAAGTTAACATTATTTCAATGTATGAAATGGTTAAAGCGGCTGTACCTAAGATGAAACCAGGTAGTGTGATCTTGACGACGACCTCATTGCAGGCATTTAGTCCAACACCAATTTTACTTGATTATGCCGCAACTAAAGCAGCTATTGCTAACTTTTCAATTAACTTGGCGCAAGAATTGGCACCTAAGGGGATCAGGGTCAATAGTGTTTCGCCCGGTCCCGTTTGGACACCACTTCAAGTAGCCGGGGGACAACCGACCGACGCTTTAGAGAAATTTGGTCAAGAAGAACCATTGAATCGGGCGGGTCAACCCGATGAATTAGCCCCAGTCTATATTTTCTTAGCTTCTAATATGGCTAGTTATATCACTGGACAAGTTTATGGTGTGACTGGTGGTCAATCAATTAATTAGCTTAAAAGTTATCTTGAAGCTCCAATGCTATTTGAAATCTATCAAGTAACATTTGGGGCTTTATTTTTATTTAATTTTTTGATAAATTATATTTAATAAAATAGCAAAAATAAGACAAGACGATTTTACTAAAAATTTTCATTTTGTTTTGTCAGCATTTTGGCGGCAAGCTTATTAAAAGGGTTAGAGTGATCGACTTAGAAAAAGTCCCACAAATAGCTCTATTATTTAGTAAAGAAGCTGGAAGGAGCAAAAAATGGATCAGCAATGGCAAGAAATGTTTGCGGCAGCAAAGAAAGTCCAAGGCTTGCGCTTAATTGGTAATCACATGGAGGTCGGTGGTGTAGCAGCCGCTGTTTTAGCAGAATCCGGTAAAATTTATACTGGCGTTTGCGTTGATACTGCCTGTGGGTTGGGGCTATGTGCGGAAAGAAACGCCTTAATGAGTATGCTTACTCATGGCGAAACAAGAATTACTAGAGTGTTAGCGATTATGTCAAATGGGCAAAATGGCGCCCCCTGTGGCACTTGCCGTGAATTTATTGTTCAATTAATGGAAAAAGATTATCAAAAAGTTGAAGTAATGCTAGATTATAAGCAAGCAAATGTAATGACAATGGGTGAATTAACACCACAATGGTGGCTCTAATGAATGAAAAAACGATTAAATATTGGCAAGACTTTTGTCAAAAACATCAATTACCTCAAAATACGCCAGTTACGGCCTGGTCGTTTGGCACTACTAGTGATAAATTAGCTAATTTAGTAAAGCAAGGGCTTAAAACGGCGACGACTTCTGCATATGAACTTTACACAAAAGATGAGCCATTGCCACAAGTTGGGGATTGGAATATCATCCTTGATCAGGCTGCTAGGCCAGTTTGTGTAGTTCAAGATAAAGTAGTTGAAATAATTCCCTATGAGCAAATTTCAGCTGAGCATGCCTATCATGAAGGTGATGGTAGTTATCAAAATTGGCGCCGAATTCATGATGAGTATTTTACTAAAGAATATCAAGAAGAAGGAAATAAGGAATTTTATCCGCAAGCACCAATGGTTTGTGAGGTTTTTGAAAAGATTGATTAGTTTTTATTTAATCTTTTAACAAATATGATATAATAATTAAAAGATGAAGAAAGAGAGACTACTACTAAAATGAAAAATTAATTTCTGAAATATTATTATGCGAAAAAGATTGATAACCCATACATTTCGGTGTGTGTTTTTTTGCTGATAATCAGAAATTAGTATTGAATTTAGCTTAGGTAGTCGTATCTGACACTGGCTTTTTTGTGCACTGCTAATTTAGGTTGGAAGCAACTGTTATCAGTGCTTTTTCTTTACCCGAGAAAGCGAGTTATTAGGTATGGAATATCTCAAAATTAATCAATTGCAACTTGAATACCAAGGAGAAAAACTATTATACGTTGACAAACTAAATGTACAAGATGGGCAGAGGATTGGCCTGATTGGTAAAAACGGTACGGGTAAAACGACTTTGTTTAATGTAATCAGCCAAAAGCCGGTGATATTTAGCGTTACGGGACAAATTCAACGTAATTGTCAATTGGCAACGGTAGCACAGATTATAAGTTACGGTAAACAAAGTGGTGGTGAAAGGGAACGACAGGAAATTATGACGGCAATTGCGCAAATGCGCCATAGTAAGAATACTTTACTATTATTGGATGAACCTACATCGAATTTAGATATTGGTCAACAGCAATGGCTCATTGAAATTTTAAATCACCTCGAAACCCCATATATTGTAATTAGTCATGATCGCCATTTTTTAACACAAACTGTCAATACAATTTGGTATTTGAATGATAAAAAAGTTATTGCGTACAAAGAATCATTTTTAAATTTTGAACAAGATCTCAAAAAAAGAAGAGAAAATGAGGCAATACAGTATCATAATCAAATAAAGCAAATTCAAAAATTAAAAAAGGCGCAGCAACGAAAGCAACAACAAGTCAATCGTGCCAATCGTAAGAAAAAACCTTTATCTTGGTCAGAATGGAAAAATCGAGATTATGGTGGTAAAGAAAAACATTTGGCGCATACACAAAAGATAATTAAGCAACGGATTAAAGAAGAAACTACAAACATAGCAAGACCATATATTCATAAACCAATGACATTAAATAATTTGAAGTGGCAATCTTCAGCTATTTCTATAAAAGATAACTTACTCCGCATTGAGCCACAAAAAATAACTATTGCCCAGCGTGAATTATTTACAATCGCAACGCAACTAAAGCTTAAAACTGGCCAAAAAGTGGCTTTAACGGGTCCTAATGGTTGTGGCAAGTCTGTTTTTTTAAGTCAGTTAGTTGCGAAAACTTTGGTTGAATGGCTTAATCCTCAAGCTAAAATTGGCTTTTTTCGGCAAGATTTTCGGCAAGAAACTAAAAATAAGAAGACTGTTCTAAGTGAAATAATGCAACTTAGTTTATTTGATAAAACAGCAACGCTTCAATTTTTAGGTGATTTACATTTACAACCCTTTTTAAAAACAACAATATGTTCTCTGAGTGGGGGACAATTAGTTTGTTATAAATTGGCACGGGTGTTATTGGGGCAACATGATTTATTAATTCTGGATGAACCGAATAATTTCTTAGATCTTGCTGCAATTAAAGCGGTAGAGAATTTTTTGAATAACTATCCTTTTGCAGTAATCTTGGTTTCACATGATCAAAAATTTTTAACTAATTTGAATTTTCCAACTTGGAAAATCAAAAAGCAGCAATTGCTTCTACCAGAAAGCGATTTTAGCCAAAAAAGTATACAAAATAATGAATTAGAATTATTAAAGTTTAAGTTAGCTAAAGCTATTTCCGACCCTAATGTGGCAATCGCTAAAGTCCAGCAACTAAAGCAAAAAATAACTGACTTAACGCGGACAAAATAGTTAAAAGAGATAAGGAAGAAGGCAAATAACCCCCTAAATAAACGGATTACTATTATAATGTTATTAGTAAGAAAATGAATTGTGTAGCAAAAGAAGTGAGATAAAAAATGAAAAAACCAATTATAGGAATTTCCGGTTCAATCATAATTGATTCTGGTGGAATGTTTCCTGGCTATCGGCGCAGTTATGTTAATGATGATTATATTGATTCAGTAGTGCAAAATGGTGGTGTGCCTTTTATTATTCCATATTCAGCTGATGAGGAAGTAATTAAAGCACAAATGGAACATGTTCAAGGTTTAATCTTGTCTGGTGGGCACGATGTTGATCCGCATTTATACGGTGAAGAGTTATTGCCACAAATTGGCGAAATTTGGCCAATGCGTGATCATTTTGACATGTTATTATTGAAAATAGCAGAAAAAATGGGTAAACCAATTCTTGGCATTTGTCGTGGGGCACAAATTATTAATGTTGCCCACGGTGGTAGTCTTTATCAGGATATTACATATCGGTCAGAAAAAACTTTTAAGCATGAACAAGGGCATACGCCAGATTTACCAACGCATCGGGTAAAAGTTGAAGCAGCTAGTTTATTGGCACAGACTTTAGGTGAGACAGACTTTTTAACTAATTCTTTTCACCATCAATTAATTAAAACAGTTGCTCCTGATTTAAAAGCAGTTGCAAAAACGGACGATGGTGTAGTTGAAGGATTAGAAAATCAAACTGGTAATCTTTTAGCAGTGCAGTGGCATCCAGAAATGTTACATCGCAATCAACATGTTAAGTTTATGAATAATTTATTTAAATTTGTGATTGAGAAGGCTAGGTGATTGGATGCAAGGAAATAAAACTGTAAATGATAAATTAGGCTTTTGGTCAATTGTTTTTTTAGCAATTAATTCAATTATTGGTTCAGGTATCTTTTTAACGCCAGGCAGTGTGGTTAAACAAGCAGGTAGTAAGGCATTACTTATTTATTTGATTGCGGCAACTTTTGCGGCCATTTTAGCTATTTCATTTTCGGCAGCGGCTAAGTATGTGACCAAATCAGGGGCATCATATGCCTATGCTAAAGCAGCATTTGGGGATAACATTGGCTTTTATGTTGGTATTTTACGTTATTTTTCGGCTAGTGTTGCTTGGGGCGTAATGGCAGTAGGGGTAATTAAATCAGCTATTTCTATTTTTGGTGGCAATCCAGATAATATTAGTGCAGTGACCCTTGGCTTTGTAATTTTGATGGTAGCAATTACGGTCATTAATATATTCGGGCAAAAATTTGTTAAATTTGTAATGAATCTTGCTACAGCTGGAAAGTTAGCTGCTTTAGTTTTGATTATCGTTGCAGGTGTGACACTCTTGATCACAAGTGGTGCATCCCATAATTTAGCAGAAGTTGATCAAATTACACAAAATGGTCAAAAAATTGTCCCAACATTAACAACCACTAGTTTTGTAATGGCAATTGTATCTGCTTTTTATGCTTTTACCGGGTTTGAATCAGTTGCTTCAGGTTCAGACGATATGCAAGCACCCGAAAAAAATCTACCGCGGGCGATTCCCTTGGCAATTTTTGTGATTGCAGCAATTTACATTGGCGTTGTAGCGGTAGCGATGGTACTGAATCCGCGAGCACTGATGACGACTAATCAGGTAGTCGCAATTAGTGCAATCTTTAATAATGAAATTTTACGAGATGTAATTTTAGTAGGTGCCTTAATTTCAATGTTGGGTATTAATGTTGCTTCTAGTTTCAATGCGCCCCGCATTTTAGAGGCCATGGCCCGTGAACATCAATTACCAATCTCGTTGACTAAAAGAACGCAAAATAATTTTCCAATTAGAACATTTTTCATTTCCGCAGCTTTAGCTCTTTTAGTACCGTTGGCTTTTCAATATAATATGGGCAACTTAATTACCTTGAGCGCCATGGTACGTTTTCTGGGTTTTATCATTGTTCCATTGGCCGTTATTTGTTTTTATTATGGTAAAAATAAAGAGGCAATTTTACCTGCTGCTAAAAATCTTTTAACCGACATTATTGTGCCTGTTTTATCAATTATCTTAGTTATCTTCTTATTGATTAATTATAATTGGCAAGCACAGTTTGGTATTATTGCAAATGGAAAAGTTATCGGGATTAATTGGTACGCAATCTTGATGATGATTTTTGGTTTTGTTATTTTACCATTATTTATGTTCTGGTTTTCCAGAAAAGAACGGCGGCAACAGTAATTTATAGATAAATATTATGTAATTAAATAATCTTATCTTTAATTACAATATACCCCCTTTGAGAGTAGTAGCTCAAAGGGGGTATTTATTGTGGACTCATAAAATATATTTTAGAAAGTAATTAACTGTTGTTATTAGTTAAACCGTTAGTACCTAATAACTAATGCTTATTTTTAGTTTGTAGATAATGAACGCCACTATAACAAAATAAGATTGTCATACCTAAACTAGCAATTATTATATCGGTACGTGCGGATCCATTACCTAGAGTATTACCTAGCCAATTAATAATTGTTGGTGAAACAGCACAACCTATATTAACTAAAATTAAAGTAATCGTTGTTGCAAAATTAATTGAGTTTTTGGGGGCAACATTACCTAGCCAGTTGAAGATATAGGGAACCGATAGACCAAATCCGGTACCTAAGACAATAGCAGCAAATATTAACATTAGAAGATTTGCTGAAAAAGCAATTGCTAATAAGCCAACAACTTGTAAAAATAAACCAATTGGTAAAATCAAATCTTGCAATTTCTTTTTTAAATAGCCATAAGCTAACCCGACCGGAATGCCGATAAGAGTTATCATTGAAGAAACAAAAGCAACTTGACTAACATCAGCTATTTTTTGACTAATTGCTAATTGTGGTAATTTAAAAGTCATTGGCATGAAGAAGATGTACATAAAAAACATTAGTAAAGCAATTTTTATTACCTGAATATTTAATCTATTATCATTTTTAGTCATCTGATTTTGTGATGCAGCTATCTGATTTTGCTCACGAGGCAGTGGCACTAACCAACTGAATAAAACTAAAATTGGTAATGCAGCTAAATAAATTAAAAATGTAGTGTGCCAACCCTGTCCAGCTAAACATCCTACACAGAATGAAAAAAGTGCCGCACCAATGCTTCCCATTGAATTTTGAAATCCTAGCATGGTTGATAATTCATTACCCTGATAAAATTTTGCTAATAGGCTAACCGCTAATGAATTAAATAAACCAATGCCTAAACCTAATAAGAAACGGGAAATTAGAATCATGTAATAATTTGTAGAGTATATAGGATAAGTACCTGCTAATAAAATAATTAATAATCCAGATATAATTGTCGGTTTACTGCCAACTAGTCTTATTAAAAATGGGCTTAGTATTAAGCCGATAACAATTCCAATATTAGGAATAGTACTTAAGGTTTCGACGCCGGCTCTAGAAATAGTAGGAAAGGACGAATACATTAAAGGCAATACTGGTGAAATTTGGGGAGCAATCATTAATAATAGTGAAATTGATAATAGGGCAATCTTGAATAATCCAGATTGGGGATTTGCTTTTTTCATATAATTCCTCTTTTCTAAAATAGATACACTGTTATTTTGATTTTTAGTAACTTAGATATGGCGTTGAGTAACTCTTTTTATTTGCATACTTGTTTTTCCATAATTAGCAACTAGTGCTCGATTCATTGAGCGGACGCCGCTAAAACCAGTATTGCTTGCAATAGTAGTTAATGTATGGGAGGTATTACAAAGTTCATGATAAGCTTTTTGTGCTCGATATTTTTTAAGATATTTTCCTAAAGTAATCCCCATATTTTGCCTAAAAATTTTTTGTAGATATTGGCGTGCTAAATGGCAATTATCTGCAATGTCTTGTAGTGAAATTTGTTCTTGATAATGAGTTTGAATAAAATCTAATGCATTACGTAAATGACCAGTAATAATTAAGTTATCAGATAGACGACTGTTATTATCTCGCGGCTCTAGGAAATATTTGAGTAAAATTTCGAGAACTTGGTAGCTCAGGATAGTTAGTTCTAAATTTTTAAATGTGTCACTATTATTTAAACTGATGGTTATCATTTGACTAAGCAGAGTTTGTAGGCGGTAATACTGGCTTAGCTGATTAAATGCTAACTCTGATACATTTTTTAAAACAATCAGATAATGATTTATTTCGGGAAACATACTCAAAACTAGTGAATAAGGGAAAAGTATCGTTAACATCAAATCTGTTTGTTTATTGTTAATGTTTTGTATACTGTGAACGATTTGTGTATTAATAACTAGAATTTCACCTGGGTGTGTTTGGTAATCTAGACCTTCAATTATAAAATGATCAATTTTACCTCTCATGGTAAAGCTTAATTCAATGCTTTGATGCCAATGAGGTGGAACTTCAGTTTTTCCTGGCTTTTGATGCACTTTAATATAAATTGGTAATTTATCTAGTTGGACTAATTCGTGTATATCAGTGTTCATATTTTCTACCTTTATAAAAAATGATTAAACACTTAGCTCCTATGTCAACCATTATTTCGTTAGCTTGCTCATGCATTAATTTATGTATTTTCGGAAAAAGTTTAATTCGTCTAAATTGCATTGTCTGGCTAAATCATCTTTTTGATTAATGTGAAATACATGTCCACGCAGATGGTCAGTATCACCATAGAAATGCATTTCATGAAAAATATTTTTAGCAGATAGATACCCAGAAAGTGTAAAGGCACTGTTTCGTAAAAAATCGCCATTACTAGTCATTAAAAAAATTGGTGGTAACGCTTGAGTTAAGTAGCGTTCTACGTTCAATTGATCATGCTTAGTTAAACGAATTTCTGGACGAAAGTAAGCTTCTGGGGCACCAACTATTAAGTTAGTTTCTGTTAAAAAGTACAGACCACAATTTAGTGCGGCTGCTTTAATGGTTAGATTGGGTAAAGCATAGCCAAAATATTTACGATACTCATTATTAGTATAAATTGCTAAAATCTGTTCTGCCATCTGTCCGCCAGCACTGTCGCCGACAATGAAGACATTATTAAGATCAAACTGGTAGTTGTTGGCATTTGTACTGTCTGCTATCCAATGAAAAACTAAATTTAGATCATCAAGTTCACCAGGATAGACTACATCGGGCGCTAAACGATAATTGGCGTTGACTACGGCAAAGCCCGCTTTAGCTAAAGCAAGACAGTAGAATTGATATGTTTCTTTTGTACCATAAACCCAACCGCCACCATGGATATTAACAATTACAGGCAATTTTTGGTCGGTTCTTTTTTTGGGTAGATAAACATCAAGCGACTGAAATTGCGGTACGACCCCGTAGGATAGATTGTCAAAGCGCTCAACTTCAGGAATTTGTGTTGGTAATCCTGCATCGCGTTTATCATCTCCTTGTTTAAATTCAGTACGCATTTTATTAACTAATTTTTGATAGTCTGGTTCAGTCATTTTTTACTCCTTTATGAAATCGCTTTATTTAATTTTAATCCATTGCAAGCAAAAAAAAAGTGCATAAAGGCACTTTAAAATGGCAAATAGTAATAAATTTAATCAAGAATGTTTAGTAATAAATTCTTGATACGCCTGATTTTCAACTGTCGATTTAACTTTAAATTTAGTAAAATCAATTACATTTTGATGCAGCTCATTTTCAGCAACTTCGATGTAGTGAGTAAAAGTGGCATTACCAATTAGTTCAATCCAATAATGATTATTATCCTGATGAACAATAGTTTGTACAAAGCCTCCTGGATTAGTGACAGTAATTAGGTTATTAAACAGGCAGTTTTGGGGATAAGTTAGGGCATGAATTAGACTAGCTGCCGACATGCCAGTTCCGCAGGCATTGGTAAAACCAACGCCACGTTCAAAGGTGCGGACAAAAAGGCGTTGAGGATTAATAATTTGGGCAAAACTAACATTAACGCCATCAGGGAAATAAGGATTAGATCGATTAAGCTGGGTTCCCAATTGTTTTAATAAATCTGTTTGCATCAGATCGGCTGATACTATGCTAATCAGATGAGGATTAGGAACAGCAACTGCCGTAAATTTCAAGTTAGCAGCAAATTCGGGAACGGGTTGATTAATTAGCTCTTTTTTGCCTAAATTGCTGAAGGGTAAGTCTTGCTGCTGAAAACTAACCGGGCTAATTTCCACACTAACTGCTTTGACGTGTGGTGCCCAATCTGGCTGACAACTAACTCTTAAATTAGCTTGGGCAGTTTCGACGATTAAATTTTGCTGCTGATATTTTGCTGCTAAATAGCGCCCGACTGTTCGTAATCCATTGCCACACATTGAGGCAATAGAACCGTCAGCGTTAATTACCTGCATTTTGCCACAAGCACTAGGTTGAGAAGATGGGCTCACGACTAAAAGACCATCAGCCCCATTTAAAAGATTGTGCGAATTAGTTAATTGCTTTGTTAACTTGACTAGTTCCAGTTGGGTAAATGCTTGATTAAGTTGTGTTTGATCAAGTAAAAAAAAGCTATTTTGTGAACCATGAACCTTTAATAGTTGTACCATTTTTACTCCTCCGGAAATTAATTGAAAAATTGTTGATAAATTTGTTTAACGGCTATCGGGGCATCAGCTTTTTTAGTGCCTAACATGATTGATATACGCGAAGCACCTTGATTAATCATATGGATTGCAACCTTCTTTTTGGCTAATGGTGCAGTAATGCTTCTCATGGCGCCAATTTTATTTCGCATTCCTTCTCCCACTACCATAATGATGGCATAATCATCAATCCATTCAAGATAGTCAGGTTTTAGAACTTTTTGGATTTCATCACACATATTTTGCTGAATTGCTGCTGTAAATTGCCGTTTATCAAAAATAACCGTTAAATCATCAATTCCAGAAGGCATATGCTCGTATGAAATTTTAAACTTGTAAAATATTTGGAGTAATTTAAGCGTAAAACCCAATTCTTTATTCAATAAATATTTATGTAAGTATAAAGCGGCAAAATGATTAGAACTAGCTACGCCTGTAACTATATTTTGTGCTAGGAAATTTTTTGCGGGTACAATTTTAGTCCCAGGTAATTCGGGATAATTAGTATTTTTAACATTAATTGGTATTTGACCTTGAATGGCTGGTATAAGAGCTTCATCATGAAAGACAGAAAATCCAGCATAGGATAATTCTCTTAATTCGCGATAAGTCATAGCTTTAATAGCGCAAGGATTATTAACAATATGGGGGTCGGCTGCATAGATTGCATTAACATCAGTAAAATTCTCGTATAAATCGGCTTGTACTCCACGCGCCCAAATTGCTCCAGTAATGTCTGAACCACCACGAGAAAAAGTGGCAATATCCCCTTTTTTTGTAATACCATAAAAGCCTGGAAAAATTAATAATTGATTAGTGTGATGCCATTCATATAAATCGTGATAGGTCTGAGGTAAGATTTGAGCATCATTGGCACTATCAGTGACCATGAATTTAATATTTTGAGGATCTAAAAAGCGGGCTGGTAGCTTTTCTTGTTGCAAAATTAAGGCTAATAACTCAGCACTTAATTTTTCTCCTTGAGCTTTAAAAGCAGCAATTAGAAAATCAGAATTACGATAATTATTTTTTGGTAAATCAAATAGTTGCTGTTTTAGCGGTTGTAGTAAGGCAGGTGTTATTTTAAAATAAGCTGCTATTTCTTGGTATCTTGCCCAAATTTCTTTAATTACAGGCTGATAATTTTTTTGGGTTAAATATTGTTTAGCATATTTTATTAATAAATCTGTTACTTTAAAATCATCAGCAAATCTTTTACCAGGAGCAGAGGTAATAATAATTTTACGTGCAGGATCGGCCTTGATAATATTAATAACTTTTTGAAATTGTGTTCCATTAGCTAGCGAACTACCACCAAATTTAACGACTTTCATTCCTAATCCCTTTCTTAAATTAAATTAATTTTAGTTTTATTAGTTTTGCATTTTAACATTCTAATTTAAATATGCAACAATGACTTGATTAATTGCTAATTATATTTTTAAATATTAAATCTTGCTGAAATGTATTGACATTAATATTAATTAATAATAATATTTTAATAAATCGAAGAGGTTGCAACTAACATGAGTAGCTAGCCGAGTTTCTGCATAAACAATGAAACTAGTAAAAGGGGAAGTTGCCGAAGCATTAATTATTGCAGTGATTAATTAGCTGGGACGTAATTTAATAGATTACGGACTGTCGCAAATGTAAGTTTGCGGAGCGCTATCGGCCAAAATTGAATCCAATTATAATTTCAATTTGAGGACTCTTTTGTGTACTGTGCGCACAAAAGAGTCCTTTTTACATAGAGAGGATTTTACGCATGAATAATTATTACCAAACCAATAACCAAGGACATTTAATAATTGGTGGGGTTGATGCTTTAGAGCTAGCTAAAAATTATGGTACGCCATTAGTAGTCTATGATGTTGCCCAAATTCGGCAACAATTTCAAGCATTTCAGCAAGCTTTTACCAACCTAAAAGTAAATTCCGTAATAAGTTATGCTAGTAAAGCTTTCTCTGCCATCGCTATGTATCAACTGATTAATCAGTTAAAAGGACATATTGATGTGGTTTCTGGGGGGGAATTGTATACCGCGCTTAAAGCAAATTTTCCGACAGATAGAATCAGCTTTCATGGCAATAATAAAACTAAAGAAGAATTAGCATTGGCTGTTGAAAATCAAGTTGGTGTAATTATTCTTGATAATTTTTATGAAATTGAACTACTTGAGCAGATTCTGAATAATACGTCTAAGCGTGTGTCAGTTATGCTTAGGGTAACGCCCGGTATTACAGCTCATACTCATCAATATGTACAGACAGGTCAAGAAGATAGCAAATTTGGGTTTGATATTTCTTCGGGTCAAGCTGAACAAGCATTGCTTAAAGTACAAGCTAATAAGCAATTGAAATTAATTGGTATTCATGCCCACATTGGTTCACAAATTTTAGCGGTAGGCGGTTTTAAATTAGAAGTAAAAAAGCTCATGCATTTAATACATGAGTGGGCCCAAAAATATGCTTATCAACCACAAATTTTAAATTTAGGTGGCGGCTTTGGTATCCGTTACACTGCGCAAGATCAAGTTTTAGCACCGGACATCTTTATTAAAGAAATTGTCCAGACAATGCGTGCTTATGCGCAAAAATATCACTTGGAACTGCCTGAAATTTGGATTGAACCGGGGCGCTCAATTGTAGGCCAAGCAGGCTATAGCTTATATACGATTGGCTCAAGTAAAACAGTTCCCGGCCTTATGCCGTATATAACGGTAGATGGTGGTATGGGTGATAATATCAGACCGGCGCTTTATCAAGCTGAGTATGAGACAGTACTAGCGCGCTGTCCACAAGCTGAACCCAAGCAGGTAGTACACCTAGCTGGTCGCTATTGTGAATCTGGTGATATTTTGATTAAGCAAGCTTCCTTGCCACAAGTTAAAGCAGGTGATGTAGTGGCAGTCTTAGCTACTGGTGCTTATGGCTATAGTATGGCATCTAATTATAATCGTGTACCGCGTCCAGCAGTGGTTTTTGCAGAAGCTGGACATGCTCAAGAAGTAATTAGGCGGGAGACTTATGCTGATTTAGTTAGTCATGATTGTTTTTATTAGGTAAAAGGAGATTTTAGTATGGAGAATATGTCAGCAAGCGAAATAATTGATTTTATTGCTCAAGCACCTAAGCAAACTGCAGTTAAAATTTATCTTAAAGGTGAACTAGATAAATTGACCTGGCCTGATAAAGTAAAAACTTTTATTGAAGGTCATATGGGAGTTGTTTTTGGCGATTGGCAAGAAATTGCTCCTTTTTTAAGAGATAATGCTGATTTGATTACTGATTATCAAGTAGAAAATGCCAGTCGTAATTCCGCTATTCCACTATTAGATTTAAAAAATATCTCTGCTCGAATTGAGCCTGGAGCTTTAATAAGAGAGCAAGTAAGTATTGGTGATAATGCAGTGATTATGATGGGCGCGGTAATTAATATTGGAGCGCAAGTGGGTTCTGGAACCATGATTGATATGAATGCTGTTTTAGGTGGCCGCGCAATTGTGGGAGCAAATAGTCACATTGGGGCTGGAGCAGTCCTAGCTGGTGTTATAGAACCAGCATCTGCCCAACCAGTTAGAGTGGGAAATGGCGTGTTAGTTGGAGCTAATGCGGTTGTTTTAGAGGGGGTTAAAATTGGCGATAATGCAGTAATTGCAGCCGGAGCTGTGGTAACTAAGGACGTACCAGAAAATGCAGTCGTTGCGGGCGTTCCTGCAAAAATCATTAAACAAAAAACACAAAAAACTACTGCTAAAACAAAGATTGAAGCAGATTTAAGAAGGTTGTGATTTTATGCTATCAGTAAATGAACTAAATGAGATAAGACGTAACTTACATCAAATTCCTGAAGTGGCTCTACAGGAATTTAAAACGCAAGCATATTTAGCTAAGATAATCAGCCGCTTTAACCAGCAATATTTACAAATTAAAACTTGTCCAGCAATGCCCACAGCATTATTAGTCCATGTTCAAGGCAGCAATCCTAAAAAAACAATTGGTTATCGGGCCGATATTGATGCTTTACCGATTCAAGAAAAAACAGCCCTGTCCTTTTCTTCACAAAATCCGGGTCAGATGCATGCATGTGGCCATGACATACATATGACGGTAGCTTTAGGAATTTTAAGTTATTATAGCGAGCATCAACCTCAAGATAATTTATTATTTTTTTTTCAACCAGCAGAAGAGAGTAAAAATGGCGGTAAACTTGCTTATGAACAAGGAATTTTTACCGGTCAATGGCGCCCAGATGAATTTTTTGCCTTGCATGTTACTCCGGATTTACCGGTGGGCACAATTGGCTGTTGTTTAGGAACTTTATTTGCTGGGGCAGCTGAAGTAAATATTGATCTTTATGGTCAAGATGGGCATGCGGCCTATCCCCAAAGGGGTAATGATATGGTTGTTGCAGCAGCTGCTATGATTGGGCAAATTCAGACGATTGTTTCACGTAGCATTGACCCAATTGAAGGTGGCGTAATTACTATTGGCAAGCTACGAGCGGGGAAAATTAGGAATGCAATCGCTGGTCATGCTAGATTAGAAGGAACTATTCGCGGTTTAACTCAAACAATGATTGAGCAAATTGAACAACGATTACAAGATGTTACACAAGGAATTGCGCAAAGCTTTGGGGCAAAAGTAGAAATTGAATTTAATCAAGGTGGTTATTGGCCGGTAGAAAATAATTCAGAAATTACGACTGAATTTATTGATTATCTGAAAAAAAACCCCGAAGTGAACTATCAAGCAACTCCACCAGCAATGACGGGAGAAGATTTTGGCTATTTATTAGCCAAAATTCCCGGAACTATGTTTTGGTTGGGAGTAGAAGATACTTCACAGCTGCATTCAGCAACATTTTCCCCCCAAGAAAAAGCAATTATGACTGGAGTTAAAACAATGATAGGTTTTTTACAGGAACATATGTAAGTAATTAAAAGGAGCACTTGCAATGATAGATTTGACACACGCAGACATTTTAACAGCACTAATTACGCCGTTTGATCGGCAGGGAAAGATTGATTATCCTGGCTTAGAAGAGTTAACGGAGCATTTAATTGAAACGGGTACTAAAGGTTTTGTAATTGGAGGCACAACTGGCGAAGCAGCAACAATGACACATGATGAAAAAATTGAACTGTATACTCGTTTTGCCCAGATAATTAATAAGCGGGTACCACTGATTGCAGGCACTGGCAGTAATGATACCGCTCAAACAATCCAATTTACGCAAGAGGTGGCGCAGATACCTGGAATTGATGCTGCCCTAGTAGTTGCTCCTTATTATAACAAGCCTAATCAGCGGGGAATTAAAGCTCATTTTGAAGCTATTACAAGTCAAGTTAAGTTGCCAGTATTAATTTATAACATTCCGAGTCGAACGGGAATAAAGATTGCTAAAGAAACTTTGGTAGATTTAGCGCGTAATTCACAAATTATTGGCGTTAAACAATGCACTAATTTAGAAGACTTAGAATACATAGTTGAGCATACTGATGATGACTTTTTAGTTTATACAGGGGAAGACTTACAGGCTTTAGCGGCTAAAGCTTTGGGTGCACAAGGTGTGATTTCAGTAGCTTCGCATATTTATGGTAAAGCGATGCGTCAAATGTATGACAATTTAGCGCAAGGTAATTTAGCAGAAGCGGGTAAATTACAACGACAGTTAATGCCTAAAATGCAAGCCTTATTTATGTATCCTTCGCCAGCCCCAGTTAAAGCAGTTTTAACTGCGCAAGGACTAGCAGCCGGTGGGTGTCGGCTACCAATAGTTGAATTAAATAATGAAGAAAAGCAGCAACTAGCCTTAGGCTTGGGCTTGAATAAAACTGCTTTGTTACATCCACTGGCAAGTATTTAGGAGAAGATTAATGAAGAAAATTATAGTAGCTGGTGCTACCGGATCAATGGGGCAGCAAGTAGTGAAATTGATTGAAAATCAGTCTGACTGTGAATTGGTAGCTGTTTTAGCGCCCAATATGGCGAGTAACTCAAATTTTAAGCAGTCAGTTAAATGTTATAAAAGTTTAAGTGATATTAATAACCTGATAGCTGATATTTGGATAGACTTTACGACTCCAGTGGCGGTCTTTGAAAATACTAAATTTGCGATTGAGCATCAGATACGTCCACTGATTGGTACTAGTGGCTTGACGACAGAGCAGATTACGCAATTGCGAAAAAGGGCGCAGGAACAAAAAATTGGTGGTCTGATTGTGCCTAACTTTGGCTTATCTGCTGTATTGTTAATGAAATTTGCCCAAGAAGCTGCTCGTTATTTTCCCGATGCAGAAGTGATAGAAATGCATCATGCTGATAAATTAGACGCACCCTCGGCAACGGCAATTGCTACAGCGCGTTTGATTGCTGCTAACCAAGAGCAAGCAATTGACCAAAATAGCAGCAATGAGTCAAGGGCAAGAGGGGAAAATTATGCTGGGATTCCGATACATTCAGTTCGCCTGCCAGGCTATGTTGCGCATGAACAAGTATTATTTGGTGGATTAGGCGAAGCCCTTACGCTTAGACAAGATTCTTTTGACCGGTCTTCTTTTATGTCAGGGGTGAAGCTAGCTTTGGAACATATTATGGAATTACCAGAATTAGTGGTTGGTTTAGAAAAAATATTATAAATAGAAGGAGAAAAAATGCCTCAATTAGCTGCTGATTTAGCTGAAATTATTAATACGCCACTTGAAAAAATTCCCCCGTCGGGTATTCGCGCATTTGCCCAAAAGATTAATGATATTCCTGATTTAATTAAGTTAACTTTAGGTGAACCAGATTTAGATACACCTGAACATGTTAAACAAGCGGCAATTAAAAGTATTATTACTAACGATTCCCATTATTCAGCGCAAAAAGGTACATTAGAGTTGCGGCAAGCGATTAGTAATTACCTAAAGCGCAAACAGAACTTAATTTATGATTGTAATAGTGAAATTATTGTCACTGTTGGTGCTACCGAAGCAATAGCAGCTAGTATGCTATCTTTATTTCAACCAGGAGATGAAATTATTGTTCCTACGCCATCATATGCACTATATTTTCCCTTAATTAAATATACTAAGGCTCATTTAATACCGATTAATACAGCGACTAGTGATTTTGTTTTAACTCCTAGTCTTTTAGAACAGACTTTACAACAATATCCACAGGCTAAAGCGATTTTATTGAATTACCCAACTAATCCAACTGGAAGGACATATTCAAAGGAACAATTAAAAGGCTTAGCAAAAATCATTGCCCGTTACCATCTTTATGTGATTGCTGATGAAATTTATAGTGAACTGACTTATGATTTTCAACATGTTTCTATTGCTCGCTATTTGCCTGAACGTACTTTAATAATTAATGGTCTGTCTAAATCACATGCAATGACTGGCTATCGGATTGGCTATCTAGCAGGGCCTAAAAAAATAATTAATTTAGTTGCTAAAATGCATGCTTTTATGGTAACTGCACCGTCTAATCCAGCCCAAGCAGCAGCAACTGAAGCCTTAGAACATGGCGATCAGGATCCGGTAATAGCAAGAGAAATTTATCGCCACAGGCGTGACTACGTGCGATCAAGTCTTAATAAAATGGGCTTAAAAACAATAGCTAATGAAGGTACGTTTTATGTTTTTGTGAAAATTCCTGAGCGGTACGGCAAAGATGATTTAAGATTTGCCTTGGACTTAGCTGATCAAGCTAAAGTTGGTGGTACTCCTGGTAGTGCTTTTGGCGTTGGAGGTCAAGGGTACATTCGCTTTTCTTATGCAGCTAGTGAGACTGAGTTACAACTTGCGATGTTACGTATCCAAAATTTTTTAGTTAAGGAGAATTAGAATGAAAGAGTATGTAGTGGCAATTCTGGGGGCTACTGGTGCCGTTGGCCAACGCTTGATCAAAGAATTAGCTCAAGCAAATATCCCAATTAAACAAGTTAAGTTACTTGCTTCGAAAAAGTCGGTTGGTAAAAGGCTAAAATTTAAGAACCAAGAAATAGTAGTGGAGCAGGCGCAACCAGATTCTTTTACTGGCGTTGACATAGTTTTATCATCTGCTGGTGGAGCAATTTCGAAAAAATTATTACCCGAAGCAGTCAAACGGGGAGCAGTTTGTGTAGATAATACTAGTGCTTTTCGGATGGCAGAAAACGTCCCGTTAGTAATTCCAGGTGTCAATGACCAGCAATTAGCCCAGCATCAAGGAATTGTTGCCAATCCTAACTGCTCTACTATTCAAATGGCTGCTGCATTATATCCGCTTCATAGACGTTGGGGTATCAAGCAGATTGTAGTTTCAACCTATCAAGCAGTATCAGGAGCAGGTAAAAAAGCTTGGGATGAAATGCTGGGGCAGGCCCAAGCTAGGCTAGACAACCAGCAGGTGGCAGCGGCTATTTTACCTACTTCAGCAGCTAAGAAGCACTATCCGTTAGCTTTTAATCTTTTGCCCCAAATCGATATTTTTGAAGCTGATGGCTATACTCATGAAGAATGGAAAATGATTCATGAAACTAAAAAAATTTTGTTTAATGACCAAGATTCGAATCAAATTAAAGTAACGGCTACTTGTGTTCGAGTTCCAGTAGAAATTGGTCATGGCGAGGCGGTTTATTTTATACTGCAAGATAAACAGGTGACGGTTAAGGAAATCCAAGCTGAAATTCAAAAAACAGCTGGGCTAATTTTACAGGATGATTTTAAAAAACAACTTTATCCGCAACCATTGCAGATTGCAGGTAAGAGGGAGACCTTCGTTGGTCGGATTCGAGCAGATCAGGAAAACTTGGGTGCTTTTCATATGTGGGTCGTAGCCGACAATTTATTAAGAGGAGCTGCGACTAATACAGTTGAAATCGCGGAATGTTTAGTACGTAAAAATTTAGTAAGAGTCCCTAATATATAGCTAAAAATGGTATTAAAAAAGCGTTCATTTTTAAAATGAATGCTTTTTTAATTACTTATGTAGCCATTCAGTGATTAATTTTTTATACTCACTAACTTTTAAAGAACTTGAGGTTCCGGTATCTGCAGCATTAAAAACATCGACATATCCCTTACCGTTTGGAATCATATGCGCCATGCCCATGATACAATGATTCTTGTTCACTAAGTTTAAATAATGCCCTGACTCTTTATAACCATTAGCGCCATAAACGGCATATCCATATTTATTGTTCTTCCAGTTAGGAGAAAATTCGTAAGGTGCTAAGCTTGGTGTTTTAGTGACATTTGCTTTCCAATTAGCTTGTTCACTTAGCCATTTTTTGACGGGATCAGTTCCACTAGCTAAGTTTTCTAAATTATTCGTATATTCATAATATTGTGGTTCAGTTAAGGTGCCACGCTTTTGATAATCTGCATCAATCATTGAAAGTGCGGTTAAAATGGGCGAAATTCTTAATTGTTTTTCTTTAAGCTGAGCGCGTACTTTATTAACATTGCTCAAATTTTTAAGGGTAGCCTGAATGTTACTAATGCTGGTAGCATCTTTTGCGCTATTCAAGTCAACGTAAGTTTTAAACCAAACAGGAGCTGATTTATTACCTAATTTACCAGTTCTGAGCAGAGTAGCAGCTGTTTTAGCAGCTGCTTTTTGGGCGGCAGTCAGTGAATTATTAGTAGAAAGAAAGTCCATAAAGGTAGTAGCATTGTTATTTTGCTTTGGCTTTTTATTAGGTGTTTTATTTTTCTTTGACTTAGAAGGGGTAGTTTTATTCGATTGCTTATTAGTTTTTGAATCGTCAAAATATTTACCATATGAAGGTTTTAGTATATCAAATATCTTCTTAATTTGCTCATCAGTTATATATTTATTTTCTTTTTTGGCTACATTTGCCTTGACGTCACTTTTGGTAGCTGCAGTTACTTTCGGGGTAAAGCCAACTAATCCAATTGTTAATAAAAAAATAAAATTAACAGCTAAAAATTCTAAAGCTTTTTTTGTAGTTTTCATATCTGTCAAATCTTTCTATACTTAAACTTGTTGTGTATATTTTAGCAAATGAATTTAATGAAAACAATAACATATATAAGTATAATTTTGGCAGGGTAGTTTTATTGCTACGTTGTTATTTATAGATTTTAATTAAAAACTGCAAAAAAAATCTCAGTACTGACTACCTAACAATACTGAGATAAATATTATTTTAACGGAATTTTTTTTATATTACCACATTAAAATAAAAGTTTATCAAAAAAATATTTTGAGAGTTATTTATCGCCATTTAAAATTGTATTTTTTACAATAACGTAATCGACTAATCTAATGGAATTAAGATTGTTGCCACCTGCATAAGAAATCGCGGACTGTAAATCTTCTTGCATTTCCTTCAAGGTATTAGTAATTGATCCGCGAAACGGAACTAGCATTTGCTTACCTTCAACGTTACGATAAGTGCCCTTTTGAACTTCAGAAGCTGATCCCCAATATTGTTTGTATGTTTTACCATTAATTTTAATAACATTGCCCGGTGATTCTTCATGACCAGCAAGCATTGAACCAATCATGACCATTGTTGCGCCAAAGCGGATTGATTTGGCAATATCACCATTATAACGAATACCGCCGTCAGCAATGATTGGCTTGCTGGCAACTTTACTACACATTCTAAGCGCTGCTAGTTGCCAACCGCCAGTTCCAAATCCAGTCTTTAGTTTGGTGATACAGGCTCGACCAGGTCCAACGCCAACTTTGGTGGCATCAGCACCAGCATTTTCTAGTTCACGTACAGCTTCAGGCGTGGCAATATTACCAGCAGTCAAAAAGGTATCTGGTAATTTGGCTTTAATGTACTTAATCATTTCAATTACAAAATTAGAATGTCCATGTGCGACATCGATAGTAATGTATTCAGGGATAATATCTTTTTCAGCTAATTGATCAATAAAAGAATATTCTTCTTTTTTGATACCCACGGAAATAGATGCAAATAAGCCCATGTGATGCATCATTTCAATAAAGCTAAGCCGCTTTTCTGGTTGAAAGCGATGCATTACATAATAGTAGTTATTTTTAGCGAGCCAGATTGCTAAATCTTCATTAATCACACTTTCCATATTTGCTGGAACCACTGGTATTTTAAATGTTCGGTTTCCAAATTTAACACTAGTATCAGCATCGTGACGACTTTTGATGATTCCTTTATTTGGTACTAACTGAATATCATCATAATCAAAGGCTTCTATGCTAAAATAATTACTCATAAAAAATATGCTCCTAAATAAATATCTATTAACCAAAGCAACTATAATAAATTTATTTAATTTTGTCAATTAAAAATCGAACTATTTATAATGAATAATCTATAATAATTCGTATTTTTATTTGACTATCATAAAGTAAATTGCTAAACTATTCATGTTATATTGGTATATTTTTGTATGAGGTGGATAAAAATGACAGCAATTGCAGTAGTTGGTAGTCAATGGGGCGATGAAGGAAAAGGGAAAATTACGGATTTTCTAAGTAAAGAAGCTTCATATGCAGTTCGTTCCAATGGTGGCAATAATGCAGGACATACAATCGAAATTAATGATAAGTCTTTTAAAATGCGTTTACTCCCGTCCGGAATTTTTGCAGCAGATAAAGGAGCCATTATTGGTAATGGGGTAGTTATTAATCCAGAAGTTTTATTAGCAGAATTAGAAAATTTAACTGAAAATGGCATTGATACTGGTAAACTGCGAATTTCTAACCGTGCACATGTCATTATGCCCTATCATATTAAGCAAGATGAATACCAAGAAGAATCAAAAGGAGCCAATAAAATTGGTACAACTAAAAATGGAATTGGTCCAGCCTATATGGATAAGGCTTCTAGAATTGGAATTCGCGTCTGTGATTTACTTGAAAAAGCTACTTTTGCCACAAAATTAAGTGCTAATTTAAAGGAAAAGAACGCCTTATTTACGCAAATTTATCACAAGCCAGAACTTAACTTTGATGATATTTTTGCTACTTATTATGAATATGGACAAAAAATTAAAAAATATGTAACTGACACCTCAGTTTTAGTCAATCAAGCACTTGATCAAAATGAAAAAGTCCTTTTTGAAGGAGCACAAGGAATTATGCTTGATCTTGATGAAGGGACCTATCCTTTTGTAACATCTTCAAATACAATTTCAGGTGGTTTAACTAGTGGCATTGGTGTTGGTGCTAATCGTTTAGATACCGTAATTGGTGTATGTAAGGCTTACACTACAAGAGTCGGAGCCGGTCCATTTCCTACCGAATTATTTGACCAGACTGGTGATCGTATTCGCGAAACGGCGCATGAATATGGTACAGTTACTGGTCGACCACGCCGTATTGGCTGGTTTGATGCAGTTGCCTTGCGTCATGCAAAGCGAGTTGCGGGCATTAATGCCTTAAGTTTGAACTTATTAGATATTTTTAGTGGCTTTGATAAAGTTAAGATTGCTATTGCATATGAATTGGATGGCAAGCAAATTGACTATTATCCAGCAAGCTTAAAAGAACTGGCGCGCTGCAAGCCAGTTTATGAAGAGCTACCAGCATGGCAAGAAGATATTACCAACGTCAAAACTTGGCAAGATTTGCCAGAAAATGCCCAAAAATTTTTGCAACGGATAACAGAAGTGGTGGGGGTTCCTTTAGTAACAGTCTCGATCGGACCAGAGCGGGAACAAACTATTGTTTTACAAAATCCTTGGGAAAAATAAATTATGTTAGAACGTTATACACGCCCAGAAATGGGTAAAATTTGGTCAACTAAAAACAAGTATGCAGCCTGGTTAAAGGTAGAAATTGCTGCTACTAATGCATGGAGTGAAGTTGGTACGATACCTAAAAATGAGGCAACTAAAATTGCTCAAAATGCTAATTTTACTGTTGAACGAGTGCATGAATTGGAACAAGTTACTCATCATGATGTGGTTGCCTTTACGCGGGCAGTTTCCGAGAGTCTTGGACCAGAAAAAAAGTGGGTCCATTATGGGCTGACCTCTACTGATGTAGTAGATACGGCTCAAGGTTACCTTTTAAAACAAGCTGATGAATTGATTCGGCAAGATTTACTGCTGTTACGGCAAACAATTGCCCAAAAAGCTATTAAATATAAAAATACAGTTGAAATGGGACGGACTCATGGGGTTCAGGCTGAGCCGACAACTTTTGGTTTAAAATTAGCACGGTGGTATGCTGAAATTAACCGAGATATTGAACGTTTTGAACATGCTGCCCATGGCGTTGAATCGGGGAAAATTTCTGGTGCAGTTGGTACTTTTGCTAATGTTTTACCTGCGGTTGAGACCAGTGTTTTAAAACAGTTAGATTTGACGCAGCAACCAATTACAAGCCAAATTTTACCACGTGACTTACATGCAGAATATATTGCAACGTTGGCCTTGATTGCAACTAGTATTGAAAATTGGGCCACGGAAATACGCGGTTTACAAAGATCAGAAATTCATGAAGTTGAAGAACATTTTCGTGCTGGTCAAAAGGGGTCTTCGGCGATGCCACATAAACGTAATCCGATTGGTTCAGAAAATCTATGTGGGATGGCTCGAGTTTTAAGAGGGCAAATGCTTACTGCTTACGAAGATGTTGCTCTTTGGCATGAACGTGATATCTCCCATTCTAGTGCTGAGCGAATTATTTTACCTGATGCAACAAGTGGCATTGACTATATGCTAACTAGATTCAATCGTATCTTAACTAACCTGGATGTTTTTCCCAACACTATGCGTCAGAATATGGATAAAACTTATGGCTTGATATATTCTCAAAGATTATTACTTAAATTAATTGATGAAGCAGGATTATCACGTGAAACAGCTTATGACATGGTGCAAAAATTGACGGCTAAGTCTTGGGATAAAGGTCTTTCATTTAAAAAGCTAGTTGAAGATAGTCAAATTATGAATTATCTTTCACAAGAAGACGTGAACGATGCGTTTGATTATCATTATCATTTACGTCATGTCGATGAAATTTTTCAAAAGCTGGGACTGGATAAATAGTAATTAACTAAACAAGTACCTTAACTTAGTTTATTTGCTGTAGCTATTAGACGATAACTAAAAATATTAAATGGATTCCTAAATTATTAAATTTAGGAATCCATTTTTGTATAAGTATTTATTATTTCATTAATTTTAGGAAAAAATAAGTGCAACGTGTCAAAAATTTCCAATTAAAGTGGAACTAATAAACCCTTTTTTTAATGTAAGCGCTGACGTATTATGAAAATTGAGGTGAGGAATATGAAAGACCGACAGTTATTAGTAATAAGTAAACTGCTTGATACAGAATATTTAGCAATTAATAAATTGAGTCATGTCTTAAAGGTTTCAGCTAGAACTATCAGAAATGATGTTGATGAAATTAATCAGTATCTAAGTAAATTGGCAATCCCCCTAATTTCTAATAAGCGTGGTCAGCTATATTTTAACCTTGATTCCAAAGAAAAAGAGTATTTATTCCATCATTTAGAAATTGGCACTGATCCATTTTTAGATCCCAAAAAACGGCAGTTGGACATCATTGTTAGTTTTCTTAAGGCGCCGCAGCAGGTAAAAATATATGAAGAGCAAGAGAAGTTGCATGTCAGTAAAAGTACGATGGACAAGGATATGAGACAAGTCAGAGAATTTCTTGCCCAATATTCCTTGACTATAAGCACACAGCAAGGAGCTAAAATTGAAGGCGCCGAAAGAAATATTAGAACAATGATTCAACAATTAGTTATTGAAAATATTGATATTTCAAAACTAACTAAAGAAAGTAACATTGAGGGAAGTGATAGTTATCAGATTATAGCAGGCTATTTAAACCTGCAAATTTTGCGCGAAACTAACCAAGTTGCTAAGCAATTAATACATGGTGGTCGCTATGAAGGCGTATCCGCAAGAGAAGCAGAAATTTCTATTTTAATGACAATTTGGATTAAGCGTGTGCAAGAAAAGCAATATATAGATGATAGTCAAGCTTTTAACTGGGAAGTAAAGGATACAAAGTTTTTGCAATCTCTCGAATATTTGCAAAAAAAGTTTAACTTAATTGTTCCTAAAAATGAATTAAGTTATATGGTTTTTCTACTTAAAACCTTTTTGGGGGAAAAGGAAGTCCGCCTTGATAAATGGAATGAATCAGAATTACTCACATTACGTATAATCGATTACATGAGCGATGTGGAAAACATAAATTACAATGAGTCGGAACAACTATATGAACAATTAAACTATCACATTTCTGCGTTCTTGCAAAGGCAAGACAATCACATTGAAATTTTCAATCCACTGACAGAGATGTTAAAAACAAGTTATTCCATGATTTATCAAGATGTGGCTAATTTTTTTAGAACTAACTATAACAAAAGTGTTTCAGAAGGCGAAAAGGCTTACATTACGGTATATTTCAGCACATATTATGAAGAAAAGAGTAAGGACCAGGATTTTTATTATATTGCCGTTCTATGCAATTATGGTGAGGCTACTGGTCAATTACTGGCGGCTAATATTGTTAGAAATATGAATGTTGAGGTGGTTGCAGTTTTAGGGCTACAAGATATTAATTCACTCAAAAAGTTGAATATTGATTTTGTTGTTAAAACCATTGATGAGCCGACTAATTCTGTGCCTAGTTTTAAAATGCCGCCACTACCTAGTCAACATGATTACCAAGAGTTAAAGAAGTTCCTGGTTCAAAGGAATATTAAGCAACACACGTCTTTGCTGAGACAGAATAATAATTCTACTGGTAATTTAATCAAAGACATTATTTCTTTAATTGAGTCACAAAGCCAACACGATGTTTCGGCACAGACAGTGGATCAATTGATTAATATACTTGCAAAGTATCAAATTAAAATAAAAGAAAGTGAGGTGAAGCCGATGCTACAAGACTTACTAACTGAAGAAAAAATACAAATCCATATTAAAGCTATTAATTGGCGTGAAGCAATCGAAAAGACTAGTCAGCCTCTTTTAAATAGCCATTCTATTAGTTATCAATATATTGCTGCAATGGAAGAATCGGTTGAAAAATTTGGACCCTATATTGTTATTGGCCCAGGAATTGCATTGGCTCATGCTAGACCAGAAGATGGAGTTTCAAAATTAGATGTTAGTGTTGCATCGTTGGAAAAACCAATCGATTTTGGCAATGAAGTTAATGATCCGGTAAAGATAGTTTTTGTATTATCAGCAATTGATAGTTATTCGCATTTAAATATTTTAAAAGCAATTGTGAATTTAATTAATAAACCAAATAAAATTGAAGAATTATTTGATAAGAATGATAAGCAAAGTTTTAAAGAAACTTTATTAGGAGTAACAAAATAACCAGGGAGGTAACAATTATGGCCAAAGTTCCAAGTGTTTTCTTTATTTGTGGAAATGGATTAGGTTCAAGTTTAGCTTGTCAAATGGAAGCAGATGATGCCTTTAAAGAAGCGGGGATTGATGTCAATTCAAATCATGATTCAATATCAGCTGCACCCTCTTTAAATGCTGATGTAATTGTTTCTGCAAGTAATTTTAAGTCTCAATTTGACAATACACAAATTGATCCACATACGCAAATTGTTTATTTAGATAACATTGTTGATAAAGAAGAAATTAAGAAAAAAGTATTGCCGATTGTAAAGCAAATGGCAGGAAAATAAGTAACTAAGGAGTGAGAAAAATGACCGTTATTCAATGGATAATTGATAATATCCTAACACAGGCTGCAATTTTGATTTCTTTAATTGCAATGCTAGGATTGATTTTACAAGGAAAACAATTAGGCGCAGTGATTAGCGGAACTTTAAAGACCCTACTAGGATTTGAAGTTTTATCTGCTGGATCGGCAATAATTCAACAAAGCTTAGCTTATTTTGCGGTAATCTTCCATTATGGCTTTCATACTAAGGGAATAGTTCCCAGTATTGAAGCAATTAATGGTCAGGCAATGAATAAGTTGGGACTTGGTAATAGTATTGCCTTGACTCTTTTAGGAATTTTTATAGTTAATATTTTAATCGCTCGCTTTACCAAATGGAAATATGTGTTTTTAACAGGACAGGCTTTACTCTGGATGGCAACGATGACAGTAATTGGTGGTCATTTTGCGGGGTTAAAAGGGTTCCCGTTAATATTAATCGGTAGCATTGTTGGTGGAGTTTTTGCAATAGCAATGCCAGCTTTAGCGCAACCAATTGTGCGCAAAATTACAGGTAATAACTCTGTTGCTTTAGGTCATTTTTGTACAATCGGTTATTTGGTAGAAGCCGGCGTTGCTTGGCTAGTTAGAGATCGTAAAGTTGATCAGCAAGTTACAAATATTAAGGAAAGAACTGATTCCTGGGAGCATGTCAAATTACCTAAAAGTATGTCATTTTTACAAGACAATTCGCTTTCAATCATGGTTGTAATGATTCCATTGTATGTTATTACAGCGGCTTTTGCAGGCCCGTATTGGTCACTTAAAGCTGCGGGTGGAGTAGCCGGGGGAGTCAACTATATTATTTATGCCTTTTTGCAAGCAATTCAATTTACTGTAGGCGTATATGTAATGCTATCTGGTGTTCGACTGATGTTAGGTGAAATTGTACCAGCATTTCGTGGCATTGCAATGAAAATTGTACCCAATTCAATTCCGGCTTTAGATTGTCCAGTACTGTTTCCATATTCACCTAATGCAGTAATTATCGGTTTTATTACTACTACAATTGGTACTGTAATTGGTATGTTTTTATCACCTCTAGCAGGATTAGCCGTAATCTTACCAGGAATGACTACAAACTTCTTTGCAGGTGGTACTGCTGGTATTTTTGGTAATGCAGTAGGTGGGAAGCGAGGAGCTATTATTGGTGGAATTGTTCATGGCTTATTTATCACGCTTCTGCCAGCTTTATTAGTAGGAGCTCTATCTTCATTTGGCTTTGTTAATGCAACAGCAACAGATGTGGATACGATTGTTGCGGCATTACTGTATCTTTGGGTAATTACTCCTGCATTTCACGTATTTGGCTAATTAATGGGGGTAACTAAAAATGTCGTTTTGGTCAAAAATTTTTAAAGCGAATGATTTAGTGCATAACACTAAAACAGAAGAACAAAAAAATGAAGTAAATCTTTCTGAGGAAGAAAGGCAAAAAATTGAGGCTAAAATAAAACAACTGTCTAGTCAAATAAGTACGGCAAAAACAGCTTCACCAGATTCAAATAAACAAAATGCTGATTTATTAACAGAACTAGGTCAAAATTATCAAAAACTAAATAATATTGATTCAGCAATTAAAGCTTATGAAGATAGCTTAAAATGTAATGAAGATTTTGGCCCAGCTTTTGACGGCTTGCTGAGCCTATACGATGAAAAGCGCAAAGTAGCAGCTTA
Organism: Lactobacillus sp. ESL0237; assembly: GCF_003692985.1. NCBI lineage: Bacteria > Bacillati > Bacillota > Bacilli > Lactobacillales > Lactobacillaceae > Lactobacillus > Lactobacillus sp. ESL0237. The sequence goes on along the minus strand of NZ_REHE01000010.1, from coordinate 363,902 downwards.
TAAAAAAGATAATGAAGAAATTCAAAAATGGTTGAATAAAAGTGATGAATTAACGGCATTATCAAAGAAAATAATGCGTTCAAGGTAATAAAATATTTGATTAATTATAAGAGGATAAAGATGACTTATAAAACTTTAAATGAAGTATTAAAAGAAGCACAAGAATTAAATTTTACAGTTGGTGCATTTAATGCACATAATCTTGAAATGATGCCAGCAATGATTGAAGCTGCTCATGAAGTAGGTGTGCCAATTATTATTCAAACTTCGGTCAGTACAGCCAATACAGAAGGAATGGCGAACTTTGTTGCTGTCTGTAAGAGTATGGCAGAAAAACAGGCAGTTGATGTAGTTCTTCATCTGGATCATGCCCGTAATATCAAAGATATTGAGGAGGCTATTGCAGCAGGTTATAGTTCAGTGATGTTTGACGGTTCAGCACTCCCACTTAAGGAAAATATTGAAAAAACTAAACGAGTAGTTGAATATGCACATCATCGTGGTGTATCGGTTGAAGGTGAAATTGGTACAATTGGTGGTACCGAAGAAGGGTATACTGTTGAAGAAGGTAGCTACACTCGACCAGAAGATGCACTTAAGTTTTTAAAAGAGTGTGATGTTGATGCTTTGGCTGTTGGAGTTGGTACACACCATGGACAATTCCAATCAAAGACAAAATTGAATTTTCCTTTAATCGAAACATTGCATGATAAACTTGACAAACCAATGGTAATCCATGGCGGAACGGGTGTTAAGGAAGAAGATTACCACCGCTTAACTGAAAATGGTGTTCGCAAGTTTAATGTTGGTACAGAATTATTGGTTGCATGGACTGAAACAGCTAAAGAAAAATTTGGTGGAACAGAAGTTAATAATTCGCTCCGTAACAATATTATTCCATGTAATGAAGAGGTAAAAAAGATTATTAAACATAAGCTTAGCTTATTTATGAATGCAAAATAAGGAGACTTTTTTGAAACAGACAATGTTGCTACTGGCAGGTAGTCCAGGTACAGGGAAATCTTATTTAGGAAATATAATTTGTAAAGAAATTCCTGATTTTTTTAATAAAACTTCAATAGATTTTTTTAAAGAAAAGCTTTATGAAGAAAATGGGTTTGACAATATTAAGGAAAAAACTAACTTAGATAATTTAGCATATACCCTTTTTTATCAAAGTATTGAAAAATCAATGCAAAAAGGGCAATCGATTATTGCAGATTACCCTTTTTCTTATCGGCAATATGATACTTTAAAAATTTTGGCTGATAAGTATAAATTTCAAATAATAACAATTACTCTTATTTGTGATTTAGATATTTTATATCAGCGACAAAAAGAACGTGATCTAGATCCAGAACGCCCACTAGGATTTATAATGAATCATTATCATAAGGGTGATACTTTATCTGATCGAACAAAAATGGATATTCAAAAAACAAAAGCTGAATTTACAAAATTTAATGATCAACGGGGTTATGCCAAATTTAAATTGGGAAAAACTTTAGTTTTTGATGTATCGGATTTTACTCATGCAAATTATCCTGCTTTAATTAATAAAATTAAAAAATGGGTAGGATACAGCTAATTGGATTTAAATAAATGTAAGCCAATAAGTCAATTTCTAGTTAAGTTTTTGTACCGTATTAAAGCTAAATATATTAAAGGCGAGTGTATTAAGAACTCGCTTTTTATTTGTTTAAAAATATATTTTTAAGTTATGTATTAGTTAACTTTTGTCATTACGATTAGAGTAACAATGAAAACTATGACACTAAGAGCTAAAACACCGTATAAGGCGTAGGTAACGTTGATTACACCGGCAATAGAGGTAAATAAGGTAGTCATTAATGGACCAGCAATTGCTAAGATGGTGTTTAAAAGACCTGCTGAAGAAGCTAAAATTTTGCGATCTACGGAGATAACCAACCATTGCATTAACTTAGGACTGCTCGTACCAGCTAAGAAGCCAAGAGTGGTCATTAAGATAAGGCAAGCTATGATGCTCTTATTTAGAATTGCAATGGCCATAATAGCACTGTTAACGGTAGATAATAAAGATAACTGAAAAAGTGAAGTACTTTTAAGTAGCTTGGTGCCAACTGCACTGCCAAGAGCCAAACCGATTGCAGCAGTAGCACCTAAAATTGCGATGGTAAAACTATAGCTGCCGATAAGCATGCTTTTATTGCCGGCAATAACGATTGAAATTAATGGCTCAACAGAGCTGAGCAAACCATTAAGCATAGCTACAACTAAAACAATTGTTAAGAGTCCGTGGGCTTGCCGTACTTGCTTGAGTGATGAACCAATCGTGGCAAAAAAGCTTTGGTCATTGACCTCTTCTTTCTGGTCAGGCTGCTGCTTGCGAACATTTGCACTAATGTTGGCATAGAGTAAGCCGGCTGCTAAAAAAGTTAGGGCATTGACCACGGCTAGTTCTGAATATGACATGAAGAGCAGGAGCCCGGAACCGACAAACTGGGCGACTAGTGTAATTAGTTGTGATACGCCGCCTGTAAAACCCTGGGCTTCGGCCATTTCATTTTTACCGACGAGGCCAACGATTAGAGGCGTTTGTAAACCGCTAGAGTACATGCCGGATAGATCAGATACAAAGTTGAGCCCGATAACCATTAAAACTAGGTTCCAGCCTACAATATTGGTGACAAAGAGCAGGGCCACCAGTATGTACAAAGCAAAGCGAAAGATTGCAAGCCAGACAATTATGCGGTATTTATTGTGCGTCCGATCCGCCAGGTAACCACTGAGACTTTGAATTAAGTCTGGTAGTGACTCGGTAATAGCAATCAAAGATAGGGCCAAGGAATAATTTTTTAACTTACTGGCATAAGTCATGAGGGCCAGGTAGAAAAGGATGTTGCCTGCACCAGATAACCAGCTGGCAAGAGTAAATTTTCTATAGTTTTTATTCTTTAAAAAGATGTTCATAATATTTGCCTCTCATTTCTTAATTTGATGATATTTTTATTATAAATAGGCTATAATTTCAAATATAAAAATGTCGTATTCGAAATTTTTAGGCTAAATTAAGAAAGAGGCAAGTGAATCCGAACAAATATAATATTAATACTGATTGGGAAAAATAAATTCAGGCGTAATAAAAATTAAAAATATAGTATTGCAAGTAACAGGAATGGAGAAAATTATGACTATTGGTAGCTTATTAAGAAAATTTCGACTGAATAAAGAAAAAACTCAACGAGAGTGGATTGGGGATATTGTAAGTCCTTCCTATTACTCTAAGGTAGAAAAAGATATTCATCGTATTTCTGCAGAAGATTTAATAAGTTTACTGAGTTATAATTCTGTCTCTTTACTTGATTTTTTTGGTGAACTAAATAATTCTAAACAATCAAAATATAATCAAGAACGTGAATTAATGACGGTGATTAACGATGCCTATTATCGGAATTCAAAAAACGAATTGGTGAAGTTAAAAAAATTTGTTGATAAAAGTGATTTGCCAAATAAGGAGACTGACTTACTTTATCTGGATGCTTATATTGCTAATGTAAATAATGAAGATTTAAATGATACAGAAAAAAAGGCTCTAAAAGATGAAATATTTAGTAGACCTAATTTTGATAAGTCTAAGTTAGTGCTGTATTGCAATTTTATGATGTTCTATGATCTTGAAAGTAATATGTTAATTACTAGAAGGATAATTAAGCAATTCCAAGGATCCAATGATGTGAAGACGTTGGCAATGGTTCTAACTGTTATTGGTAATTTATTAATTCAGTGTATTGAAGAGAATGAATATGATGCAACACACTTTTTAATTATAGCTGCAGATCAAATCGATACTAAACCTGAATTGTTTTTTTATAAAAATGTTATTTTACTACTTAAAAATATGGTTAAGTATCATTACGAATCTAAAAACGAGTATTTGAAAATTTGCCAAATAGCAATTGAGAATTTTTCTTTATTGGGTATGCCTGAGTATGGCAAAGAATTAGAACGATTTTTTAAAAAACAAAATGGTTAATTATTAGCGGGTTATCTTTCTTGGCAGAATCTTTTCAATTACTTGTGAAAAAATTCTAACTATGATATTTACTTATTAAAATTGACCGCTTACTTAGATAAAGGAACCACTTGCACCATGTTGCTGGCTTTTACGTTTAAATTAGGGTTTAATTAAAATTACCAATTGAGAGGTAGGTGAGAGTTTTGAAAGTTAAAATTGATTTGAATGCGGATACTGCTGAAACAATGGTTACTATTCAGGCACCAGAATTAACAGCCGAAGTAGAAGAAATCTATCGGCAACTGCAAGAACTAAGCGAACGACCCAATCAACTAGAATGTTACAAAAATGAGCTGACATACTATTTAAATTTAGATGATATTCTCTTTTTGGAAACGGAAGGTCGTCAAGTAGTTGCGCATACAAAAGGTAATTCTTTTAGCGTTAATTATAAATTATATGAATTAGAGAAATTGCTTAGCTGGCAGTTTATGCGTGTTTCTAAATCGACTATTTTAAATTTAAAACAGGTTTATGCATTGACTAGATCAATTTCTAATTGCCAAGTACATTTTCGAGATTCTTACAAAGTTGTTTACGTTTCGCGCCGTTATTATCATAATTTGAGTGATAAATTAAATGAGAGAAGGTCCTTATCATGAGAAAACAAAAGATTAAAGAAATTTTGTGGGGCATTGGTTTAGTGGCAGCAGCCGTTTTCTTAATTCTTAATCAATTACAGCTTTTATCTTTTCATTTAGGCTTGGCCACTATTTTTTGGACAGTAATTTTTGCAGTAAGCTTAATCAATAGCCTCGTTAATCATAATTTGTTTGGTACAGTATTTTCAGTCGCCTTTTTATTGATTGTTTATGCTGAACCACTACACATCACTAGTATTGTTCCGTGGACGTTACTTTTAGCAACTTGTTTAGTGTATGCGGGATTACATTTGATTTTTGCAAAAAGCTGGCATCACTATCACACATCTTATTTTTTCAATAAGCGTCAAAGCAGAGGTTGGACGGAGGGCGAATTCACCTCTACCAAAAGTGATTTTGGTGATGACAACAGTGAAAATGATGAACGTCATATCGTGATTAACCAAAAATTATCGGAAATTTCGCGCTACGTTCATTCACAAAACTTAGAAACGGTCACTATTAATTCAACAATGGGTACAACTAGTGTTTATCTAGATTCTGCTAAACCGGCTGGCGATACGGTGATAATTAATGTCAATGCTTTAATGAGTGAGGTTGCAATCTACTTGCCATTGTCATGGCAACTTAAGGACAATTTAGCTACTATTTTGGGTGAAGTAGAAATTAATGGTACAGCAAAAGGCAATGGTCCAACGGTAATTCTGCGAGGATCAAGTAGATTTGTCTCAATTTCGATTAATTATATTTAAAAGAGCCGTAACAATGCACCTAGCCGTATTAAAAACCTCCTAGTATTGAAAAAATTTGAAGCAAAGTAAAGACTACTCTTATGAAGTATATTTAAAGAAGTAAAAAAGACAGTACTGAAGATAGTACTGCCTTTTTTGAAGTTAGCTAAGACTTTAAATAACGAGGAAGAAGCTAACTGTTCTTATTGTCGCTGCCAATTGGTGGTAAGCATTGCTGCAACCGTTTTTTTAATATCTTTACTTTGGGAAATCATTGAAATGACCGCTGCGCCAGCTACATTAGTTTGGGCAATTGCTGGTAAATCTGTAACCTTAATGCCACCAATTGCAACGATTGGTCTACGAGTGCGCTTGACTAGTTTAGCTAAACCAGTAAGACCTATTTCTGGATCAGCATCGTCTTTTGATTGTGTGGTAAAAATTGGACCACTGCCATAATAATCAATGCCAGCAATAAGGTCGCCTTTGGCAATTTCTGTCATAGTAGAACACGAGTAGCCCACAATCATCTGGCCGGCTACTTCATTTATTACCTGGGCAATATCTTCATCATCTTGACCAATATGGATTCCTTCAGCGTGAACTTTTTTGGCTAAAGCAACATCGTCATCGATAAAAAATGGCACATCATATTTTTGACAAAGCTGATGTAGTTCTTCAGCCATTGATAAGCGGTCACTTTGTTTCAAAGTTGATTTAGGACCCTTATCACGGAATTGATAAGCAGTAATGCCAGCTTTGAGAGCTTCTTCTACTAATTCTGGTAGACTTTTGTTTGCGGGCAGGTCTTGTGTTCCACAGACAAAATATGCGGTTAACTGTGTGGAATCAAATTTTTGCATAATTTCTCCTAGTTTATTTTTACCCAATGATTAAGTGGTCCGTGACCATGGCCAACTTGGATGGTTTCTGCGATAGCTTTGGCTACGTATTGTTTACCAAGTTTAATTGCAGCACTTAAAGTTTGACCGTGAGCGAGCTGAGCTGTAATTGTTGCAGCTAAAGTGTCACCGGTGCCATGAGTTCTTTTGGTGTGGGTACGTGGACTGCTAATCCAAAAATCGGTACCATCGGCTAAGAGGGCATAGTCGCGTACTAGTTCATTTTCAGCATGACCACCTTTGATTAGAATATTTTTCACACCCATCTCTTGTAAGGCATGAGCTAATGCGGGATACTGTTTTTCGCTGCTTGCCTTAATTCCCGTCAGTACTTCAGCTTCGGGCAAGTTGGGTGTTACTAAATCTGCAAGTGGTAAAAGTTCCTCTTTGACAGTTTTAACAGCATCCTTACTTAGCAGGGGTGCACCGCCTTTAGCTACCATTACGGGATCAATTGTAATGGGACCAAAATCATACTTTTTTAGGTTAAGAGCAACTTGATGCACGTGAGCTGCATCGCCAAGCATTCCTGTTTTGCAGGCACGGATCTTAAAATCAGCGGCAAGTGAAGTAAATTGTGCGTCAATTAGTTCTAATGGTATTAAAAAAGAGTCTTGTACACCAAGGGTATTTTGTGCGGTAACAGCTACCACCACTGCTGTACCAAAAACTTTTTGCATTTGAAAAGTCTTAAGATCGGCCATAATACCAGCACCACCACCAGAATCGGTTCCAGCGATTGTTAATACTTGGGGGAAAGAATTAATTTTTTCAGTCATAAAAAGCCGTCCTTTAGTCAAATTTTGCTATTTTTTCAATATCGGCAACTTGAACTTTAGCCAAGTAGTCTATCAGATGCATACCGAACGTGCCAGGGCCAATTTTTGGATGGTCTTTAGCTAGTAATTCGCCAGTAGCTGCAAATACCAAGGTGGCAGTTTGAGCTGCTTCAAATGGATCAGCCCCAACTGATGCAAAAGCTGCCACAATACTAGATAGTACATCACCTGAGCCAACATGGGCTTGAAATAGCGGGGTGCCGTTGTAAACATGTGCAATCTTCTTGCCATTGCTGATTGTGTCTGTTGCACCACTAGCAATAACAACACAGTCCAATTTTTGAGCCGTTTTTTGGGTGATTTGGTCAAGATTACCTGAACCCGAACCGGCATCAATTCCTCGGGCATTCCATTCAAAACCCCCTAAAGCTGCAATTTCGCCAGCATTACCACGGATTATGCTAACTGGAAATCTGTGGAGGAGGTCCTGCGCTGTTTGCAGACGATAATTAACCGCTCCTACAGCGACAGGGTCAAATACGATAGGCTTTTTATCTTGGGTAGCTAAAGCGCCTATTTTTTTCATTTGGGCAATTTGCAACTGGGTTAAGGTGCCGAGATTAAGGGTAACGCTTGAAGCCATCTTAACCATTTCTTCGGCTTCGGCAATTTCCTTACTCATAATTGGTGAAGCACCAATAGCATTTAAACTATTAGCAACATCTTGAACGGTGACAAAATTAGCAGCATTTAAAACAACCGGATTTTTTTCTCGTAATTCATTGAGAATATTTAACTTCATTTCAACCTCCAACAATTGCACTAGCCTACTTGCGTAAATAAAAAGCTTTGACACTATCATGTGTCAAAGCTTAACGGTTATTGACACGTTCCTACGCAAGAATTAGCTTACAGGTTCAAAGGGTCTAGAACGTAGTTCCATCTCAGCCGCGATGGGGGCTCCCCTCGTGTTATCGCTTTCTATTATAATGATTTTTTCTGTTTAATACAATTAAAAATAGGCATAAAATAAGAATAAAATTAATAAAGTAGAAAAGAGGCAAATTAATGAGTTTCACGCAGCAATTGCATCAAGCAGCACAAAATATATGGCAAAAAAGTCTGGTGCATCCTTTCATTACAGAATTACAAAGTGGCCAACTACCGTTAACAAAATTTCGGTTTTATTTACTGCAGGATCGATATTATTTAGTTGAATTTAGTAAGTTCCATCATCTATTAGCTGAACAAGCAGGTAATCCGCAAATCAAACAATTTTTATTGCAGAGTGAAGCAGATCTTAAGGCTTGCGAATGGTCTGTCCGCAGTGATTTTTTTACGGAATTAAAAATTACTCCAATGGAAATTAGACAAACAGCGGTTGCGCCTACGGCGTATAATTATGTCAATCATATGTATCTGACACTCGAACGTGATGGCTTTGCCCCAGCAATAGCTGCAATTGTTCCTTGTTATTGGTTGTATCAAGAAATTGGGCAAAAATTAGCTAAAGTTGGCTCACCCGTAGCACTCTATCAAACATGGATAGATACTTATGATAGTGACTGGTATGAGGTCAATGTGACACATATTTTGCAATTAATAAATATTTTGGCTAGTCAAGCCACCGCAACTGATCGTCAAATGATGCAAACAGCTTTTATTCGCAGTAGCTACTACGAATTACAGTTTTGGCAAATGGCTTACGCAAAAGAGCAGTGGAAATAAAAAACTGAACTAGCTAGTAGTTCAGTTTCCTTATTGAGCCGCAAGTCGTTTTTCATGCCGAGCCAAAATCATGTCAACAATTGCTTGGGCGACATTAAGGTTTTTTAATAATGGTCCATGAGAATAAGTACCAATAAAGTTATGATAACGTAGCCCTTCGACTTTATCTTGGGGATTATTACCATAACCTTCAATCATTTTGCCTAAAGGATGCAGTTTTTCTTTATCATCAAAATATGTTTGTCCTGAATGGTTTTCAAAGGCACTAACTTCACCCCAGTCGCTCAGATACCTAGTATCACCAATCATTCGCTTATCTGACTTAAAAACGGTGTGGAAGGGTAAGATATCTAGTCCTTTAATTGTAATGCCAGAATTAGTTTTGTAATAAGTACCAACTAATTGATAGCCCCCACAAACACCTAACATTGGGCCGTCACTATTGATATAGTTGGTTAAAGTATCTTTATGACGTGGTAAGTCTTTGGCAACTACAGTTTGTTCAAAATCTTGGCCACCACCAAAAAAAACAAAGTCATAGTCAAAAGCGTCAAAGCTATCGTTTAAAGAAATATTATCTATTTGAGTTGTATAATTTTGTTTTTTTAGTAAATAGCGAATAATTTTGACATCACCAGAATCACCATAGGTATTCATTAGGTCTTCGTATAAGTATGCAATTTTAATTGATTTATCTGCCATTTTATCTCTACCTCTATTCTTTGGTTAAAGTATATCCTAAAGGTAAAGCGTGAGCAAAAGATAATTATTCAATATCTTCTTGGGCAGCGAAATGATTAATTGGACCATATTTTGAGCCAACTTCAATTGGATGAGCGATTGCTTCATAAGTAAAATCTTTAGCAATTTTAACACTGTCAATAATTGACATTTTTTTGGCAAGTTCAGCAGCAATAACTGCTGATAGGGTATCGCCTGTGCCGTTAATTCGTTCAGTATTAATAAACGGCTTAGTAAATTCATAAACCTGACCGTCAGCAGCCAGCAGTAGATCGGTTACTTGGGTTTGGTAAGGACTATCGTGGCGCCCCTTCATTAAAACATTCTTCGCTCCCATTGCTTGTAACATTTTTGCCCCCATCAGCACTTCTTCTTTTGAATCCAAAGAAAGCCCTGTTAATTTTTGTTGTTCATAAAAATTAGGTGTAATGATATCAGCAAGTGGTAGTAGTTCATCTAAGAAAGCTTGGTAAGCGTCATCGTCAAGCAGGGTATTGCCATGTTTAGTCATAATAACAGGATCAATGACAATCTTACCCATATCATATTTACGCAAGTTAGCTGCAACGCAAGTAATAATTTCTTTATTAGCCAGCATTCCAGTTTTAAGAGCTGAAATTGCAAAGTCATCATTTAGAACATCAAATTGCTTTTGAATAAATGAAATGGGCATTACTTCTTGGGCATAGATTCCCGTGGTGTTTCCAGCAACAGCGGCAGTTAAAAGCCCCATACCATATACTTTTCGGGCATAAAATGAATGTAAATCTGCAGTCATTCCAGCACTACCATCACTATCATTCCCTGCAATTGTCAGAGTAATAATTTCTTTTTTCATTATTATGTAATCCTCTTTTAAATAAAAGTTTTATGTTCACAGTATAACTTAAAAAATAAGGACAATGCTATAATTATTTCTTGTAAAAGCAAGGTGGGGTAGTAAAATTATGATGAACCGCTTTCTTATAGAAAGGACAATTTATGGCGAAAAATTACATTATGGCAATTGATGAAGGAACAACCTCAACGCGGGCAATGATTATTGACCATCAAGGTCGAAAAGTTGCTTCTTCACAAAAGGAATTTCCGCAATATTTTCCACAACCAGGTTGGGTTGAGCACAAAGCAGAGGAAATCTGGCATGCAGTTCAAACTACAATTGCTAATGCGATTATTAATTCAGGAATTCGTCCAGAACAGATTAAAGGTATTGGCATTACTAATCAAAGAGAAACAACGGTAATTTGGGATAAAAAGACTGGTAAACCAATTTATAATGCAATTGTGTGGCAATCTCGTCAGACAACTAAGTTGGCTGAAAAATTGAAAAATGCTGGGTATAGCAAATTAATCCATAAAAAAACCGGTCTAATTATTGATCCGTATTTTAGTGCTACCAAAATTCGTTGGATTTTAGATAATGTTGCAGGTGCACAGCAAAAAGCGGAACAGGGTGACTTGCTTTTTGGGACGATTGACAGTTGGTTGTTGTGGAAATTAACGGATGGTGCAGTTCATGTGACCGACTATACGAATGCTTCCAGAACAATGTTATTTAATATCCATGATTTAAAATGGGATGAAGATATACTTGAATTGTTAAATATTCCTAAAAAAATGTTGCCAGAGGTTAAATCTAATTCTGAAATATATGGTTACACTAATTCGTATACTTTTTTTGGTGGCAAAGTACCAATTTGTGGTATTGCTGGTGACCAGCAGGCGGCTCTTTTTGGTCAATTGGCTTTGAAAAAAGGAATGGTAAAAAACACTTATGGAACTGGTTCATTCATTGTAATGAATACTGGTGAAGAACCGACTGAATCGGATAATAATTTATTGACGACTATTGCTTATGGACTTAATGGTCAAATTAACTATGCTCTTGAAGGCTCTATTTTCGTTTCAGGGAGTGCTATTCAATGGTTGCGCGATTCAATGAAATTGGTTAAAACAGCAGCTGAATCTGAAACAGCAGCTAAGTTATCCAAATCTGAAAATGAAGTTTATGTTGTGCCAGCATTTACTGGCTTAGGTGCTCCATATTGGGATTCGGCAGCCCGTGGGGCAGTTTTTGGGGTTACACGTGGAACAAATCGTAATGATTTTATTAAGGCCACACTGCAGTCATTAGCCTATCAAACTAGAGATGTAGTTGATACAATGCAGATAGATTCAGGAATCAAAATTCCAACTTTACGTGTAGATGGAGGCGCATCAAATAATGATTATCTTTTACAATTTCAAGCTGATTTATTAGGAATTAAAATTGAACGCGCTCAAACATTAGAAACAACTGCTTTAGGCGCAGCCTTTTTAGCAGGGCTGGCAGTAGGATATTGGAAAGATCTTGATGAATTAAAAGATATATTTGTTGTGGGCAAAACTTTTGAATGCCAAATGGTAGAGGAAGAACGCAACCGCTTGTATCAAGGATGGAAAAGGGCGGTTAAAGCTACGCAAGTTTTTGCTCATGGTGAAGAAGCATTGAACAAGTAGGAAAGAGTGAGTAAGTTGGCACACAAACGAATCATTAAATTAGATGGACCACTAAATTTTAGAGATATTGGTGGCTATCAAAATGAAAATGGACAAACAGTTAAATGGAATAAAATTTATCGCTCAGATTCGCTCAGCTCTTTAAGCGCAAGTGATCAAAAAAAATTAGCCCAATTGCGGATTACTACTGATTGTGATTTGCGTTCGCAATACGAAAAAAATACTGCGCCAGATATTTTATGGGCAAATGTCAAGTTGATTGATATCCCTGTATATGCTGAAGTCGGGGCCGATAAATCAAAGGAACATTATAATTCTCAGTTTTTGGGTCAACTACCCAGTCTAAATAACAATTTTATGGGTCGAATTTACCAGCAAACTTTACTTAATGCACATAGTCAGACGATGTTTGCTAAAGTATTTGCTGAACTTTTAACCTTACCCGAAGAGGAAGCCTTAGTATATCATTGCAGTGCTGGTAAAGATCGAACCGGTATGGTGTCAGTCTTAGTGTTAATGGCTTTGGGAATTGCGGATGACACAATTGCCCGCGATTATCTGTTAACTAACCAGCTTTACGATTTCGCGGTTTCGCGTCAGCTGCCCAGTAATGATGAGATTTCCCAAATGGTCGCTAAGATGAATGTAACTAAGGGGGAAGGAATTGCAATTAAAGGCATTACCGAAACCATTCGTCAGGGCTGGGGTGACTTTGCTACCTTTTTCAAAAAAGAATTAGGCTTTAGTATCATGGATTACCAGCAGTTACGAAAAATGTATTTAGTATAGAGTTAGTTTTAATATAAAAAAACTTCTAATTATAAATTAGTGAAGTATACTGCAATTAAAACCAAATCTTGCTTAGCGCTGCAATTATGATTAATAAGAACAGAATTGTTAAGCAAATAATAATTGTGCTTAATGTCCTAGTATTTTGAAAAAAACTAGGCTGTGTAATTAAGCTAGTTTGTTTTTGAGGGGCAATTGTTTTATGACCTTTATCAGTTACTAGGGTTATTTTTCTTGTTTGCTTAGATTCCTGCTTTCCGGTAAGTTCTGCTGCCAATAGATTCTTGCTAGTCGCCTTTGCTTTGCCGATTAGTTCTCCTTGAGCCACTGTACGGTGAGCACCATAACCATATTTAGAAGTATTGAAATCAGAACAAGTAATTAGGGTAAGTAGTCGCTTTTTTTGTACATTATTTTCTACTTCGACTTGGGTGGGTTTAATAGTAAAAGATATGTTTTGAATACGATAAGCATAAATATGATGTAAGTCGGTCACGTAGACTATGTCGCCCGCTTTAGCGAGGTGTAAGTTGTCTAAAACAGCTCCACCATAAGTTCCCATATAGTGCCCAGCCAGAACGTAATTATTCTGTCCCCCCATAATTCGCTCAGGTAGACAAGTTACTACGCCATAAGCTAAATTTTGATTATGACTACCATAGCCTGCAAATAAAGGGGTATGGATGTTAACGGCCGGTATTGCAATTTGGCCAATGGCATATGCTTTTTTGTGTCTAGAAGTAAGTAAACGCTTAGTAGTAATTGATTCAGTCTTACTAGCATCATAAGTTGTTTTATGTTGTTTATTTTGATCTGCTTTTTTAGCTGTTAGCTTGGAACTGGCCTGTTCAGCATTTAATTGAACCAAGTATGAGTTTCCTAAACCAGAACCAAAAAAGATTAGAGCAACTCCTGAATAAAATAGTAGCCCACTAACTAATAAGCGGATGGAGGCCCATAGTTTATTTTTAGCTGAATAATTTTGCTTTTTTTTAGTCATATAATTATCCTTTTTTAAAAAATAAATTTCTTTGCATGTACTTTATATTAAAATAGATACTTTGACAAACTACAAGACTATAAGTAATTGCAATGCCAAAAATCAAAACTTTAAATAACAAATAATTGTTGAAATCGCTTTAACAATGATGTATAATCTTTTAAGTAAATAAGTGTGTTACTGATTCGATCAGGCATTAACCTATGAACAACAAGTTTTTCATGCTGCTCATAGGTTTTTTTATTGAAGTAGGAGTAAGCTGAGTGAAATTTATTAAAAATTTTAACAACAATGCTGCTTTGGTGTCAGATGAATTTGATGTTGATTGGGTAGTAATTGGTAATGGAATTGGTTTTGGCAAAAAGCCGGGCGATTTTGTTGATGAACAAAAAATAACGCGACGTTTTGTTGCTGTTGAAAAGAACATTAAAATGATTGATAGTGTTAAAGATATCGATTCGCGGACTTTGGCACTAACTACTGATGTTATCAATTTAGTATCAATCAAATTAAAAGTAAAATTTTCTGATTACCAATATTTAGTTTTAGCTGATCACATTGATTTTATGCTTAAAAGGACAGACGAAGGCTTTACTTTGGGTCCGGATACGCTCAGCTGGGAAATAAGGAAACTTTTTCCTAAAGAATATACTGTTGCAAAAGAGGCTTTAGCTTTAATTGAACAAAAAACTAACTCTTCTTTTCCTAAATCAGAAGTAGCCTATCTTGCTTATCACTTTATTAATGCCAGTTCTAAGCAGACGAGACTCCAAGATACTGTCAAAATTACTAAACTAATTAGTGGCGTAGTTGAAATAATTGAGTATCAATATGGTATGCAATTAGATACGGAGTCTTTCAATTTTAATCGCTTTATGACCCATTTACGTTCGTTTATGGTGCGTCACCTTTATCAAATTAATGATGAAGATAATGGTAGTGAATTAGATCAGTCTCTATTAGAATTGATGAAGGTAAAGTACAAAAAGTCATACGAAACAGTTTTGAAAATTGGCACTTATTTACTTAAACAGGCCGGTTGGAAATTACAACCTGATGATGAAGTTTATTTAACACTCCATGTTTGGCGGGTAACGCATCGACAAGGAGACAGTAAAGCTAAGGAATCAGAGTAATTTTAAATATTAGTTTGTACGGTGTGTTACTGTTTACAGGCATTAACCCGAGAACGTAAAGAAAAGTCTATTGCAATGATGCAAGGGGTCTTCTTTAGGTTTGCGGGTTTTTATTTTGTTGTTTTTATTAGGAGGATCAGATGGCTTACGAAGAATTAAGTCGAGAAATTATCGCCAATGTTGGTGGTAAAGATAATGTCGCTAGCGTGGTGCATTGTACGACACGTTTGCGTTTCAAATTGAAAGATGAGAAAAAGGCAAATGACGAAAAGATGAAAGCGACTGATGGAGTACTTTCATTAGTTAAATCTGGGGGGCAATACCAGGTAGTTATTGGTAATAATGTTGCCGATGTTTATGATACTTTAATTAAAGTCGGTGGCTTTAGCGATGGCGGTGCAGTTAGTGATGATTATGTTGATAACAGTAACATGAGCATCGCTGATCGTTTTATTGATTTGATTTCTGGTATCTTTAACCCTATTTTAGGACCACTTTGTGCAGCCGGAATGATTAAGGGTTTCAATGCAATGTTTTTGTCTTTTGGCTTAGTAACAGCCAATTCTGGGACTTACATGATCTTGAATGCCATTGGTGACAGTTTATTCTACTTCTTGCCAATCATTTTAGGTATTTCTGCAGCTAAAAAGTTTGGGATTAATGAGTATCTAGGTGCAACGATAGGAGCTGCTTTGTGTTACCCAACTATCGTAGCTATGGCTGGTAGTAAAACAGCACTCTTTACGGTTTTCAAGGGCACAATTTTGCAAGCTCCAGTCCACATGACTTTCCTTGGAATTCCTGTTATTTCGATGAATTATACTTCATCAGTTATCCCAATAATTTTAGCAATTTGGTTTGCTTCAAAAGTACAAAAAATTGCGCGTAAGATTATTCCTGATGTGGTTAAAACTTTCTTAGTACCATTTGTTGTTCTTTTGATTACTGTACCGGTTACTTTTTTAGTCATTGGACCAGTGGCTACGTGGGCAGGTAATGCAATTGCTGCAGTTATTAGTGCTATTTACAACTTTAGTCCAATTTTAGCTGGTATTTTAATGGGTGCTTTCTGGCAAGTCTTTGTAATCTTTGGTGTGCACTGGGGCTTTGTTGCGGTGATGATGACTAACATTGCCGCTATGGGCTTTGATCCAATTGTTGGTCTATCGCTGGCAGCTTCATTTGCGCAAACTGGTGTTGTTTTAGCAATGATTTTCCAAACTAAGAATGAAAAAACTCGTAGTATCGCTATTCCAGCTTTTGTATCTGGTATTTTTGGGGTAACTGAACCAGCTATTTATGGACTAACACTTCCACGTAAAAAGCCATTTATTATCAGTTGTATTGCCTCTGGTATTGGCGGTGGACTAATTGGTATGTTTGGTACAAAGCTCTATATCATGGCTGGAATGGGCATCTTCTCAATTCCAGGTGCAATTGGTAAAAATGGTGTTGATGGGACAGTTTACGGCTTAATGATTGCTATGGCTGTGGCAACTGTCTTAGGGTTCTTATTACAAATGCTCTTTGGAAAAAATAGTGTTGATGCTCCAAGTGATGGTCAAGCTGCAAACAATACTGATTTAGCAGCTTCAGCAGCTCAAACTGAACCAGTTGTCAAAACTAGCGCTACAGCGATGAACCAAGCTGAAACTTTAGTTGCGCCTTTAGCAGGTACAATTGTGCCGTTAAATGAAGTTAAGGATGAAGTTTTTGCTAGTGGTTCAATGGGTAAAGGAGTCGCTATTGATCCTAAGGAAGGTAAAGTTTGTGCACCATTTGATTGTGAAGTAGCAATGGTGTTCCCAACCGGACATGCAATTGGTCTTAAATCAGCAAAAGGCGCTGAGGTAATGATTCATATTGGAATGGATACGGTTGAATTAGATGGAAAAGGTTTTAAAATATTAGTTAAGAAGGATCAAGCTGTTAAGGCAGGTGAACCTTTGATTGAATTTGATATGGCGGCAATTAAGAAGGCTGGCTATCCGGTAACAACACCAATTGTTGTTACTAATTCAAATAGCTATCAAGATGTTACAGTTCTAACTAGTGGTAATGTGACCTTTGGCGATCAACTACTAGATTTGAAATAATTAGTAAAGAAAGAAGTAAAAGAAGTATATGATGACTACAAATAATTTTCCTAAAGACTTTTTATGGGGTGGTGCTACTGCAGCTAACCAATTAGAAGGTGCTTATCAAGAAGACGGTAAAGGTCTATCAGTAGCTGATGTTTTACCTGGTGGTAAGGATCGAATGAAGATAATCGCTTCACCAGATTTTGACTTTTCAATTGATGCAAAGCAAGTCTATCCTAACCACATTGGTATAGATCATTACCATCATTTTAAAGAAGATATTGAATTGTTTGGTGAAATGGGCTTTAAGTGCTATCGCTTTTCAATTGCTTGGTCCCGAATTTTTCCTAATGGGGATGAAGAAACACCTAACGAAGCAGGTTTGAAGTTTTATGATGCCGTAATTGATGAATGTTTAAAGAATAATATTGAACCAGTTATTACTATTTCGCATTATGAAATGCCGCTACATTTAATTAAAGAATATGGTGGCTGGAAGAATAAGAAGTTAATTGGTTTCTTTGAAAACTTTGCTCGAACTGTTTTAACTCGTTATCAGGATAAAGTTAAATATTGGATGACTTTTAATGAAATCAACAGTGCAGCTCATTTTCCAATCATGAGTCAGGGCTTAACTGTAAGTAATGGTGCCTTAGATAAGAAGAACGTTTATCAAGCTTGGCACAATCAATTTGTTGCTAGCTCAAAAGCAGTTAAAATTGGTCATGAATTGGATCCAGAAATGAAAATAGGTTGCATGATTCTTTATGCGACAACTTATAGCTACGATTCAAATCCTAAGAACCAATTGGCTACTTTGCAAACTAATCAAGCTAATAATTTCTTCTGTGCTGATGTGCAAGTACGCGGCCATTACCCAGCATATACGAAGAGTTTGCTAGCCCGTCAAGGGGTTCAATTATCTGATATTGACTACACTGACGAGGAACTAGAATTATTAGCCAAATATCCAGTTGATTATATTGGCTTTAGCTACTACATGTCATCTGTTGTTGATGTAACACATGAAAATCAAGAAACGGCTAACGGCAACTTAATGGGTGGTGTTAAGAATCCATTCCTAGAGTCAAGCGACTGGGGTTGGCAGATTGACCCAGCTGGTTTAAGAATTGCGCTCAACCAATTATCTGATCGCTATGAAAAGCCATTATTTATTGTGGAAAATGGTTTGGGTGCAGTAGATGAGCCGGATGAGAACAATTATGTAGCTGATGATTACCGCATTGATTATTTGCGTGAACACATCGAAGCTATTTCTGCAGCAATTGCTGATGGTGCTGATGTGATGGGTTATACCCCTTGGGGCTGTATTGACTTAGTTAGTGCTTCAACAGGTGAAATGTCTAAGCGTTACGGCTTCATTTATGTCGATGAAGATGATCAAGGTCAAGGAACGTTTAACCGTTTCAAGAAGAAGTCATTCGATTGGTATAAGCAAGTTATCTCCACTAATGGAGCAGATTTAAGCTAAAATTTATAATTTAGGAGTAAGAAAATGAAACATAAATTGTCCCATTTTTTAGTACTATTAATTAGTGTAGTCAGTGCATTTTCATTTAGTGTACATCCAGTTAGCGCTAAAGGTAAAAGCAATAAGCCAGTAACAATTTATTTAACTCGTCATGGAGAAACTACTGCTAATGTGATGCATTTAGCGCAAGGTTGGAGCGACTTTACGTTAACTGAAAACGGCATTAAGGGTGCAGAATATCTAGGGAAGGGCTTAAAAGGTATTAAGTTTAGTGCTGCTTATTCGGGCGACTTATCTCGGCAAGAAAAAACGGCTAAAGGGGCCTTGAAATATTCTGGTAACAAAAAAGTGCAACTGAAAGTAGATCCACGTTTGCGTGAGTGTAATTATGGCAGTTACGAAGGTCGACCAGATATTGCTAAAAATGTACCGGAAATTGCAGAATATTTAGGTTATACTAGCCTCGAAGATTTTCAAGCAAAAACCGGTAAAATGTTGCAAAACAAGATGCAAGATGGTTATTATGGTTTAGATCAACAAAACAAGTTGAATACTAATCTTCCAGCGCAATATCGCGCAGAAAGCTCAGGGACGGTTGAAAAACGTATGACTGAAGTTTTGACCATGATTGCTAAGAAGCAACAGAAAAAAGGTGGCAATGTCTTGGTAGTTAGTTCAGGTATGTCCATTAACTTGTTCTTATCGACACAAAACTATCCAGAATATCAAGGAACTGGAATGGCCAATGATGCGGTTACTAAATTAGTTTATAAGGATGGCAAGTTTAAGCTTGCTGGTGAAATCGGCAGTTTGAAATACTTTGATGCTGGTAAAGCAGCAAGTAAGTAATACTAACTCTAATTATTTATCAATAAAAAGCGTGATATTTAAAATCACGCTTTTTTTATTGAATAATTTTAGTAAGTAATTATTTGTATCAATCTTAATAATCACATATAAAATAAATTGAAATTCAGTTAAGTTTTTAGTTATTAGAGGTTTCAGCGCAATATAAGGATTTAAGTGCAAAACTTCTAATCACTAAGTTGATATTATTTATTGTTGCTTTTAAGACTAAATAGGATAATTAAGACGAAGTTAATTGCTAGCATCAGTCCGGTCGTCCAAAAGACGGTTGCATAATTGAACACACCGGAAATTGTGGAACCCATTAATGAGCCAAAGACAGAACCTACGGCTTGGAAAGACTGATTATAACTAAAGATACGGCCAAAACTTTCAGATGGTGTATTTAAAGTTAAGACTGTTTGTGCAGCGGGAAGCATTGCGGCACTGGCAATTCCAAGCAAGAAGCGCAAACCAGCTAAGATCCAAGGTGAATGTGTAAGTGCCATAGGAATAAAAAGAATACCACCAACAATTAACCCAACACGTAAAATTTTAAGTGGACCAATTTCATCCATTTTGTGGCCAATTTTAGATGCAGCTAATAGAGTACCAAGACCAGGAGTTGCAGCAACAATTCCAGCGACAAAAGCGATATTTTTACTATTAGGCATCATTGATTTAACATAAAGCGAAACGATGGGATCAATTGACATGTTAGCAGCTTGGACTAGTAAAGTGGTGACAAACATAGCAGCAATTAATTTTACATGTGGTAAAGTATGCATAATTTCGCTCATTGGTTTCATTTCTGCTCGCGAAACGGGAGTAAAATCTTCTTTAACTAAAAAAGTTGATCCTAAGAAAACTAGTACCATCAAAAATCCTGTAATAAAGAAAGGAATTCGATAGCCCCAAGCACCTCCAAGCCAGTTACCAAAAAAGTTTGAGAGAACACCACCTAAAAGGGGTCCTACTAAGTTACCAGCGGTTCCAGCGGTCATCATCTGGCTCATAACCCAACCACTTTTTTGGTGTGGGGTTTCTCCAGCAATTAAAGCAGTTGCATTGTTAATATAACCTGAAAAAGCGCCCTGAATAAAACGCATTACAATAATGTAGATCGCGTTAGGTGCAAAACCGGTTGCTGTGATTGTTAAAGCCATTACCCCAGATGCCCGCATACACATTAATTTGCGGCCCTTACGATCAGCTAAATTTCCCCAATAAGGTGAAACTATTGCCTGGGCAATAAAAGTCATTGCAAAAGCTAGTCCGGAATAAAGGCTAACTTGTAATTGCGTGTAGTGACCTAAGTCAGCAATAAATAATGAGATAAAAGGCATTGTCATTGAATAGCCCATGCCGGTAATAAAGCAGCCTAACCACAAGGTATAAAAAGCTTTGTGCCAATTAGCTGGTAATTTAGTCGATTGTGTCAAAATTCCCTCATCTTTCTTTTTTTAATTTATTAAAAATTATCGTCTTTTTTATTCTAGCACAATAAATTTAATAAGAATTTACTAAACCATAAAAATTATACTTAAAACGTGTTAGGATAGTACTTTTGAAAGGAAGATTGTTCTATGGGTAAGCAGTCACATATTACTAGAAATGAGTACCGTAAAAAATACATGACAAATAATGAAAAAGCCGGTAGTTCTTCCCCAACGGTGCGCACATCTCAAACTGAAAAAGCGCGTACTAACTATCGTCATCTCAAATTGAATTTTTGGGAAATATTTTCTGATCGGCCTTATTTAGCAGTTACAGTTATAGTATTAGCGATTTTCTTTATAATGGCTAAATTATGGTTACTATTAGTTTTATTACTATTATTGGTGATAGTAGGTGTGTTGGTGATTGCGCGTAGCCATCATCCCAATCAAGTATTGAGTTTAGAATTTAAATTAAAAGCGCAACGAAAATTAAGTATGCTACGTTCGCTACAATTTGGTGGCTCAATTATTATGTTTTTAGCAACTTATATGAAAAAAGTTGTAACGGTTAATTTTTCAACTGCAGGCTCAACTGATGGGTTACAAGTAATTCAAGGAATTTTGTCAAATCGTGCGGGTATTTATGGACAACAAGGGTCATATTTCTTAAGTTTACTTAATACCTTAACTGGGGGACAATTATGGGGGAAGTATCGCTATGCTACTAATAGTGCGCAAATGATGAATAGTAATGCAGGTCGTTTAATTATTATATGGGTTTTACTTTTAATGTTGGCACCGGCATTCTGTGTATTGGCTCAATTTTTTCGTGAACCACATGCTCGTAATGCCACTTTAGTTGCGTCATTGATTGCTACGGTGGATTTATTACTAACCCCTTATTTAATGCGTAAATGGATTGTGGCTTATGCGATGGAAAATAGATTAGCGCATGAGCAGGCGATGGCGGCTATCAGTATAGGACCTATGGCATATATTGCAATGTTATGTTCAATTTTAGTTTTAATGATTTCTATTTATCGGATAATTAAACAAGATAAATTTGACTGATATAAACCGTTTCCACTATGGAATGCGGTTTTATTTTTTTAAAACAATTAAGTATTAATTAAATATACTTATTGTAAGCGTTTGCTAATAAGAATCTTAAGAAGTATAATTTGTAGCATATACTGAAACCGTCATGCTTACAGAAAAGGAGAAAAGTAAATGAAAAAAGCAAAAATAATTACTTTAATTACGACCTTGGGGCTGTCCTTAGCAGGAGTAGCTACGGTTGCTGTGCACCCTGAACAAACTATTCAAGCGGCCGTAGAAGGTAATAAATACGGCCTTGGCAAACGCTATACCTTACCGCAAAATTTACGCGGGACATGGTATACCCAAGTTTCAAATATGTCACCAATGAAGATCACTAAGCATTCTTTTTCAAGACCTGGGACTAATGGCAAAAAGCTTTACGCCGTTGTCTATGTTGTTGGCAAAGTTAAGGGAACGAATAAATATCCTTGGCAAATGACAGGTAAGTTCGACAAGTATTATGAAAAAGCGATGAGAATTGAAAAAACACGCAAGATGCGGGGATTAAAGTGGACCGTGATTGGACCAGTGGATGACCATGCTCCCAAGATGGCCACAGCTTATACCATGCATGAAGAAAACATAGATGGGCAAACCGTTAAAGTTGTCTTTGAAGCAGATTATACAGGTAAAGTAGTCAATCAGTACTTTACAACGTTAGAATTAGCTCAAAAATATGGTAAGCAAAAATTCACTGATATGACTTATTTTAATTTAGACAAGTTACCACAATAATAATTCTTAAATAAAAGGTCTAAGTTCTCAAATTCGAGAACTTAGACTTTTTAGTATATTATTTTTTAGCGCGATAAAAGAAAATTTCACGTGCAGCAACTAGTGAACCAGATGATTGATAAATAAAAGGGAAAACCATATCTTTTTTGAGATATGGCTTTTGCTTAGCTGTAGTTAAGTATAGTACCAATTAAGAATTTTGAAAAATATTTCTTAAAATGAAACAAATAATTCAAGTTATGAAATACGTGTCTTCTTTTAAAGAAAGCGCATACAAAAAGTAGAAAAAATGTTATAAATAAACTTGTAAGCTAGCTACAAAAATAATACCGCTTCATATGGATATATGAACTAAAGGAGAAAACAAATGTCTAAAAATGATAAACGTTATTCGGTTGTGATTGCTGGTGGAGGAAGTACCTTCACACCTGGCTTTGTATTAAGTTTAATTGCTAATGAGGATAGGTTTCCATTAAGAAAACTGAAGTTTTATGATAATGATGCAAACAGACAAAAGAAAATTGGTGACGCGTGTGCAATTATTATGAAAGAGCGTGCACCAGAAATTGAGTTTTCATATACTACTGATCCGGAAGAGGCATTTACTGATGTTGATTTTGTAATGGGGTCAATCAGAGTAGGTAAATATGAAATGAGAGACCATGACGAAAAAATACCATTAAAATATGGAGTTAATGGTCAAGAAACAACAGGACCCGGTGGAATGGCATATGGTTTGAGATCAATTCCTGCAATTATACAGATTATTGATTGGATGGAAAAATATTCACCTAATGCTTGGATGATTAATTATTCTAATACAATTGCTATTGTTGCAGAGGCTTGTCGTAGATTTAGACCAAATTCAAGAGTCATTAACATTTGTGATATGCCAGTAGCAATTATGACTAGAATGGCACAAATTTGTGGATTAAATGATTACCATGATCTTGATGTTAATTACTACGGACTTAATCATTTTGGTTGGTGGAAAGAAGTTAGAGATAAAAATACGGGTAAAGATTTGACTCCACTATTAAAAGAACATCTTTCAAAAAATGGTTACTGGATTGGGGGTGAATTTGATAAAGATACAGAGGAAAGTTGGGCTGAAACTTTTAAGAAAGCTAAGGACTGTTTTGCCCTTGATCCTGAAGCATTACCAAATACATATTTGCAATATTACTATTATCCACAATATGAAGTTTCCAATGCAGATCCAAATCATACACGAACTGATGAAATTCGAGAATATCGTGAAAAATTGGTTTTTGAAGAATGTGCAAGAATTGTTAAAGCTGGTACAGCAAAAGGTAATTTATGGGAAGCAAGTGTTGAGCATTCAAATTATATTGTTGATATTTGTCATGCTATAGCTTATAACACCCATGAGAAATTTTTTGCTAATATTGCTAACAATGGTGCTATTTCTAATATTGATCCTGATTCAATTGTTGAGGTGCCTTGTTGGTTTGGTTCTGATGGTGTTCAAGCAATGGCAACTGGTGAAGCTGGAGTATTTGAGCGTGGAATGATTATGGAACAACAAACATGTGAAAAACTAGTTGTTGATGCCTATGAACAAAAGTCATATACCAAGATGTGGCAAGCTTTTGCACTTAATAAAACAGTTCCTGATGCATTGGTGGCAAAAAAGATTCTTGATGATATGATCCCCGTTAATAAGCCATATTGGCCAGAACTTAAGTAATTGCTAGGGAGGATAGTTACTTATGATGCAAAAGTTTCAAAAATTTGGTGCCGCAATGTTTGTACCTGTGCTTCTATTCTCTTTTGCAGGAATTGTTGTTGCGCTAGGTAGTTTATTTACAAATCAACAAGTCTTAGGATCACTAGCTAATCCTGGAACTACTTGGAATTCTATTTGGGATACAATTTCAGCAGGCGGCTGGACAGTTTTTAAGCAAGAAGCACTACTTTTTGTTGTTGGACTCCCAATTGGGCTGGCTAACAAGTCAAAAGGCAGAGCGGCAATGGAATCTGTAATCACTTACATGACCTATAATTATTTTATTGGCGCAATTTTAACTCACTGGGGTAAAAATTTTGGTATTCCTAATTTTGCTAAAGTTCAACTTGTTGAAAATTCAACTAATTATGGATTAACTGAAATAGCGGGAATTAAAACATTGGATACCAGTATAATTGGAGCTTTAATTGTTGCGGGAATTGTAATATGGCTTCACAATCGTTATTTTGATAAAAAATTACCTGAGTGGTTAGGGACATTTCAAGGATCGACATATGTTTATATTTTAGGCTTTTTTATCATGATACCAGTAGCCGTATTAACCTGTTGGGGTTGGCCTAAGGTTCAGTTAGGAATTGGTGGAATACAGCAATTTATTGTGAAGAGTGGCGTTATTGGAGTATGGATTTACAATTTTTTAAATAGAGTTTTAATTCCAACCGGACTACATCACTTGGTGTATATTCCATTTCAATACGGTCCGGCAGTGGTTGCTGGTGGACTGCAACCATACTGGTTACAACATTTATCACAATTTGCTTTAAGTACTCATCCTTTGAAACAATTAGCACCAGCAATGGGTTTCCAATTGTATGGCAATGAAAAAGTTTTTCTTGCTCCAATCATTTGTTTAGCGTTTTATGCAACAGCAAAGAAGAGTAAGAAAAAACAAACCTCAGCATTACTTATTCCTGCTGCTTTGACATCATTTTTTGCTGGAATTACTGAGCCAATTGATTTTACTTATTTATTTGCAGCTCCAATATTATGGATAATTTACTCAATTATTGCTGCAACTATGAATACAGTAATGTTTAGTTTGGGAGTTGTTGGTAATTTTTCTGGCGGTGCAATTGATATGGCTGCTGAAAATTGGATTCCCTTATGGAACCATCACTGGCAAACATTTTTAATTCAATTTATAGTTGGTATTATTTTTGCAATTATTACTTTCTTTATTTTCAAATTCATGATTAAAAAATTTAATTATATTACTCCTGGTCGTGAGGATGATGATCAAGAAGTTCAACTACTAACTAAGAAGGAATATCAAAATAGAAAAAATTTACAATCACAAAATTTTGATAATAATAAAACAGAGAGTAATCCTTACATTGATAGAGCAATAGCATTTCTTGACTTACTTGGTGGGGATGAAAATATTAAAGAGTTGAGTTCATGTGCAACTAGGTTAAGAGTTTCCGTTAAGGATCCAGAAAAATTAGGAACTGATGCTCAGTTTAAGGCTGCCAAAGCAATCAGTGTAGTTCATCATGGTAAGGCAATTCAAGTTATTGTTGGTCTTGATGTTGCTCAAGTACTTGAAGCGATGCAAGAATTGCGAAAGAAAAATCAAGACAATAGTAGTCACAATTAGCATATTTAATGCAATAGAGCGCTTTAATAAATAAAAAGCAAGTTATAAAATGTAAGTAACTACTTTATATGGAGCGTATATTTACTAATGTCAATATTAAAATCTTTAGTTTATCAAAATAGTAGCAAATTAAATGATTCCGAAATTAGAATAATTCAATTTGTTCTAGATAATGCCAAAATATGTAAAACATTAAGTCTTTCGGAACTTGCAGAAAAATTATTTGTTTCGAAATCCGCTATTTTTCGATTATGCAAACATTTAGGATTAAGTGGATATAGTGAACTAAAGTTTTATCTAAATGAGGTTTATATAGAAAATAAACAAAAATTGAGCAATATAGATATATCGAATAATTTTGGTCCAGATTTAACAAAAGAAACGGCAAATTTATTGAAATATTTTCAATCGCTTGACCTAAAAAATTTTTATACAGATTTGAGTAATGCTAAAAACATATATATATATTCAACTGGTTGGATTCAACAAATGCTATCAAATTTTCTTTCGCATGAATTATTAATTTTTGGGATTTCTTCCATTGTTTTACCTGCTGCTGTGAGTGAATTACAAGGAGTAGGTAAGATAGCTAAAAAGGGTGATATGCTTTTTATTATTTCTTATACAGGTGATAATAAAGAAATAAATGATGAATTAGGGAAATTTGAGTTAGTTAATAATAAATTGCGTTATGTGTCATTTACGGACTTGAAGAAAAATAAATTAGCTTCGCTTGCTAATTATAATTTTTATTATCCAACTGTTAATTTTAGTACAGATAATAATGTATCATTTATACTCGCATATTTATTAATTGACTTATTAGTTAATAATTTTGGTATCTGGCAAAATAGAAAAAGTGAAAATAATGATATCTAATATAAATAATTATATTTTAATATTTTTAAATAAAAGCAATTTAAATGCAAAAAGAATCTTAACTTTGTATATCGATGCATTACTTTTAATACCACTATGTTTCGGAAGTTTCTTATTCTTTGAATTAACTATTATGAAACAGAATATGCCAGTGATTTTAGCTAAATTTCCAATTATTAGTATTGAAATAATTATCGCAATTACAGATTTTTTATTAGGCTATTATTTATGGTTGAAAAAAGATGAACTTATAGCAAATCCTAAAAACTATCATTTTTTCATGTTATGTCAAGCTGTTAGTCAATTAATGGTTGGCAATATTTTATGTTTGATTTTAGCGATTTTTGGTCTGTTACGCATAAGTAGTTTCAAAGAGAAATATCAAGCAGAGAATAAACTTATTAAAAATATATCGGTAATTTGTTTAATAGCTTTTAGCCTTTGTTTCGTGCTATTTATTTGCTTAGATATAAAAAATAGTAGGTATTAAAATGTTTAACTTATTTAAAAAAAATAAATTTATTGTTGAGGCGGTTTGTGATGGGGATTTAATTCCAATTACAGCTGTAGAAGATGATGTTTTTTCAACCAAAATGTTAGGTGATGGATATGCTATTAAGCCTAACAACGGAAAAATATATTCTCCAGTTGCAGGGACTATTACAACTGTTTTTCCAACTATGCATGCTATAGGTATTACGGTAGCAAACGGTTTAGAAATCTTAATTCATTTAGGACTAGAGACTGTTGCTTTGGCAGGCGAACCATTTGAAGTATTTGTCCATGAAGGTAATCTAGTTAAAAAAGGTGATCTTTTAGTGAAGATGGATTTAGAGATGATCAAGACCAAGCAATACGATAGCACTATAATAGTTGTCTACACCAATATGGACATTATTAATTCTGTTTCATAAGTTGACGCAGGCGCAGTGAAACATGGCCAAGAAATTCAAGTAATAGAATTTAATAATTAAAAAATCATAATCAAAAACTGCAAAATATTATTAATATTTTGCAGTTTTTGATTATTTAAATGTAAATAATTTATTTTTTAGCGCGATAAAAGAAAATTTCACGTGCAGCAACTAGCGAACCAGATGATTGATAAATAACAAGTTCTATTGCTTTAGCAGTTACGTCACGTAAGCCTACTACTTTATTTTTGCTATCTGCTTTCCATTGTAAGTGATCGATGTAACTGGTGAAGTTCTTGCCATCTGGTGATACTAAAATGGAAACATCAACTGGATTTGCTTTGTGATCAATATTGCGTGGCACAAAAACCATCCGGCTCAAATTTTCTACTTTATCAAAAGTAAAAGTTAATTTGAGTGGGTTATCCTGCAAGCTAACTTGGTTAGTCTGCCATTCGCTAGCTAATTTTAAATCAGTTAAGTAAGTTAGTGGGTGATGAGAGTTACTTTCACAATTGCTAGTGACTAGAATATCAGCAATTGCGTTTTCGATTGCTTCGTGTTTAGTAATTACTCCAAAAAGATCAGACCACTCGGATACCTTATTTCCAGCTACATAGCGCATACGGATAATATAACGATTATTGGGGGTCAATTCATGAAAAGTGAAACTTTTACCGGAAATTCCTTCATAAATAAGATGATTAATTTCAACTTCAACATTGCCAGGGCGAGACCAAGTAAGTTCAAATGAATGGGCTGAAATTTTATTTGAATCAACTGACGGTAATTTGGGAGATGGGAGAAGCCCATTAGTAACAGCAGGTACCATGACTTTGCTATTATAAGAAAAATTATTAATGGTAATTTCAATTTTGGCATCGGTTATATTCCGATTTGCTAGTTTAATTTGAAAAGCAGTTTGTCCTTGTTGCAGATATGGAGCAAATTCTGGTAAGGCATAATTAGTATTATAAAAGATTCCTTCGCGTGCATGATTAAAGGCATCAATTGTACCGTATTGCTGTATTTGTATAACTTGATCATTGATCTTTACTGTAACTTGATCAGAATACGAATCACACATTATGGTTAATTGGGTTTCTTGGTCAGTTTTTAGTGCGGAGTAGTCGCCTTTAATTGGATCAATTGTAATGGTCAGCTTTTCACCTTTAACTATGCTTTTAATATGTGTTTCGTAATGATGCTCGCTAAAAGCAGTTAAATCATCATCATTATAAATGACAGTTTCGCTTTCTCCTTGGGGATAAAAGAAGAAATTACGGTGACCAAAGTCAAAAATACTCCCCCCACGCACAAATACTGGCAAATGCCATAGGGGAAATGACAGGTTATTGTAGACGCGGTTACCAGCATATTTTTTTCCAGTAAGTAGATCAATCCACATTATATGTTTGCCGGGTAAATATAAATTATCTTTACGTGAATCGCAATTAGCATCTTCGCGTCCGTTTGTGATAGGCGCAATTAAAAAATTATTACCTAACATAAATTCGCTGTTGAATTGCTCAGTATAATTTATTCGTTCGTCAGGAAATGCCATAAATAATGGTTGCATAATAGGATTTCCAGTTCGAGCTTGAGCATTTAGCGTGTATAAATAGCTTTGTAACTGTTGATGTAATGCTAGATATGCACGATTTATATTGGTTATTTTATTATTATAGGAAAATGGTGTTTTACTATAATTACTTTGATCATCGATATTAAATAAGAAGGGCGTAAAGGTTTTCCATTGAAAATCACGAACATAAATTTGAGCATTTCCGCCACCTTGAGCACCGTCAATTGCTGCTCCTACTAAAGGTTGACCTGATAAATTTGCTCCAATCATTCCCGCAACTTGGGTGGTGATGTTTTCCCAATTTCCACCAACATCACCAAAAATTAAAGCTGCCTTATTTTGCATCCCCATAAAACCGCCATCCCGAAGTATTAATGGACGTTTAGGTTGTAAAATACTTTGCAATTGCTCCTGGTCGGTACCGATTGCAGTTTCATTACGTGCATAGCTAAAGCTACTTTTAGATGGTAAAGTAGGCTGGCCCTCATACCAAAATCCTGGTTGAACTCCTTGGTCGATAGCATAATCATTGAAAAAATTAAATCTTTGGTAATCAACAGCTGATACACCATGGTTGGGGATAAGCCAGGCTAAGTTGAAGTTCATTGCTTTATAACGATCAATAAGACCACGAGCAGAAAATTGATAGTCTTCCTCACCATTAAGCGAAGCTTTACCAGAAGCAACAGTGGGGTCATTAGTACGAGTATAATAACTATTGTCAAAACGACTGGCATTGCGTTCCTTGGCCTGACTTGGTTGCCAAAGAGTGGTAATAAAATTGCCAATATGTCCCAAGCCCAACGCATATTTAGGCAATAGCTGGGGTTGGCCAGTTAAAGAATAGTATTTTTTTAAGATAGAGTGGGGTGTTTCGCCCATTATATAAAAACTATCAAAAATCACGTCTTGATGTTTGATCAATGTTAGTTCGGGATTTTGCTGTCCAAAATCATATATACCTTCTTGGGCAGTATTACGGATCTCACCGTAACCAGCATTTGACCAAAAAAATGGTACCTGTAGCGGAATGCCGCCTTTTCCAGTAATTTGATCATGCTTAATCATAATTTTGCGTCCTTTATGACTAAAATAGCCATTTTGTAAGCCGCCACCAAAATAAAATTCATTTTTTTTCTGAATGAGAGCTTCACTTGTAGCTTCATTTGATAGTTCTAGTGGTTTGGCCTGGGCCATACGAATGCGATGTAGTTTTTCATCAAAGATGCTCATTAATACAGGATTTTGCCCAAAAATAATTTGATAATTACCTGCATGAATAATTAATGAATCGTTGGTTGCATGGACACGTGAAAGTTTAAATGCACTTTCGTCAAAATTATTTAATTGAATATAAGTTGTACGGTTTTCATTGAAGTTTTGTTCTGGATCAAGTAAAAAGCGAAAAATACCATCTGCTAAAATGTAAAAATGTGCTACTTCTCCGGTAGCAAAGTGTAATTCGTAAAAGTTTTCACATCTGTTAGCACCAGTTAACGCTCCTAATTGATGTTTGTTTGTTTTTCGTATCATAATTATTGCTTTCCTGTTAACTATTCTTACTACTATTATAACTAAAAAATAGAAACTTTCTGTAGTATTTGTGATTGAACTGGTAAAGGTAAATTTATTAAGCTAAAATGAAGATGAAAATATTAAGCTGAATTTTGTAAAGAAAGGTAAAATAATGACTTATTATATCCATGCAGATAAATTTTTTCTTGAAAATGTAACTGAAGATGGTGGTTACTTAGAAATTCAAGATAATGGTAAATTTGGCTTTTACTATTCTGAAAATGAAAAACCTCAAGGTAAAATTATTGACTACAGTGGCAAGTGGATTGCTCCAGGTTTAGTTGACACACATGTTCATGGCTCTCTTAATGAAGATATAATGCGTAGCGACTGGGCCGGGGTTAATCGGCTGTCAGAAGGTTTTTTACAATCAGGTGTAACTAGTTGGTTGCCGACCACATATACTGCTAGCGCAAGAACTTTAACTGAAATTTGCCGAATGTTTGGTGAGCATAAAGGTGAAGAAACTGGTGCTAAAATTCAAGGGCTCCATTTTGAAGGACCATATTTTACTGCCGAGCATGCTGGGGCAGAGAATCCTAAGTATTTGCTTGATCCGGATATTGATCAATTTAAGCAGTGGCGTGAGGATTCGCAAGGCTTACTAAATAAAATTTCACTTGCACCAGAAAGAAAGGGTGCCAAAGAATTTATTCGGGCAGTTGTTAAAGAAGGAGTAGTTGTTGCTTTAGGACACTCTAGTGCCGATTATACCCAAGCCAAGGCTGGTATTGAGGCAGGGGCTTCAATGTTTACTCATACTTTTAATGGCATGCCTGATCCGGCTCATCATGATACTTCCATTTCTAATGCAGCAATGGCCTTAAATAATGTAACTGCCGAATTAATCTGTGATGGGCACCATGTTAATAAGGAAATGGTCCGTGCCTTGATTAAGGCTAAGGGACCAGAACACATTTGTTTGATAACAGATTGTATGGAAGCTGGAATGATGCCAGATGGAGATTATATGCTTGGCGAATTACCAGTTTATGTTAAAGCTGGGATGGCCCGCCTTAAAACAGGTGATAACCTAGCTGGTAGTATTTTGCAACTTAATACTGCTTTAAAGAATGTTGTTGATTGGAATGTGGCCACACCAGAAGAAGCAGTAATGATGGCTGCTTATGTACCTGCTAAAAGTGCCCATGTTTTAGATAAGTGTGGTTCAATTGCTCCTGACAAGGCTGCTGATTTTTTAGTATTAAATCAAGATATGACTTTGAGTGAAACTTACTTAGAAGGAGAGTCACGGTATCAGGCTTAAAATTGAGACATAAAAAAACCGCTTCACATCTTGTGAAACGGTTTTTGTTTTAGTTTAGTAGACACCACCATCATAAAAATTGAAAGTTGGTTTGTTAAAATCAAAATTTTTTAACTCGCTAATTTTGATGGCATTATCACACACACCCCAGCTCATCAAGTTAATTGATTTGCCAAAATCTTCATCAGGAATTACTAAAACAATATACTTACCTTGGGACATTGCATAGCCCAATTCCATGCCTAGGCCCACATCCTCTTCATCAGGAAGATAAACGCCAATCATGACGTCATTTGCTTTAATACCAGTTAAGTCACCCCGATAAGTAGCATTTGCCCATTCTCGATCATGTAAGTATTCGGGATGCTCTGCCACGTTAATACCCTTATATTGGTGGTCTAATGGAACATAACTGTTTTCAAGGTCAATTGTTGGATTTTGTGCTAAAGCTGACATTGCTTCTTGATATGCCTTATTTTGTTTTTCGTTAAACCAGCCTGCGCCAAAATAAACAGTCTTTGTTTTACCCATTTTTCTCTCCTTATCATTTTAATCTAGATAAATTTTGCGTAATTGAGCAATTTTATCATCAGTTAGTCTCATAATATCATGCAAATAGTTTTCTAGACTACCATAATTTTTATTTATAGTATTGATAACGTAATCAAAATACTCTGGGCAAACAGTTTGTAAGTCTTTTAAATTACTAATTGCTACATCATTGGCACCTTTGTCTTTGGCCTTTTGCAAAAAATTATTAACGAAATCTTTAGTGGCAGTGTTGGTAAATAAGTAGTCTGCTCTAATGGTTGCAAGCGGTACATTCAAAGCAGATAAAATTAAAATTGCCGCTAAGCCAGTCCGGTCTTTACCAGCAGTACAGTGAAATAGTACACTTTTATCGGATTCTGTGTTAGCCAATAAGATGTCAAAAAACTTACGATATGCCTTTTGAGCTGATTCACTTTTAATCATATCATCGTAGGCAATAAACATGTGGTTAAAGCCGGCTTTAGGATCATCATTTTCTTGACTAATAATTTCATCAATTCCCTTAGAAGAGTTAGTTAAATCTTCACTGAAAACCGGGTCGAACTTGTATGTTACCCCTTCAGGAACACGATCAGGTTCTTGGTTTACTTCGTCTTTACTTCTAAAATCAACGATATATTTAGCACCATAATCTTGTAGAAATTGAAGGTCAGCCTTATCTAGTGTCGCCCAATTAGCTGTTCTAAGTAGTTTATGCTTTTTGATGGTTTTACCATCTATGGTTTTATAGCCGCCAAGTTCGCGAAAATTACGGCCATTCTTGATTGGGATAAGTTGATTTGTTAAATTTTTAGTCATTAAATTCTCCACCTTTTACACTTTGAGTTCCAATATCATTTTAGCAATAAACTAAAGTACAAACAATTCTAAGAAATTCCAAAAAAATTGCTAAGCCCAAAATATGTTAAAATATAGGAAATTAACGATTGTACATTATAAAGGGTGAATTATGACTATGAAAAAAGAACAGATTTTAGTGCCGGTTGATGGTTCTGAAGCAGCCGAACGTGCTTTTGACAAGGCAGTAAAAATAGCAATGACTGAAGATGCTCATCTTGATCTGTTAAATGTAATTGATACTAGACAATTTTTGGGCGAAATCCAAGATACTGTAATTACAGGTGATACTATTTATCAAATGACTCAAGATGCAGAAAAATATTTAAAAAGTTTAAAAGATTGGGCTCATGATAGCCTTGGTTTTGACAATCTTGATTATCACATTCGTTATGGTAGTCCCAAGGCCATTATTTCTTATGACTTTATTCAAGATCATCATGACGATTTAATTATTATGAGTTCAACTGGTTTAAACGCTGTTGAAAGAATGTTGATGGGCTCAGTAACTGAATACGTCAATCAACATGCATTAGCAGATGTCTTAATTGTTAGAACAGATATTAACAATAAGCCAATTAAGTAATTTAAAGAGCAATCCGAACTATAGTTAAAGCAAAATAAAAACAATAATTAATTGGAACATACGAGTAAATCGTATGTTTTTTATTTACGAAAAGCATAAACTAAATGTTCGTATTTAGCGATAGCGTAAACGTACAGAAAAAAATTAATAATATTATCCTATAAATTTGCGAATATTAATGATAATATTTAAATGTATTGAACGTAATTTAACTGAAATTGATTAACTGAATTTGCTATTTTAATCAAAAAGTTTCAGTTTGTACATGGAATATAGGAGTATTATAGAAATGAAAAAAGTCAAACAATTTCTTGTAACGATGATGGCCTTATTATTTGCAGTTAGTTTAACGGCGTGTGCAAATAAAAAGACGTCTTCAAGTAGTAATGAACCCAAGTCACTTAATGTCCAATTTGTTCCTAGTTCTGCTGCTAATAAATTAGAAGCGCGGGCAAAGCCAATGGAAAAACTACTTTCTAAGCGGTTAGGTATTCCAGTCCATGTTTCAATGTCAACTGATTACAGCGGGCTAGTTGAGGCAATGAAGTCTAAGAAAGTTGATGTGGGTTTTTTGCCTTCTGATGCTTATATCATGGCACATAAGCAAAAAGCAGCTGATTTGCTCTTACAAGCAGTTCGCTATGGTATAAAGCAACCCGGTGGAGTGACAACTAAAAAGTTAGTCAACTTTTATCGTGGTGAAATTTTAGTTAAAAAAGATTCTGCTATTAAAACCTGGAAAGATCTTAAAGGTAAATCAATTTCTGTTCAGGACATTACCTCAGACTCAGGTTATGTTTTCCCCGTCGCTGAATTAAAACAAAAGGGGTTAGATATCACTAAGAGCTGTAAAGTTGTTTCTGTTAAAGGCGCTGACCAAGGGGTATTGAATGTTTTAAATGGTGATACGGATGCAGCCTTCGTTTTTGAGGATGCGCGCAATATTGTTAAACATGATGAACCTGATATTATGACTAAAGTTGTGCCTATTTACTTCACCAAACCAATTCCCAACGATACGATTTCAGTTATTTCCAGTATGCCTAAAAATTTCCGAAAAAAATTAGCTAAAGCGTTTATTGCTATTGGTAAGTCTAAAGCAGGTAAGAAAATTATAGAGAGCGTCTATAGTCATGAAGGCTATGTTTACGCTAAAGATAGTGACTATGATACCATTAGACAATATAATAAAATTATGGACACAATCAAAAAATAATTTTTAATTTATATGAGCTATTTTTATATATTTTACTTTGCTAAATAAAGTATTTCTGTTATTATTTGATAGAATAATTACCGAAGCATCGAAAAGGGGGCAAAGGCTGATGCAAAATGAAGTATCCATTAGAGATTTTGCAGTTAAGCTTTTTTGTTTCTTTAAAAATGATGTTATTGTTCGCTTTTTAAATAATATTGTTGGTAAAAGACTTAGTATGATTCACGTTTGTGTTCTTAGCTAAAGTCTTTTTTTATGTCTGGGAGGGCATGATGAATAAATTTAAAAAAATACTTGCTGGTTTTGCGGTGATGCTGGTAGCTGTGATGGCGACTGCTTGTTCAGGTAACTCAAGTAAAAGTAAGAGTACAGATAATGCTGTACCTAAATCTTTAAATGTTCAGTTTGTACCAAGTCAAGCGGCAACTAAACTAGAATCAAGGGCCAAGCCGCTAGAAAAAATGCTATCTGACCGCTTAGGCATTCCAGTCCATGTTTCAATGTCAACGGACTATAACACGGTAGTTGAAGCAATGAAGTCTAAAAAAGTTGATGTGGGCTTTTTACCACCAAATGGATATGTTTTAGCACATAAGCAAAAGGCAGCAGATGTTCTACTGCAAGCTCAAAGATATGGCGTTAAGCAACCTGATGGTCGGCCAACTAAAGAGTTAGTTAACTATTATCGTGCAGAAATTTTAGTTAAAAAGGGTTCTAAGATTAAAACTTGGAAAGATTTAAAAGGGAAATCAATTTCAATTCAAAGTCCGACCTCTTCAGCTGGTTACGTATATCCAATTGCTGAATTAAAGGAAAAAGGGCTCGATGTAAGAAAGAGTTGCAAATTAGTAACTGTTACAGGTCAAGATCAATCTGTTTTAAATGTTTTAAACGGTGATACGGATGCAGCTTTTGTTTTCGAAGATGCACGGACAATCGTTAAAGATGATAATCCTAATATTATGAAACAAGTTGTGCCAATTTACTTTACCAAGCCAATTCCTAATGACACAATTTCGGTTGTTCCAAGTATGCCTAAAGCATTTCGGAAAAAGTTAGCTAATGCCTTTATTGATATTGGTAAATCAAAGAAAGGTAAGAAGATTATCGAAAGTATTTATACGCACGAAGGGTATGTCAATAGTAAAGACAGCGATTTTAATACAGTTCGTAAATATGAAGAGATTATCGAATCAACTAAAAAATAAAAAAGGAAGTATATAATGGCAGATTCTGCAGTTAAACCAATAATTGAATTAAAAAATGTAAATAAAATTTATGGTAAAGATATTGTTGGTTTAAAAGATATCAATTTAACTATTAATAAGGGTGAATTTGTCGTTATTGTTGGCTTATCTGGTGCAGGAAAATCAACTTTGCTGCGTTCAATCAACCGCTTAATCGACATTAGTGCCGGTGATATTTTAATTGCCGGTGAATCAATTACTAAGGCTAAAGGTAAAGAGCTTAGAATGTTGCGCCGTAATATTGGAATGATTTTTCAAAGCTTTAATTTAGTTAAGCGCTCGAGTGTCTTACGTAATGTTTTAACTGGGCGGGTAGCATATTATCCAACTTGGAAGAGTACCCTAAATCTATTTACTAAAGAGGATAAACAAAGAGCATATGATGCTCTGCAACAGGTTGATTTGGCTGATAAAGTATATAGCCGAGCTGATGAACTTTCGGGAGGTCAGCAGCAACGTGTAGCCATTGCTCGGGTTTTAACTCAGAATCCTGATATTATTTTAGCTGATGAGCCTACAGCGTCACTTGATCCCCAAACTTCACGGCGGGTAATGCAAGATTTAAAGATGCTCAATGAAAAGCATGGTATGACAGTTATTATTAATTTACATAGCGTGCAATTGGCGAAAGAATTTGGTAAGCGAGTAATCGGTGTACGTGCTGGTGAAATCATTTATGATGGCAAAATGAGTGAAACGCCAGAGTCCACCTTTGACCAAATATACAGTGGTGGTGAAAAAGATGAATAGCACTGATCCAGAAAAATTAATGACATTGCCTAAGAAAAAATTCAAATTCTGGAACTTAATTTGGGTGATTATTTTTATTGGCGGTTTGTTTATTTCAACTGGTGTTACTAAAACAAGTTTAGGTGCTTTTTTTAGTAACTTTGGGCAATTTGCTGATATTTTCTTACAAATGCTTCATCCGAATTGGGCATATCTTGGCGCAGTGATTCCGCTTCTGCTGGAGACGATTAAGATGGCTGTTTTGGGAACTGTAATTGGTTCAGTCTTAGCCTTTATCTATGCATTATTAATTGCACGTAATATTGTTAAGAATAAAACAGTAACTGGTATTCTAAGGGTAATTATGAATATTATTAGAACGATACCTGACTTACTCCTGGGAGCAATTTTTGTGGCAATTGTGGGTATTGGTCCGGTAGCAGGTATCTTGGCATTGGCGATTTGTACGTTTGGAATAGTGGTTAAATTATTTTATGAAGCCATTGAAACAATTGACCCAGGTCCCATTGAAGCTTTAACTGCTGTAGGTGCTAATAAATTGCAAATTATTGTTTTTGCAGTTTTACCTCAAGTTATCACTTACTTCATTTCATATTGCCTATATGCCTTTGAAATCAATGTGCGGGCTTCAACAGTCCTTGGTTATATCGGTGCTGGTGGGATTGGTTTGTACTTGCAACAAACACTTCAAGTCTTTGACTATGCAAAAACCGGGACAATTATTATTGTAATTATTTTGGTTGTGGTACTAATTGATTACATTTCATCTAAATCACGGGAGGCGTTGATGAACTAATGGATACTACTATGAAAAAATTGCCTCCTAAGCCAATTGAATGGAAAAAACGCATCTTACATTGGGCTATAGCAATAATTACAGTTTTCTTAATTATTTGGTCTTGTACAGGGATTGATTTTGGTGGTATTAAGGAAACTGCTGGCCAAATTGCTGGTGCAATATTTACAGGTATTTTTAATCCTGATTGGTCCTACATTTATAATGGAACCGGTGAAGATTTAGTTTCTCAATTATGGGAAACTGTTTGTATTGCATTCTTAGGGACCTTTATCTCAGCAATTATTTCCTTACCATTTGCTTTTTGGGCAGCACATACAAAGCATAAAAAATGGTACATATCACGTTTAGGTAAGATTGTTTTAGCAATTATTCGGTCATTCCCTGAAATAGTTTTGGCTTTAATGTTTATTAAAGCGGTTGGCCCCGGTTCAGCAGCTGGTGTTTTAGCCTTAGGTTTTCACTCAGTGGGAATGTTAGCTAAATTGTTTTCAGAAGCAATTGAAAATTTAGATGATGGTCCCAATGAAGCAGTAACTGCGGCTGGTGGATCAAAAATGAATATAATCATGTTTTCAATCCTACCTAACTTAATGCCTGCCCTGATTTCTAATACCTTATACCGGTTTGATGTTTCAATTAGATCAGCTTCAATTCTTGGTCTTGTTGGCGCTGGTGGTATTGGCTATCCTTTAATAATTGCTTTACAGTATCGGCAATGGAATCGAGTGGGAATTATTTTACTCGGTATTATTGTCATGGTAATTGTTATTGATGCAATTTCTGGTTGGATTCGTAAAAAATTAGTATAAATAAAAAGTAGTGCAGGTAAAACTGCATTACTTTTTTTATTATCGGGATGTCATATTTACCGTTAGTTTTTGCTGTGCTGTCGATGAAATTAATAAAATTTATATTTTTAGATAAAAATAAACAAATTGTAGTCCGTTTTAAGTAAAAACATTATTCTAATTATTAATTCTTTGTTAACAGAGTAAAAATTTATTTCGAAAAAGTGCAATAGTAGTTTTTTTGGTATAATATAGAATGAACTTTAGGAGGATATCATGGAAAAGTTAGCTATAGTGACTTTGGCCGATGATTTGGCCATGAACCAAGAAAGTATTTTAAACCAAGAAATAGATTTTGATGCCGAGGCTGTTTATCGTGTAATTGACAGCTTGCAAGTACTGCATAAGCCAGTCAAAGAATACTTTGCAATGACACAAGAACAGTATTATGAAACCGAGAGTGATCATAAATTAACTTTGATTAATTTATCAGCAAACTTGACTGACCTGCATGATCGCATCTTAACTAATCATGTAGATGGTTTTGTGGATCAACATGAGATTAATCTGACTTATAATCATGAAAATCCTTTCGAAGATGATTTTTATAATAATGTAGTCGATTTTCATGTTGTTAGCTATAGTTTGAAGGTAATTGGTGCCGTTCAAGCAGTAGCAGCTCAAGAATTACAAACAGTATTGTCTAAAGATGCAGTTTTGTCAATTGGGTTAGCAGCATACGCATTGGCAAATAATAAATAAAAATGAAGGCTGTGGCTAATGCCCAGCTTTTTCTTTAGCTTGAGGCAGAATAATGGAATTTTTTAGATATGCTAAAGGATTAGTTAATCGGATTAGTAGTGTAAGAGAGCAGAAACTATCGCAAAATAAAAATGTCTCACTTGATCCGATGCAGGATTACTTAACCGTAGGAGAATACCGGGTTGATGAGGAACAACATACGCCGCATAATCAGCCATATAAATTAACGGTTTATAAAGATGATGAAGGTGTTTTACATCAAGCACTTAGTTTAGAAAGTACAACTAAGTTAGAACCAGAATATGTCCGTGATTTTAATCAAGAATTAGGCTGCTATCGTGCCTTTGCTAATCGGAATACCGGTCGCCGCTACGTGGTTGAAGAATATTTAGAACAATTTGTTGAACGAGTAAAAAAGCATGTCCGCCAAGGAGAAAACTCGGTAAATGTCAGTGTGATTACTGATACCCATTATAAAGATGCCAACAGTATCGATTTTTATGGTTGGAATGGGCTAACCCATGTTAGTGAGTTTTCCTATTTAGATAATTTAGGTTTATTAGATTTAAAAGTTCACCTAGGAGACTGGATTGATGGGTCAGATACCGGATTTTTAGGTGAGAGGGAACTTATTAAATTACGTGATGCTTTTAAGTCAAACTGCATTCCATATATAATGATTAAAGGAAATCATGATGAAAATGATAAATATGATGAGCATCATGACTTAAAAGCATCGTTTCCAGAAAATGAATTCGAACATATTATGTGGCCGCAGATGTACGCACAAGATGAGATTAACTATATTTCGCGCCAGCATGGGGTTTGTTACTATGATATAGATAATGTTCGCTTTATTGCGGTTAATACTTCAGACTTACCCTATTATTTGGATGCGCAAGGCCGTAAAAAATATGATGCCAAAATTACCTTAGGTGTTAGAGAAGATCAAATTGAAGAAATTATTGAAATTTTGGAGCAGTCTTCGAATAAAAATATTATTTTTATGAGCCATGCTAATCCAATTAATCGTAAAGCTTCTAATGCTTTGAAATATAATGGACGTTCTCTTCATGAATTATTAGTAGCCTTTAATCAAGGTGAAAAAGGACGAATGCATTCTAGCTATGGTATTCCTGCGGAATTTCGCTTAGCTAATGATTTTGATTTCACTAATGTCAAAAATGCCCGAATTATCGCCTATTTTTGTGGACATCGGCACCGTGAAGACCAATATCGAATTAATGGTATTCAATATATTTTATTTAATTGTTCGGTTTTGATGGGTCCTAAACATGTTTTAACTACTAAGTATAATAAAAATTGGAAACGACAGATTGATCATCAAACAGAATTTGCGGGTTATGTTGTGAATATTGATTTACATCGACACTTAATTCAAGTATTTGGCTATGGTGCTGCAAGTAAGAGACGATTTTTTTATATTTAGTAAAAATTCACAAGTAGTTTGGTAAATATGTGATTTTTAGCATATAATAGAGCGACTAGACTAAAAAATAAATTACTGAAAATAAGGGAAGATAAACTATGTGCGGAATTGTCGCGTTTTATAATCCAGAAATAAACGATAAACAAGCTGCAATTGGCAAAATGATGGCAGCAATTAAGCACCGTGGTCCAGACTCAGATGGACTTTACACTAATGATAAAGTGGCGCTTGGCTTTAGACGATTATCAATTATTGATTTGCGTGGTGGAAGTCAACCGATTTTTAATGAAGATAAGACGCGGGCAATTGTTTTTAATGGTGAAATTTATAATTTCAAGCCGTTAAGAGAAGAATTGATTGAAAAGGGTCATACCTTTACTACTAAGGCTGATACTGAAGTTTTACTTCATGGCTATGAGGAATGGGGAATGGCTGAGTTACTTAAGCGCATACGAGGCATGTTTGCCTTTATTATTTGGGATGATAATACACAAACAATGTATGGTGCACGTGACTTTTTTGGCATTAAACCATTATATTATAGTGATGACAATGGTCAGCTACTTATGGGCTCCGAAATTAAGAGCTTTTTGCAATTTCCAGGTTTTAAACGTCGTTTAAATACTGAAGCAGTTAAGCCATATTTGATGAATCAATACAATGATTTGGCTGAAACCTTTTTTAAAGGGATTCATCGTTTCCCGGCTGGACATTGGTTTGAGTATAAAGCTGGCAAAATGAAGATGCATCAATATTGGGATGCGGAATATAAAGCGAATAATTTAAGCTTTGAAGAAACTGTTAATAAGATTGATGAAGATTTACGTGAAACAGTTGAGCTCTATCATAATGCTGATGTTCCAGTAGGTGCCTTTTTGTCAGAGGGAGTCGATTCCAGCTATATTACTAGTATTTTAAATCCGGATGATGTTTTTTCGATTTCTTTTGATGATGCTACTTATGATGAATCATCTAAGGCTAAGGCACTAGCTGATATTAAAGGTTGGCAATTTTTCTCAGATAAGGTAAATGCTGATGAAGCAATGCATGACTTTGCTGAGATGCAATATCATATGGATGAGCCTGATGCTAATCCATCCATTATCCCTTTATGGTACTTGTGTAAGATGGCACGTAAGCATGTTACGGTAGCATTATCAGGTGAAGGTGCAGATGAACTGTTTGCAGGTTATGTTAATTATGGTATGCACACACATAACAATGTGATCAAAGCATTTACAAATCAATGCAAAAAATTACCTAAGAAGACTAAAGTTAAGTTAGCCCATAAAATTAAAAAAATGCCCAATTTTCCAGGGAAAGTTCATCTTTATACTAACTTAGCGGAACCAAGTGAATTTTATGTTGGTCAATCGGTTATTTATGATTTGGATTATCCAACGATATTTACTTCTCAAGATGCTAATAGTATTTTGAAACCATCTTATCGTAATAAATTAACTGTTAATGGTATCTATCAAACAGACTTTAAAAAGGTTAAAGACCTTGATAATGTTCGTCAGATGCAGTATATTGATTTGCATCATTTTATGCTTAATGACATTGAGCAGAAGGCTGATAAAATTTCCATGGCGCACTCTTTGGAATTAAGGGTACCGTATTTGGATAAAAAAATAGCGCAACGGGCTAATTCAATCCCCACAGAATATCTTGTTAATAAGCACGATACTAAGTATGCCTTGCGGAAGGCTTCTGAAAAGGTATTACCAGCTGAATGGGCTAAACGTCCTAAACTAGGTTTTCCAACTCCAATTAAACAATGGCTGCAAGAACCTCGTTTTTATAAACAGGTACGTGAACTATTTAGTGAAGCTTTTGTTCAGGATATTTTTGAACAGGATAAAATTTTGCAGCTACTTGATGATAATTACAAGGGTGATGGTTCGCATCGGCGACAAATTTGGACAATTTATACTTTCCTTGTTTGGTACAAATTGTTCTTTGTTGATTATGATGAGACAGTCAACCGCTATCAGCATGTACAACCGGAAGTAGCTAACTTAATTGAACAAGGCAAGTTAGTCTAATTAGGAGCAAATTTTAAAAAATGAAACAGGATTTTACACCAATTCTACTAGGTAGTGATATTAATGTTTATGGTATGGCTCGTTCATTCAATGAGGAATATGGTATTAAAGTTAAAGCACTAGCTGATAGTCAATTGGCGCCAACTCGTTACTCCAAAATTGTAAGCGTTGAACTACATCAAGGTTTTAGTGAAGATCCAACTTTTATTGAAGTTATGCGTGACCAGATGAAAATCTACCAAGATCATCAAGAGCCAGTGATTTTAATTGCTTGTGGTGATGGCTATGCCGAACTATTATCTAAACACAAGGAAGAACTTGAAGAAACTTTCATTGTCCCGTATATTGATTATGACTTGTTGAAAAAATTAATTTCGAAAGAGGGCTTTTATCAAATTGCCGAAGAATATGGGCTCCCTTATCCTAAGACTAAAATTGTGACCGTAGCTGATTATCAAGCAGAAAATTATTTAAAGCTTCCATTCGATTATCCAATCGAATTAAAGCCAGAAGATCCGGTATCTTGGCTTGATGTTCATTTTGAAGGACGTAAAAAAGCTTTTACAATTCATAATGAAGCTGAATTAAAAGATATTATCAGTAAAATTTATAGCAATGGCTACAAAGCAGATTTAATTTTACAGGACTTTATTCCGGGTGATGATTCTAATATGCGTGTTTTAAATGCTTATGTAGATAAAAATCATCA
Source organism: Lactobacillus sp. ESL0237 (assembly GCF_003692985.1). Lineage (NCBI taxonomy): Bacteria > Bacillati > Bacillota > Bacilli > Lactobacillales > Lactobacillaceae > Lactobacillus > Lactobacillus sp. ESL0237. The sequence goes on along the minus strand of NZ_REHE01000010.1, from coordinate 319,912 downwards.
TGTTAAAATGATGTGCTTAGGTCACCCATTGCTAGAGGATCCTACTCCGCAAGCAATTGGTAATTATATGGCGATTTTGCCTGAATATGATGAAAAGCTGTATGAACAAGTTGAATCATTTTTAGAAAAATTAAATTATGTCGGGATGGCTAATTTTGATATTAAATATGATAATCGAGATGGTAAGTATAAGTTTTTCGAAATTAATTTGCGGCAAGGTCGATCAAGCTTTTACGTTACTTTAAATGGTTATAATTTGGCTAAATGGTACGTTGATGACTATGTTACCGATAGCTTGCAGGAAAAAGAGCCAGTTTATGGTAATAAACTTAAGTCGCAACATACTTTATGGTTAGGAATTCCGGTAAAAGTATTTAAGCAGTATGCTACTAATAATAATGCTAAACGTCTAGCTGAAGAATTAATTCATGAAGGACGTTATGGTACTACGGTTTTTTATGAAAAAGATCGTAATTTTAAGCGTTGGCTACTACTTAAATATATGTTCCATAATTATATAGGGCGTTATCAAAAGTATTATCAAGTGAATAAAGGACAGTTCTTTATTCAGCAGAAGAAACAATAATTTTAAAAGCTCATCTCACTTAAGAGATGAGCTTTTTAATGATTTTATAATGTCTCAAAGGCAATAACTTGATTTTTATAATATTTAGATTATTAGTCGGGGTGTTTTTTTGCACGCTTCTTGTTAAACTGGTAAATGGAATGCTAATTGGGAAGGACGGAATAAATGAAACTCTCACATGGATCAAATAATGAAACAGAAGTCAAATTGCGTTGGCTATTACTAGGCGAATTAGTAACCTGGATTGGGTCAAGCTTTGTTTGGCCGTTAACTTCAGTCTATTTGAATAAACAATTGCATATTAGTTTGTCAGTAATTGGTATTGTATTATTTTGTAATTGTGCCAGTAATGTCTTAGGATCAATTGTCGCAGGTTGGCTTTATGATAGATATAACCCATATCCACTAATTGTAATTGGTTTGGGAATTGATGCTTTAATTTTAATTTTGATGGCTTTATTTCATGGTTGGCCTGAATATTGGTTTTGGCTTGTTTTGACAGGATTTGCTAGTGGCTGGGATGGGACCCTAATTAATTCAATTGCGACAAGTTTGCGTAAATATCCAGGAAAATATGTGTTCAATTTGATTTATTTTGCCCAAAATGTAGGTACTGTCACAGGTACGCTTTTAGTGGGTTATTTGTACGATTTTTCAATTGAATTCTTATTTTTATTAGCGGCATCTTTATTTATAATTGGTTGTATTAACGCAGCAATTCACTATCGACCAATTAGTAATTTTCACCGGCAAAGGCATACAAGTGTAAAAGTTGGGGAAAAAAATAAATTTGAACCAATGCCTAAGTACAATACGATGTTAATGTGTGGTTTTTTATTGTCTTTGGCAGTCACTTGGCTAATGTATATGAATTGGGAATCGAACCTTTCAGTGTACATGGTATCATTAGGTATACCATTTCATTTATATAGTTTGCTATGGACGCTTAATGGGGCAATTATCGTAATTGTACAAGTAATTTTAGCTCGTTATCCCTATTTATTTAAAAACCTATTTCAACAAATTATTTTTGGTACATTAATGTTTGCTATTTCTTTTGCTACACTTATTTTTGCTCGTGATTTTGTTCATTTTGCCTTATCAATGGTGGTCTTAACCTTAGGTGAAGCAACGGCGTTTCCCGCAGTTCCAGCATATGTTAATGAGTTATCTCCGCTTAGCAGTAAGGGAAAGTATCAGGGCGTGATTAATGTAGCGCGGGGAATTGGCCAAGCATTTGGTCCCTTATTTGGGGGAATGATAATTGATCGTGCAGGATATATTCCCTTTTTTATTATTGCTGCTGGTGGGATATTTTTAATGGTACTATTACTTTTACCATTGTATGCTAAGTTAAGGAAATATATTAAGTTATATAAATAATGTGTTAAATATTTGTTGATAAGCTGTATAATTAAAATGACAATATTAATTTATTCAAATTTTAATTTTAATTTAAAAGGAGTGTTAGCATGAGAAAAAATTTTGCAGTTCGTGGCGGTAGCGGTGATGTAATTGAGCCTAAAGTAGGTACTCGACCGCAAGACAATATTTATTTGGCAGTTAATTCGGAATGGATTGAAAAGACAAAGATTCCGAGTGATCGCTCGCGAATGGCATCTTTTGATGGTATTGATGTTAATGTTGAGAAACATTTAATACAAGATTTTGCAGACTTTGCTACTGGCAAAAAAGAAATTCCTGCTATCCCTAATTTAGCAGAGGCAGTCAAATTATATCAATTAGCTAGTGATTTTGATAAGCGTAACAGAGAAGGTGCTGAGCCAATCAAAGCCGATTTGAATATTTTGACCGGTATCAAGGATTTTTCTGATTTTAATTTAACTGCTCCTGACTTGACTACCTTTGCATCGCTACCATTTGGTTTTGATGTGGAGCCTGACATGAAAAATACCAAAGTTAATGTATTATACTTTGCTGGTCCAGGTACATTTTTACCAGATACTACCACTTATCAAACCGCAGATGCTCCCAAGTTATTGGCAATTTTACAACAGCAATCAGTTAAGTTACTTCAAATGGCTGGTATTGCTGAAGATGAAGCTCAAAAATATGCGGCAGCTGCTATTGAATTTGATGCTAAGTTGGCTAAAGTAGTCAAGTCTTCTGAAGAATGGGCTGATTATCCAGCTACCTACAACCCAATGGCGATTGCTGATTTTGAAGATAAATTTAGTGAATTTAAGATTCAACATTATCTTAAAGAAGTAATTGGTGAAGAACCCGAGCGGATTATTGTCGAAGAGCCACGTTATCTTGACCATATTAATGAAATTATTAATAAGGATAACTTCGCTGAAATAAAAGGCTGGATGATTGTTAACTTTATTAATGGTGCTGCCTCTGACTTGTCGCAAGAGTTTCGTGAAGCTGCTTTTCCATTTAGTCAAGCCCTATCTGGTCAACCTAAATTGGCTGAGGGCAATAAACAAGCTTACCATATCGCTAATGGAAGTTTTAGTGAAGTAGTTGGTGTGTATTATGGTAAAGAATACTTTGGCGCTGATGCGAAAAAAGATGTTGAAGATATGATTCAGCGGATGTTGGATGTCTATAAAGATCGTTTACAGCAAAATAGCTGGCTGTCTGCTGAAACTAAGAAAAAGGCAATCATTAAACTTGAGGCTTTAGAGCTTAAGATTGGGTACCCAGATAAGATAGAAGAAATTTACAATCGGCTGAAAGTGATTCCAGCCAGTCAAGGTGGTAGCCTTTATTCTAATGAGCGCGCCTTTGCTGTTGCAGAACAAAAGTACAATATTGAGCAACTACATCAAAAGGTTGATCGTACGGTTTGGGCAATGCCGGGTAATTTGGTTAATGCCTGTTATGATCCCCAAAGAAATGATTTGACTTTCCCAGCAGCAATTTTGCAAGCACCATTTTATGATTTAAAGCAGGATAGAGCAACTAATTTTGGTGGCATTGGGACGGTTATTGCTCATGAAGTTTCACATGCTTTTGATAATAATGGTGCTCAATTTGATGAATTAGGTAATATGACTAATTGGTGGACCGAAGCAGACTATGCTGAATTCAAAAAGCGAACACAAGAAGAAATTGATTTGTTTGATGGTATTGAATATGGACCAGTGAAATTGAACGGTAAGCAAATTGTTTCGGAAAATATTGCTGATCAAGGAGGCTTGACCGCTGCTGTTGAAGCTGCTAAGAATGAAAATGATGATTTAAAGCAACTATTTGAGAATTTTGCTCGTATTTGGGCAAATAAACAATTAACTGAATCAATCAAGACGCAAACAGCCGTTGACGTGCATGCCCCCGGTCCATTACGAGCTAATGTACAGATTCAATGTCAAGATGACTTTTATAAAGTTTTTGCGGTAACACCTGAAGATGGCATGTGGCTAGATCCGGATAAACGCGTAGATATTTGGTAATTAGCAAACAACATAACAAAAAACACTGATCAAAAATTTCTGATCAGTGTTTTTTTATATGCAGGATTATTAACTATTGAATTACTTCATCTTCATTTTTTAAATGAGAATAATCACATGAGGCGACTCGTTTAATATGTAAATCCCTACTTGGTCGACCTAAGATTAATGGTACGCTTTCGACTACAGTATCAGTATATTCCAAGCCAAACCAAGATGCAGGATTAGAGGACAAATTTTGTAACCAAATGCGATCCGTAACAATCCATTTTTCAAAGCCTTTTAATTTAGTTAGTGGGCTGACGGCATCTTTGACAATGACGAATGAAAAGTCACCTACCTCTCGACCAGGTGAGGTTGTATATTCTTGTGGTTGCGATTCAATTGTTCCATCTTTAATTAGATCATGAACCACTTGGCGTAAATAAACATTTACACTAGTTTGCTTTTTAAAGCCTAAATACAATTGAACGTTAATTACATTCTTGGTGTCATAAGTATTTACGGCATACTTTGCTGTATATGGTTCATTAGTAATGTTTACGGAAACAAACCAATAGGCTCCCGCTCTTTTTGGCCTTTTATCCAAAATTGAATATAAAATTTCACGTTTAATAAATTTATTGTACTTCACTTTAGCCATGTAGACTAAGTTAGTAGCATAGACTGGATAATCATCATCGTGACTAAGATCAGTCAGCATATCAGTATATTTATCTAAACGAACATAAGTGTTCGCTCCTTCATGTTTGTCCCGAACCTTATTACCGAAGAACCAGATAAACATAATAATTCCAATGAAGCCAGCAATTAAGACTGTAACATAACCACCATGGGTGAACTTAGTTAAACTAGAAATTAAAAACATACCTTCGATGAAACCAAAAACGATAAGGAAACAAAGACGTAAAATCAGTGGATGGTCTTTGGCACCTAAATATTCAAATAGAAGCAAGGTAGTCATTAACATGGTAACCGTGATAGATAGACCATAAGCAGCTTCCATATGCTCTGAGGTACGGAAGAACATAACAATTGCAATCGTGACTACACAAATCATTTTATTAACAGCAGGGATATAAATCTGCCCGTGTTCAGTTGTAGGGTAGTTGATTTTCATTCTCGGTAAGAATTTAAGTCCACTTGCTTCAGACACAAGGGTAAAAGATCCGGTAATTAAAGCTTGCGAAGCAATAATAGCAGCAATTGTTGCTAAGATAATTGCAAATAAACGTAAATTAGTGGGTACCGCCTCAAAGAAGGGATTTAGCTCCGTTCCGTTTGTATGGTAGTTTGGATTTTTCAAAATCCAAACGCCTTGTCCCAGATAGTTTAGCGCTAAGCAAATAAAGACATATGGCCAAGAACCTAAAATATTACCACGACCAACATGACCTACATCAGAATATAAGGCCTCTGCGCCAGTTGTTGCCAAAAAGATTGAACCTAAGATAAAGATACCAACTTTATTAGCAGGACTAAATAAAACTTTGATAGCTAAAAGAGGATTTAGTGCCTCTAGGATAGACCAATCTTGCATCATATTGTGGATGCCAATTAAGCCTAAGAAGCTAAACCAGATTAACATAATTGGTCCAAATGCCTTACCAATTATGCTAGTACCAAAAGCTTGAATTGAAAATAATAGTAATAAAATTACGATAGTAATGATAATGACAGAATTTTGATCAGGAACAGGGATGCTTGAACCAAAGTGCATATTTTTTAGCCCTTCAATTGATGTTGTTACTGTTACTGCAGGGGTTAAGGTGCCGTCAGCCAGTAATGCTGCACCGCCAATTAATGCTGGCATTACTAGCCACTTAGCTCTTTTACGAACAAGTGCATATAATGCAAAAATTCCTCCTTCGCCGTGATTAGTTGCGTTGAGAGCAATCATGACATACTTAACAGTCGTCAATAAGGTAACAGTCCAAAAAATCAAAGAAATTGAACCTAAAATTAGCTCACGGTTAACATTGGCAATACCGCCGTTGCCAGTTACGATTGATTTCATAACGTATAGCGGACTAGTACCAATATCACCGTAAACAATTCCTATCGTAATCAGCAGACCTGCTACTGAAATCTGTTTCTTTTTTCGATCCATAGTTATTCTATACTCCAATAGATTAATATAAAAATTGTTTAAGTAAAAGAGAATGTCAACTTGACATTCTCATCTAAGGATATATTTTGTTCTTTTTTTAGTTATAGTACAAGTAAATTATGACAAAGAAGTAGAAATATTATCACGACGATTTTCATACCAACTATCCCAATCGTCATATGAAGTCATATCTACTGCTTTGATATTATCTTGACGAATAATTTCATCGACAATGTTTTGGAGATTTTGCGCATGGTATTGTAAAGCATGACGCATAAGCTCTTTTTGTTCAAAATGGATATTATCAAGTAGGTAATGGTTAATGTCAACCATATTAGAATTGGTATCATATAAATTCATGATTTCCAAATCTTGTTGGTTGAATTTAGCAATGTAAAAGTAAGTAAAAACTTGGAGATAGTCAGGCTGTTCAGTAAACTCAGTCTGTGGCATAGTAGTCCATGTTGCTTCAGGCATAACTACTTTTAGTTCTTCTTCTTTTAATTCTTTTTCCTTGTCTTGTTCTTTTTCGTTATCTGTATCTTTGATATTATTTTCTTTTTCAGTCAAAGCGGACACTCCTTTAATAAAAATAGGAAACGTGAAAGTCAATAGTAATTTTACCGACTTTAGCTAGTAAAAGCAACTATTCTAATGATGGCTGCTTAATGGGGTTAGTCTTTCTTACTATATGCATGAGTAAAACGAGTAGTTCCATTAGCAATAGTACAAGATAACCAAAAACGCCCAAGTTAAGGGCGATTTTTTGAAGTTAAATTAGGGCTTTAGATATTTTTGCACATCCCTTTTAGTAATTAGATTAGGATTAGCTCGCTTAGAGCTACGGTAAAGATCAATTAAGTCCTGTGGGCTCCATGACATAGCATCGTAACCTAACTTACCAACACGTTTACGTAATTGGGCAATTTGATTTTTGGCAACAGTTTTACCGTTAACTTGGTGATTGCCCATTGAGCCTTCACCAGTTTTGCCAGCATTGCCAGTTGCGCCAATACTATTTTGGGCATTATTGCTTTTAGCATGGTTATTTGAACTGGATCCATTACCTGAGATAGCGGCATAACCCTGAATAGCAGATTTACCATTAGTGGCAGCTTTTTTATCCTTTTTAATTCCTGCTTGAGCGATATTTTTATATTTTTGGTAGTATTTATCGCCAATGTAAGGTAAATTTAAAACTTTTTGGTATTGTTCAATAGCTTTTAAATATTGTTTATCAGCCTCAGCTTGAGAGGCGGTTGCAAAAATTGGCTTAATTTCGTGTTTATAATCATCTTCTACGTCTTCAACAAGAGACTTCAACTTTTCTCCCTGTTTGGTTAAAACAGGATAACCATTACTTTTAGTGATGACTTGATTGATAGCTTTTAATGCCTGATCATATTTACCATCTTGGGCATATTTAATTGTAACAAGCATGTTATCAGCCTGACTTTTATAAGCGGCTGCTTGTTTGGTCTTTTTAATATTTAGTGCCTGCTTAAACTTATTACTAGCTTCAGCATAATTTTTATTTGCGACTGCTTTTTTACCATGTGTAATTGCTTGATTATAGGAAGCTTCAACTTGGTTATTAGTTGAATTTTGTTTAACAAAAAAGAAACTTCCTCCTAAGACAACTACTACCGCAGCTACAATTGTCCAAATCGTAGTTTTTTTCATAATAGGAATTTGTCCTCCTTACTAATATTAATATTAATTATAGTTGGTTTGGATTGATTTGACTACCTAAGGGCTATTTTTAATAAAAGAAAGTCAATTTTTTTAAAAATGTTACATTTTGGTTTTTCAATTCGTTATTAATAGTGTAAGAGATCTAGCGCGCAGATTGCTTACTTAAAACAGTTTTAATTAAGGAAGGTTGATAAAAATGAATTTTGAACTAATTGATCAAGCAATAGAATATACGTTTGTCGATGAAAACAGTAATTCTAAAAAAGGCAAAAATCGTATCTTTCCCCATGTTAAAAAGGGAGCAACAGCAACGGGATTGGCTCAATTTGGCACTGCCATTGCCAGTTTGCAAGGTAATAGCTTAGGCAGTGCGACTTTAATTCAAAAGCAAGCAATTAAGTTAAATGAGCAAGACTAAAGATTAATAATGATAGGAAGAAAGGCAAAAATCATGTCCGTAAAAAGTAAAATTTTGCAATTAACATTCTTAAATGGTGCTGGTAAAAAGACTAATGTTGCTTTACCGGATGCAATTGAAAATTTAACTGCAGTCACTGTTGAAAGGGCAATGAATCAAATTGCTCAAGCAGACAGCTTTAGTAAGGATGGAGTTGATTTGTATAAAATTCCTCAGTCTGCTTCATATATTGAACGAACTGTTACTAGTTTGTTCGACCATACTAGAAATTAGGAAAGTAGATCTGCAAATTCTGATGATACTGCAAAAAATAAGTTATAAACTGCGCCATTTATGGCGTAAACTATAATTATTTCACCGTTAAAGTCACGCAAACTATAAAACGCGTGACTTTTTTGATATATTCAAATTATTTTGTTAATATTTTGTAAAATAAAAAGTAAAATAAAATAACGATTATAACTTTAATTTGATAAAAAAACTGAATTCATAGGCTTAATTAATATTGCAAAATTTAGTCATTTTGAAAAAAATGAAACCGTTTATTACAAAAGTATGTAAAATAACCCCATACCTTGCATTTTAGTTTAAAGCTAGGTACAATATGGAATGTGGTAAGTAATAGCTATGCTTCAGGTTCGACAGCCTGTACGCATGCGCGTTCTTCAGTTGGAGAGCTACCTCATAAGAGTTATAAACTTATGAATTCGACTCGAAGGGTGTTGTAACAATGTAGGATCAAAACGACTGAACCTATAGCCTATTACTATTTTGTATATACACAAGGAGGAAAGACCACATGAAGAAAAATTTAAGAATTGTTAGCGCTGCTGCTGCTGCATTATTAGCCGTAGCCCCAGTTGCTACTTCTGTTGTATCAACTGTTTCAGCTGATATTAACGTACCGGTTGAAGGTGGAACTACTAATACAGCTCCAGCTGAAGCTTCAATCAAGTTAAACATCACTAACGTTGCTAGTTTAGCAGCAAATGATCCAGCTTCTAAAGTAACTGCATCACTTGCAACCCCAACTTTGCCAACAGGTGCTTCAGTATCTGTTTCAAAAGCTAAGGTTTACACAGCTACAGCTGATGCTACAGCTCCAGCTAAAGGTAAAGTAGGTTCCGGTACTGAAGTTACACAACTTGCTACTGGTGCTACTTACTATGCTGCTGCTACTATTACTCTTACTGGTTTAACAGCTAATAAGGAATACAAGATTACAGCTAATGGTGCTACTTACACTGTTACTGCTGATGCAACTGGTACAATTGCTGGTTTTGGTATTGTAAGTGACGGCTTCAACCTTGCTGATGCAACTAAGACTGGTGCACCTTACGTTAGAGAAAACAAGACTGATGGTAAGGCTGTAGATGCTGGCTCAGTTGATCTTACTAGTGCTCAATTGAATGTAGCTGCTGTAGTAGCTGCAATTAACGCTAAGTATGTAGCTGCTAACACCACTACTGATGCTAATGCTGCTACTGCTTCATTTGCTGATGTTGAGGCAGATGTTCGCGCTGCACTTAAGAATGCTGGTGTAACTGTAAAGGCTGATAGTAGTTTTGATAAGCCAGCAGCTGCTTTCCCAGTTACTTTGAACTTGAAGTCAACTAATGGTAAAACTGCTACTTTTGTAGTTACTGTTAATCCACAAGCTGCTACTGATGATTCATTCCCATTAATCAGCTACAATGGTACTGGTTATGTTGGTAATAAGACAATTGATGCTCTTCCAGATAGCGCAAGCTTCAACTATGTACCAGTTAATGGTGTAGTTGACAAGAAGGCTATTGAAGATGCCTTTACTGCAAAAGTAAGTAACACTACTGGTGCAGCTGCTATGACACCAACTGTTGATATCAGCAAGGTAAACACTAAGGTTGCTGGTAAGTACCCAGTTACTGTTTCTGCTACTAACGCTGACAAGAAGACTACTAAGGTAACCTTCATGTTAACTGTTGGTACTAAGGGTGCTACTTATAAGACTGTTCAATCAGATGTAGATGTTCCAGTTTACAAGATTACTGGTAACACTGTAACTGACACTAAGACTGTTGTTAAGAACGGTGACCAAATTGCTACTTTTGGTGATGCAATTGTAGTTAATGGTAAGTCATACACTCACATTAACAGTGCCGATTCAGACCTTTACGTAGAAACTAAGTACGTTGATGGTTCAGTTAAACCTGGCGACAAGGTAACTAAGAAGGTTATGCACAATGCTTACATTTACGATGCTAACCACAAGCGTGTTGGCGACAAGACTTTAGCAGCTTACACTAACGTTGACGTTTATGGTAAAGCTACTAAGCTTGCTGATGGTAGCTTAGTTTACAAGATTGGTGACAACCAATACGTAATGGCTGACAACATTGATGGTACTGTACGTACTTTGACTCACAATGCTTACGTTTACAAGACTAGCACCAAGCGTGCTGACCGTCGTGTATTGCGTAAGGGTGAGAAGGTAACTACTTACGGTAACCCTTACAAGTTCAAGAATGGTAAGTCATACTACCGTATCGGTGGACCTGCTAAGCAATACGTTAAAGTTGCTAACTTTTAATTAATTAGTCAATTAAATAATTAATTACCAGAGCGGAAACGATTATCGTTTCCGTTTTTTGGTGTTTAAGTTAAAGTTGTTCATGATAGTATTACTATAAATGTATATTTTATTGTGCTAGAAAGGAGTATTATCATGAATAAGACGCATACTACTTGTCACTTACCACATAACCCGCGCTATCAAGTTTGGTCAAAGCAGTTATTACAGGAACGAGTTGGAAAAGATAAGGCAGTAGAGCAATATTTAATTAGGACTAACACTTATTTGCTTAATGCCAATACACTTGCAATTTATGAATTTCATCAGCAACCATTTTTAGGAATTTATAAAAGCGTGATTTTTGATTGTCAAGAAGGGATTGTACTTTGTCAGCAAAGTAGTAGTGCCCTAATCACTGCTTTTTCACAAAAAGTCTTACTTGGTGGGTTAGAATTTCAACGAGAATTAGCCGATAAACTTAATTTAAAAGGACATAATGTAATTGCAACTGGGAATTTAACCTACTTTTCCCTCCAAAGCTATAATAGTAGCAATGTTGACTGGATAGCCTTACATCAAATTAGTAAATTTGAGTTTTTAAGTTCAGCAACCGTTATTTTTAAAACAATTAACTATAACGGGCATCGGTACAGTTTTATTTTCAATAAGCATAGTAAATATTTATTTGAAAAGATATCTAATGCTTTATTTTTTAATCATGTAATTTCTAAATTATTAGCACAGCATGCAGCTATTTATTTTGGGATTACTTTATCCAAAAAACGTGGGCCCTCGTTGATTGATCAATCTGATTATTTTCATCCGCATAAGGCAATAGGTGATCTTTCCTTGAAGAGTATTATTTCTGCTGTTAATCAAAAAAGGCAACTAAGGTATGTACACTATTTAGCTGACGAATTTGAAATGCCTTATTTAATTGAGGCAAATAAGACAGTATATTATTTAAGCAAACGACCAGATACGTTATATTAAAGTAACAGCTAAACCAATTCGGTTTAGCTGTTTTTTAACCGGATTTTGGTCGCCTACAGTTAAAAGCCCGCGTAAAATATTAATAATACTAGAAAATAAGGTTAATTAAGCTAATGGCATTTTAGCTCAGGTTAATTATGGTTTTCAGAATTAATTTAAACTTGCTAATCTGATGATGCACAAGCGCTTGTGACAATATATTAAAAGGAATGTCACAAATGAAGATTAGTAAGCAGGCATTTTTGCTGGCTTGGCATAATCAAAAATTAGTCCGAGATGCTTTGAAATATGTACATGTTAGCCGAACTTATCAAGGTTATGAAGATTTATTTCAAGAAGGAATTATCACTTATGCTGGGATGATTGAACTACATGGAAAGTTGACAAGGGAATTGAACCGCTTGAGTTTTCGAAAAGTAGTTTGGCATACAATCGATTTATTACGTAAAGAAAAGCGTAACCAAAATCTTGAACATGTTTTGAAATTATTAATAACAAATAGACAATTTAGTAGTCCTGAGCTCAACTTGGCGTTAGCACAAGAGCTTCCTAAGCTGAACAATACTGAAAGAATGTTATTTTATAGTCATTTAATTAATGGACAATCAATTACATCTATTGCGCAAAAGAATCAGATTAATCGAGTACAATTGCAACGAGTTAAACGTCAGCTATTAGTCCATTTACGGAAAATTTTGATTTTAGATTACGATTTGTAATATAACGTATTCAATATTACTTTTTGACTACAATTAAAACTAACCTATTGTTTATAGTAAGATTGCTCGATACAATAAAAGTGTCAGTTAAGGAGGAAACATAATTTATGAAAAAGAAACTAATCACCGGTATTTCGGCAGCAGTACTTGCAACAACTGCTGTTGGACCGGTTACCAACAACCTGATTGCCAATTCTATTTGGCAAACTAAGCCAGTTTCAGCAGCTCAAGGTAATGAAGCAACATTTTTAAATACTGCAGCTTCACAAGCACAAAAAGTTGCTAAAAAATATGGTTTATACCCATCAGTTATGATTGCACAAGCAATTGTTGAATCTAATTGGGGACAATCAGGGTTAGCAGTGAACGCTAATAATTTATTTGGCATGAAAGCTGATGATAGCTGGCCAGGTGAAACGTATGCAGCGAGAACGCGAGAAGAAGATAAAAACGGCAAGAGCTATTATATCGTTGCTAAATTTAGAAAATATCCTAGTTATCAAAACTCATTTGATGATAATGGTAAGAAGTTGCGCCAAGGTGTTTCTTGGCAACCTGACCGTTATCAGGGTGCTTGGCTTGAAAATGCCACTGCATATACTGATGCAACTAAAGCTTTGACAGGAACATATGCGACTGCCAATAACTACAACACCATCTTAAATAATAGAATTACAACTTACAATTTAACCCAATATGATCCGCAAGTGTCTAGTACCAGCAAGTCTTATGTTGTTAAAAAGTCAGGTGCAACTTATGCTTGGCCAACTGATCACAGTGTAACGACTAAGACTGATTCGATTAGTAAGGGTGATGCGGTGACAGTTACTAAGACCATTACTTTTTATAATGGTAAACAACGCCTATATATTTCAGGTAAAGGCTGGGTAAATGACTCAGTTTTGGAAATGGGTAGTGCCTTACCACCGGCAGCGCAGGCACCAAAGAATGAAAAGAAAGTTAACAAGACTTTAATGCATACAGCTTACATTTACGATGCTAAAGGTAACAAAGCTAAAGGTATGAAAGCCATTAAGGTTAGTGGTAACGGCAAGGTAATTGCTACTTATGGTACCAAGACTATTAATAATAAAAAATATTACCGTATTGGGCAAAACCATTACCTTGCCGGTGGCAATATTGATGGTACAATGAGAATTTTAAAACATGATACCTATGTTTATAATAATTATGGTAATCGTGATAACCAAGAAATTATGAAAAAAGGTAAATCTGTGGCCACTTATGGGGCAGCAGTCTCTATTTATGGTGTGCAATATTACCGTATTGGGGTCAACCAATACATTAAGCGCGCAGATTTTAGCCTTAATTAACCAACCCCTATCAGCAAGAAATGAGGAACTAACTTTTAGATGAAGATAAAGAAACTAATAACTACTATTGCTATCGGAGTAGGTTTAGTTATCCCTATTTTTAAAATAAATCAAAATCAAGTAGTTGAAGCTGCTACCGTAAATTCAATTGCTAAGCAAAATAGTTATAGCAATGTTACTTTTTTATATAAAATGTTGCAAACACAAAATATTCGCTATAATAAGTTTTATGCTAATGGTAACAAAATTAAGTACCGTAAGGGTAAGCCAGAAGGAATTGTTATTCACGAAACAGCCACTCCTGGTGCATCAGCTTATAATGAGGCAATTTATTTTAATCGTGAGTGGAAGAACATGTATTCATATGTGCATGCCTTTGTCGATCACGGCCAGGTAATCCAAATGATGACGCCAAATTATGGTGTATGGGGTGCAGGAGCAATTGCTAACAATCGCTATATTCAAATTGAATTATGCCAAGAGAACACGCGTGCTAAATTTGCTAAAAGTGTAAATAATGATGCAATTTATGCGGCTAAGCTACTTCATCGTTATAATATTAAACCAAGTAACGCCTGCAATACAGGCAAGGGTACAGTTTGGTCACATCATGCAGTCTCCCGTTTTTTAGGTGGAACAAATCATACTGATCCTGATGATTACTTTGCTAGGTGGGGTTATTCAATGGATCAATTTTATGCCTTACTGAAATATTACTATAATTTGCAAGGAGCAGAACCTAGTCCTAATCCTAAAAATGATAGAACTGATAATCCTAGCATAAATGAATCTGAAACAACAGGAACGAAGACTTTGATGCACGATTCCTATATTTACGATGCTAACGGTGAGTTAACTAGTGCCCCATTAATGCTAGCTGGAACGCAAGTAACCTTGAGTGGGTCTAAGACTATAAATGGTAAGCCATACTTAAAAATTGATGATAATCAATATGTTGATGCAAGTAATATTATTGGTACAAAGCGAACTTTGAAGCAGGATGCTTATATTTATGATACAGCTGGTGTGCTTATGAATGAGCCGGAACTTAAATGTGATCAAGCCGTCAAAGTTTATGGTAGTCCTATTAATATTGCAGGTGAATTTTATTATCCAATTAATGCTAACCAATTTGTGAAAGTAACTAATTTTAAGTAATTAAAAACAGTTCAAAGGAAATTTTTAGTTAATCGCTAAAACCGTTTTATTTAGTGATGTAGGTTGTTTCCTTGGACTGTTTTTTTATGTAGAAAAATTAATTTTTAATCGATGCCTTAGCTTTAGCTAAAACATCAATGACAGCAGTACTATGCTCATATAATTTGTTAGCCATTTGCTGATCATGTTGATCAATAATTTTACTGAAATTATTGAATTCGCTAGCCATACGGTGTGAATATTGATTAAAACGTAAGCGGTTAGTTTCTCCATTACGCATTTCAACTGTAAAGTCGTTAATAACACCTGTTGATCCATCAAAATAAATAGAACCTTTTTCTCCTTCAATAAAAGAACGGGGTGTAGTATAGCAGTCTTTAGCTGCAATAAGAATGGCCTGCTTATCTGGGTAAACTAAATTTAAGCTACCTGAAGTATCAATACCTTTTTGCATAACTGGATAATATTGCACACTAATCGGTTTGCCAAAAAGACCAACTACTAGGTGAATATTATATATATTTAGGTCCATTAAGGTTCCACCCCCCTTAGTGGGGTCGAAGACAGGCGCAATTTTATTGGCTAAAAAGTCATCATAACGACTAGAATATTGAGTATAATTGAGGCAAATAATGTGAATGGGTCCAATTTTATTTATTATTTTTTTGATTGCTTGATAATTTTTTAAATGAATATTTGTAATTGCCTCTAAAATAATTACCTTATGCTGGTCAGCCAATTGCTTGAGCTCAGTAGCTTCGGCAACTGTTGCTACATAAGGCTTTTCACAAATTACATTTTTACCAGCTAAAATAGCTTGTTTTACTACTTGGTAGTGTAATGAATTTGGTACAGCCACATAAACAGTGTCAACGTTGTTATCGTTACATAAAAGTTCGTTATTTGTAAAGACATCTTTAATGTTATATTGTTTGGCCAGACTTTGGGCAACGTGTTGGCTGCGTTCAGTGGTTGAAATAGCGGTTATTTTCATATTGGCAATTTTATCTGCTGTTTGTAAAAAATCGTGTACAATCATACCACTACCAATGATTCCTAATTTCATGAATAATCCTCCTTTTAAAAATTATATCTATTACTACTTCAATCTTAGATGATTCGATATAGATGGGCAATAGGCGTGCCTGTCTCTCTAAAATAAAAAACACATTATAACTAAGGTTATAGTGTGTTTTTATTAGTTTTATTTTTTCTTTTGCGGTAAAGGCTTCGCATCTAAAACATTGTTGGGCATCTTTAAAAAATCATGGGTGCCAATATTGGCATAGCTTTGACCAACTTCAAGTTGCATCATTTTTCCTATTTTCATATATACTTTATAACTAAAAGATGCCAATTTTTGCTTTTTAACAACAAGTTTAACGTCCATTTTTTGATAGGTCCCTTTTTGAGCGAGTTGTTTATAAGCTGGTAATTGTTTTTTGCTTTGGTTATTTGTCCTAAAGATTGGCTGAACGGCAGCTTGCATTATTTTTTTATCAGTAAGTGTTGCAGTTAAAGTATATTTATTACTTGACCGCTTCATTTGATAGGCATTAATGAGTTTATTAGGTGGATCTAGTAGCATTTTGTTATTCATAACAGCGTCGACAATATCGTTATATGAATGTCCAGTTAGTTTATCAAGGGGAGTAACATACCACGTACTTTGCCCATTAATATAAGCCTTATTAGTATTACTGATCCATTCCTCTAAATTACTGCTTTTGCCTTTAGCTTGAGTTTGATAATTCAAATGAAAAATAGTTGGATTACCACCAAAGGTATATGTAGAAGTGATAACTTGACTTTCCGTATCAGTTTTTAAATTAATTAGCTGCTTGGCTTGGCCACTTTTAAAAGTTTGTTGTGACTTTTTGATTACGGTTGATTTGTTCAGAACCGGTTCAGCTGGCTTTTTTGGTGCTGCACAACCACTGCTAATCAGTGCTACAATGAGCCCCATACCAAGTAATACTTTTTTTAATCTCATTTTGTTAAAAAATCTCTTTTCTTATAATCATTAATATCTCTATTGTATCGTAAAATGTTAAATTAAAAAACGATTTTTAGTTCTAAACCCTATGAAAACAAAATTTAAATGTGTAAAATAATAAGTGAAGCTTTTAATTTGCAAAGGAGATATTTCATGTCAAAATTAGTTTTGATCCGTCATGGACAAAGTGAATGGAATCTTGAAAACAAGTTTACTGGTTGGGTTGATGTTAACCTTTCAGAACAAGGTGTTGCAGAAGCCAAAAATGCTGGTCGTTTAATTAAAGCGCATGGTCTTAAGTTTGACCAAGCTTATACTTCAGTTTTAACACGTGCAATTAAGACTTTGCACTATGCTTTAGCTGAAAGTGACCAACTATGGGTACCAGAAACTAAATCATGGCGTTTAAATGAACGTCACTATGGTGGTTTGCAAGGTTTGAATAAACAAGCAACTGCTGACAAATATGGAGATGATCAAGTTCACATTTGGCGTCGTTCATATGATGTTTTGCCACCAAAATTGGAAGATGATTCAGAATTTAGTCAAGTGCACGATCGTCGTTATGCTGATCTTGATCCGAACATCATTCCACGGACAGAGAATTTAAAGGTTTGCTTAGAGCGAGTAATGCCATTCTGGGAAGATCATATTGCTCCTGACTTACTAGCTGGTAAGAACGTTATTATTGCTGCTCATGGTAATTCACTTCGTGCCTTGACTAAGTACATTGAAAACATTTCTGATGAAGATATTATGGATTTGGAAATGAAGACTGGTGAACCAGTTGTCTACACTTTTGATGACAAATTAAAGGTTGTTAACAAAGAAAAGCTAGATGATTAATTAATCAGTAAAAGACTATTTTAGAGGAATCTGAATGGTCTTTTTTGTTATAAAATTTTTTTATAGTTATTAAACGGTGCATGTATTGAATTAACTTGCTATACTATAAGCAAAGTTTATTTTTTTGTATTATTGAAGGGGTAATTGGTGAATAAAATGAAAAGAAGCGATCAGCATCACACCAAATTAATGTTGAGTGGCATTGTACTTTCAGCGGCAGTTAGCTTTTTTTATTTTCAACAGCGATCACTGAAAGACAAGCACATCTCTTGGTCTGACTTGTTAGCTGACAGAACTAACTTTAAAAAAAGAGCTAAGCAACAATTGCAAGTAATGGGTAATGCTGTACAAAAATTGTGTAATTTTGACAAAAACAAATTGTCTAATAAGCAAGCATCGGCATTAGAAATTTTACCAGTTACTACAGCTGCTAGTGAGACTGTGACTGAACCTGAAGTTTCAGCCCCGCATTCAACAGCTGGAACTACTAGTAATTGTCAGGTTCTAGTTAACTATGTGGATGAGGATAATAATTTGATTGCCCAAAGTGAAATTTTAAGGGGGAAAGAAGGAGTTAGTTATGCTTCGATCTTCAAGCCGGTTAAAGGTTATTTACTAAAAAAGCGGACAGATAATGCTAAAGGACGCTTTAAAGCGGAAGCACAAGTAGTCAAGTATATTTATATTAAGGATAGTGCTTATCAAGCTCCAACCCAGAACACAAAATAGTGGAACATTTTTGGGTTAATTAGGCCAGTTTACCAGAATTAATAATTGATATTAATTGAGCTATAAAAAAAGAAATCAAACCGCTAGTCGCTTGTAACTAGCGGTTTTTATAATTACTAAATTTACTAACCAAATATTTTACATTCAAAATACTTGACTTAAAGTTAACTTTAAGGGGTATGGTTATCCTATAATTTAGTAAAAACAGACAGTATTCTTGTCTAAATTAAAATTAGGAGTAATTAATGAGAAGGACGAATAAGTATCGCATCGGTCAATTTAGTCAGGTAACTCATTTGCCAGCAGCAACTTTGCGTTATTATGAGCAAGAAGGTTTGTTGGCGCCAAAACGTGATAGTTTGGGTCAACGATTTTATACTGATGCAGATTTAGCTTGGTTAAATTTTATCCTACATTTAAAAGACACGGGGATGACCATTACTGACCTGAAAAAATATGTTGATTTACGCGCTCAAGGAGATGAGACAATTAGTCAGCGCCTAGCTTTACTCAAGCAAGTCCAAGTTCAGGCTGAAGCGCAATTATTTAATTTAAAAAATAGTTTAACCATTGTTAAACAAAAAATTGCTTGGTACGAAGGTAAGAAAAATGCAACCATTGCCGATGATGAAACTTTTGTAGCTTATTTAAATCGAATTAGGGAGAGGAAACAAAATGATTAAACATGAAAATGAAGTTAAGCAAGCCCTATTTGCATTAGGTGAAAAAAATACGGCCTACCAAAAATATTTTATTGGACAAAGCTATTTGCAAAATTTAGTAGCTGATCCCAAGCTCAATGTTAATGTAGCTAATGTTAGTTTTGAGCCTGGATGTCGTAATAACTGGCATAAACATAATGGTGGGTTTCAAATTTTATTGGTAACTGCTGGTGAAGGTTGGTATCAAGCAGAGGGTCAACCGGCTCGAAAACTTTATCCAGGTGATGTTGTGGTAGTCCATGATGGAGTCAAGCATTGGCATGGAGCGACTAAGGATAGTTGGTTTGCGCATGTGGCTATTACAAGTGGTACACCAGAATGGCTTGAACCAGTACCAGATGAAGTATATCAACAATTGGAGGATTAATGATGAAAAAACAAACAGCTGGACGTGATAATTTAGGTAAGCTGGCCCCGAAGTTTGCTGAATTGAATGATGATGTTTTATTTGGTCAAGTTTGGTCACGTGAAAAGCAATTATCTGCCCGGGAACGTAGTTTAATTACTTGCGCATCTTTAATGACTCAAGGTGCTTTTCCGCAATTAAAAGCGCATCTGAAAATTGCTCAAAATAACGGGGTAACTAAAGAAGAAATGGTTGAAATTATTACTCATTTAGCCTTTTATTGTGGCTGGCCTAAAGCTTGGTCGACTTTTGATTTGGTAAAAGAGGTTTATGGAGAATAAGTAATTGTTTTAAAATTGTCCTACTTCAGCAATAGAGCCAGTCAAATCGGCTATAATGTGTTTAAGTAAAAACAACATTTTTATATTGATGAAGGGGTTACCAATTATGACTAAAAAAATCCTTATTTTACATACTGGCGGTACAATTTCAATGTCAGAAGATGAATCAGGTAAGATTAAACCCAATGAACGCAATCCACTCGCTAATATTTCTCTAAAAAATAAAAGTGAACTTGAACTAGTAACTGAAGAAATTTTTAATGTACCTTCGCCGCATATGAATCCAGAACGAATGTTACAGTTATCACTCAGAATTCGTCAGGCTGAAGCAGAGGGATTTTATGGTGCGGTGGTAACTCACGGGACGGATACCTTAGAAGAAACCGCAATTTTTTTAGATTTAACTATTTCTAGTAACATGCCAGTAGTAGTCACAGGGGCAATGCGCTCTTCTAATGAAATTGGAAGTGATGGTCTATATAATTTTCGGACGGCAATCATGGTAGCTAGTTCCAAAGAATCAGTGGGTAAAGGCGTGGTCGTAGTTATGAATGATGAAATTCATTCAGCACGTTATGTAACTAAGACCCATACTACAAATGTTGCCACTTTTCGCACGCCAACCTTTGGGCCAATCGGTATTGTTTCAGAAGGTCATGTCAATTATGTACAGACAATTAAACCGCAACAACATCTACCAATTAATTATGTAGTTGATCAAGTATTTTTAGTTAAAGCTTACGCAGGGATGGGAACGGAATTGTTTCGGGCTTTGAACCAGACCGCAACTAATGGTATTGTAATTGAGGCTTTAGGAGCTGGTAATATGCCACCTGAAACCTTACCAGAGCTTCAAGCACTTGTTGAGCATAAGATTCCAATAGTTTTAGTTTCACGTTGCTTTAATGGAATTGCTGAGCCGGTTTATGATTATCAAGGCGGCGGAGTTAACTTAAATAAGATGGGAATTATTTATTGTCGGGGCTTAAATGGGCAAAAGGCGAGAATTAAATTATTGGTTGGCTTGAGTGCAGGCTTATCAGGCTTAGAATTAAAAAAATATATTAATAATTAAGTTTAAATCGTTCATCACTGATGAACGATTTTTATTTCTAACTTACAGATAATGAATAACTATAAATTATTGGTTGTTTGAGGTTGTAATATGTGCTATTATTCTCATAAAATATATGAAAGCGATTGCATATAGGAGAAGGCTTATGATTTACCAAGCAGATATTGAATGGGATGCCAATTATGATGTTGTAGTACTAGGATTTGGTGGCGCGGGGGCAACAGCTGCCCGTTTTGCTGCGGACCAAGATGCGCGGGTTTTGTTGGTCGATGCTGCTCCAGAAGGCCATGAGGGTGGGAATACACGTTATTCTGCTCAGCTATTGGGAACTGGTGAAGATTTTAACAAAATGAAAAAATATTACCAACAATTAACAGCACCGATGTCATTAGATGAAGAGATGATTGACACTTATGTTAAAGGTATGGTGGCAATGCCTGAATATGTTTCTAAGTATTTAGAAGTAGAACCATGCAGTGCTAAAGACTATGCACCTCAATCACGTTGGGCATTTGAAGAATTTCCTGAATATGAAGGTTCAGAAACGCATGATTTTACAACGGTCGCCAAATCATGGTTTGATGCATCTTTATGGCAAATTTTAAAAAATCAAGTAAGCAAAAGACAAAGCAAGATTGATGTTTTGTATAATACACCAGCCATTGAATTAATTCAAAATGGTCAAACTAGAGTAATTGAGGGCGTTGTAATTGAACGTGATAATAAGAGGCTAAACGTTCAAGCTAAAAATGGTGTAGTACTGGCTACTGGCGGTTTTGAAAATAATCAGCGCATGATTGAAGATTATTTAGGAGCAAAAAAATTAGCTCCTTTAGGTACACTTTACAATAAAGGTGATGGTGTTCGGCTGGCACAAGAAGTTGGTGCTGATCTTTGGCATATGCATAATTTTGAGTCATTGGGTCTCTTACACGGAATGGCTTTTGCTGTACCTCAAGGTGAGCGCGGTCGTTTAATGTTAGGTGAACAAAATGAAAAAGTTGCTCATGGCAGCGCATTTGTGATTGGTGATGATGGTACAAGATATTTTAATGAAGCAGAAGAAAATCGACATGGCCATATTAAGAATCATGGTCAATGGAAAGTGCCAATGAATCAAGTCCACCCCTATCTAATTTTTGACAGCAAGAAGAAAGAGGAGCTTGATCACGATCCAATAATTGGTAGCTATGCACCATATTATAATCAGATAATTAGTGCTAGTTCACCAGCAGAATTAGCAGAAAAAATTGAAATTGAACCAGCGGTCTTGAATCAGACGGTAGCTAGGTTTAATCATGCATGTGAAGAACATAACGATTCCGAATTTCATCGTGCGTCAACTACTCTACAAGCTTTTACTGGAGCTGAAATTTTTGCAGTTAAGCTGGAACAAACGATGCTTAATACTCAAGGCGGTCCCAGAAGAAATGTGAAAGCTGAGATTATCGATACTAAGGGTCAAGTAATTCCACACTTATATTCAGCAGGAGAATTAGGTGGGATTAGTGCCAATCAATACCAAGGTGGTGGCAACTTAGCCGAATGTTTGATTTGGGGTAAGATTGCTGGGGAAAATGCTGCAATACCAAAATTGGCTAATGAAGCTGACGTGGCAAGTGGTGCTTCGGTAAGTGAGAAACATTTAAATTCTGATTTAAGGCGGGAAACTTACCCCACAGCTAAAAATCAATACATTGGTCGTTCAAGTCGCGGTATGGGTGACGAAATTGTAGTCCGAGTTACTGTTGATGAAAATAAGAATTTGCAAGAAATTGAAGTGTTGAAGCAGGCAGAATCAGCTGATTATGGACAAAAAGCAATTGAGATTTTACCTAAGGAAATGGTTAAGCAAAATCGTACTGATGTTGATACAATTACCGGTGCTTCCAGTACCAGTAGGGGACTACGGGATGCCGTTAATGATGCCTTAAGCAAGATTAAATAAAGATAGTTAAAAAGGTCATTATTAGTAATGATCTTTTTGTGTAGTCAAAAAACTTTAGTTATAATGAGTAAAATAGAGTAATTATATTTTGAATAAAGAATTTATTGATGGCGGAGAATAAAAATGAATTTTACTCAGTTACGCTGCTTTATCAAGGCTGTAGATAATTCAAGTTTTACAATTGCAGCAGAGAGAATGAACTTTTCTCAATCAGCAGTTTCCAAGAATATTAAAGACTTAGAAAATACTATCGGCGTAACCTTGATTAACCGGGGGCATCATCGCATTTCACTTACGGATGCGGGTAAATATTTTTATCGTGTGGCACGTAATGTGGTAGATGATATGGATTATACTGTTGCCTATTTACAAAGTAAAAGAAATGACCCAGAGACCCTCTTGCGAATCGGTGTATGTGATACGCCATTAGAGCAAAGTGTTTTGCCCCTTTTTTTGCGTAAGTTACGCGAGGCTGGGAGTAATTTGAATATCCAGTTTGTTTTTGTTTTAAATAATTCAATTGGCGAGCTGCTTAATCATCATGTTGATTTATGCGCTATTGCACGTGACGATGTCAATGTGGTAGATGACGTTCAGTTTGAACCTTTAATTCAGGGTCAGGTAGTAGTAGCTTGTCCCCCTGATTCACCTTTGGCCCAAAAAAAAGCAATTTCTTTATCAGATTTGACTAAACAGGATTTGTTTTTGCTCGATCCAAATAGTTCACTTAATGTACAAGTCAATTTTCAAAATGAATTGATTAATCATATGGGAATGGATCATATTAAATTCGTTCAAGATTTTTTGGCAATGAATATTTATGTTCGTGGTGGTTGGGGGTATGGCATTTTGCCTAATTTTATTGCTGATTATCAAGCTACTGATATCAGCTATGTCCCAATTGATTATCATGATATTTCTCCATATGGCATTGCCTATATGAAGTCTTTTACTAATGAGTCGGTTTTAAAAGAAGTGATTACGACTTTAAATAAAGCAATCACAGAATATTTAAAGCAAAAAAATAAATAATGCACAAATTAAAAATATTAAGTAAATGCTTGTGGTCTATAAAAAAGGCGTCATACAAGCATTTTTTGTTACTTATTTTTTATCATTTTGGTAATTATTCCATTTAGTAATCTTAAATTCTTAATTTAGTGCAAAGATTCACTAAATTGATAGTATGATAAAAGTGCTTAAAAGATTACTTTAAAAGTGAGGGATAAAAATGGAGAATACTTATGATGTAATCGTTGCCGGGGCGAGTAATTCAGGAGCAATGGCAGCATGTGCAGCGGCTGAAAAAGGGGCCAAGGTTTTATTAATTGATAAGCAAGGAAGTTCACAATTTCTCTTTCGTTCTTTTTTTGCAGCACTTAATAGCAATGCGCAAAAAAGAGCAGGAATTAAGGTTGATAAAGCTAAATTATTAAATTTTTTAACACTTTTTTTCCAAGACAATGTTGATGAACGATTACTTTGGACTTGGGCTAACCATGCTGATGAAACAGCTAATTGGCTTGAAGATCAGATTTTGAAACCAAATGGTGGTGTTTTAAGACCACAAAAAGATGCTCATTATGAAACTATCGTTAATACCGCTTTTAATACTGAACTAGCAATTGCTACGCCAGATAACGGTTGGGCGCACTATGGTGAGTGGGTACTCAATAAAGCGCAGCAATTAGGTGTGACGCTTAAGTACAATACCAAGATGGAAGAAATTTTAACCAATGATCAAGGAAAAGTAACTGGTGTTATTACTAGTGACCGTGCTAGTGGTAAAAAAACACAATATCAAGCCACTAAGGGCGTTATTATTTGTACTGGCGGTTATGGTGGCAATATTGATTTAATGAAGAAATGGAATCCACTTGGATACAAGAAGAATGTTTATTCTGATGGACCACGTGACGATGGCTCAGGTATTCTTGCTGGTCTAAAAGTAGGCGCAGCGCGAGATGAAGAACCCGCTGAAATTATTTTTGATCGCGGGGCGGTGCCGGTAGGAACTAAGGCTGAAGATTTTTATAAAATTGACTTTAAAGGTCCGGGGTACTTTTGGTTAGGTGCCTATCCCTTACTAAAGGTTAATTTAAATGGTGAACGCTTCGGTAATGAAAGTGTTCCTTATCAATTTGATATTAATGCCATGTCAAAACAACCTGGTTATCTTGAAGCACAAATTTGGTCTGAAGAAATTATGGATCATTTAGCGCAGTTTGATACGCAAGGCTGTTCTCGCTTAGGTTGGCCAGGAATTTATAATACTGAAGAAAATAAGGCCGAAATTCAACGCCGCCTTGATGATGGAATGGTACAAAAAGCTGACACGATTGAAGAACTGGCTGAAAAATTAGCTTTACCAAAAGATAAGTTGGTTGAAACAGTTAAACGGTATAACCAGATGTGTAAGCAAGGTAAAGATACTGATTTTGGCAAAGAAAAATTCAGATTATACCCAGTTGAACATGGTCCATATTATGGCGTCATAATGGGGGGACGACTTTTAGCGACGCTTGATGGCTTACGAATCAATTCTAAGATGGAAGTGATTGATAAAGATGGTAACCCAATTCCGCACTTATATGCAGCAGGTAATGCTAGTGGTGGTTTCTTCTGGGGCTCATATCCAGACCGTGTTCCGGGCCTGACTTGCAGCCATGCACAAACTTTCGGTAGGTTAGCCGGTCAATTCGCAGCAGAAAATTAGTTTAATTTAAAAAGGAGTTTTAAAAATGATGGATGAAAGACAAATGCCCAAGCTTTCAAATTATCGCTGGGTAATTTTGACCATTGTCGCCTTACTAGATTTAACGAGTAATTATATTCAATTTCAAATCTCAGCTTTAGCTATTCAAATTATGCCAATGCTTCATATTTCGACTGCTCAATTTCAAAGCCTAGTTATGGCACCAATGTTGATTGCGGTTTTTTTGAGTATTCCAGCAGGTACTTTAGCTGATAAGTTTGGTGCTAAAAAAATTGTTTCAATTGGTTTGATTATTTCAGTTATCGGTGCATTTGGTCGCTTAATTGCTCATAACTTTATGACTATGATGCTGATGTTACTACTGTTTGGTGTCTATATGGCGTTATTAAATGCCAATACTTTAAAAATTTTTGGCATGTGGTTTAAACAAGATACAAACATTGCAATGGGAATATTTTTTGCGTCTGCTAGTGTTGGCATCATCTTATCTCGGATTACTAGTCCAAGATTTCCGAGTGTACAATCAGCTTATATGTTTTCATCGATTTTGCTACTTGTATTGGCAATTTGCTGGTTATTTTTTATGAAAGATATGCCTGCAGGTGAAAAACTTCCCCCTGAAGCAGTAAAGCAAGATCATACTGAATCATCAATGGAATTTTTCAAGGCTGCAGCTCGTAGTAAGAAGACATGGATTGTTGCAATTAGTGTCGGTGTTGGAATGGGTGCGAGCGAAGCATTTTCAAGTATTATGCCACCAGCTTTTGCTGCCAGAGGTTTATCTTCTGTTCAAGGCAATACAATTGCTGCAATTGCAACTATTGGTAGTCTATGTGGTTCTCTTTTTGGTCCTGCAATTATTGGTAAAGCAAGAAAGGCAAAGCCGTTGATGATTTTAGTGACACTTTTAGCTGGGATGTTAATTGCTATCACATGGTTTATTCCATTAGGCTTACCTCTAATTATTAGTTTGGTTCTAGGTGGTTTATTTGGCGCAATGACTGGCCCATTGATGCAAGCAATGCCGATTACTTTTCCAGAAATTGGACCGAAGTATGCGGGTTCTGCTGGTGGATTAATTGGCACTGTATCATTACTTTTCTCATACTGTATTCCAGTTATTATTTCTTTGGTTGCTGGGCGCAACTATATGTTGACCTTTATTATTCAAGGTATTGTTTTGATGTTAACTGCTATTTTCATTGCTATTTTGCCAGACGCAAATGATGCACGGCGGCGTAAATAGTAACTAATTTAAATTAAGAGGATTTTTAAAATGGCCAAAAAAATTACAGATAAGCCAGGTAAATATACCGGTTCAGGACAAGGAAAAGAGAGTCAAATCAACCTTGAAGTTGAGGTGGGTAGTGACCAAATTATTAGGGTAAACTCACTTGATCGATATGCTCCAGATAGTTTAGCAGATAATGCTTTTCAGAAGATGGCGCAAAAGATTGTTGATCAGCAGTCAATTGATGTGGATGTAGTCTCAGGGGCATCTGAAACTTCGCGCGGGATTATTGAAGGTGTCAAAAGTGCTTTGACTAAAGCTGAAGTTGATTTTGCTGCTTTAAAAGAAAATAGTGCTCAAACTAGTACAACTACTAAAAGGGAAATTACGGTTGATATTGCAGTTGTGGGTGCAGGTGGAGCCGGTGTAGCTGCAGCACTTGCTGCCATACAGCATGGCGCAAGTGTTGCATTATTAGAAAAAACCATTTCCCCCCTTGGTGCTAGTACCTTTGCTGGTGGGATGTTTGCCGGTGATAGTCAGCAACAAAAAGATCAAGACCAAGTCGTTTCTAAAAAGTGGCTTTATGATGAGTATATGGATGCTTCTCAAGGCTATATGAATTCAATTTTAGTACGCCGGATTATTGATGAATCTGGAAAAACGGTTGACTGGCTCAATGAAAATGGCGCAATTATGAAGTTGGTTGATGCCGGAACAGGTGGCAGTTTCGATCATATTGGGATGCCGGCAACTTTGCATGGTTATCAAGAAGGTGGTACAAAAGCCGTTACCAAACTGATTGAAAAGTTTAAATCTCTCGGTGGACAAATGTACTTTGGCTTTGCCGGGCAGAAGTTATTGCAAAATGATCAAGGACAAGTTATTGGTTTAATTGCACAAAGTGATAAGCAGGAATTACAAGTCAATGCTAAAAAGGTCATTATTGCAACTGGTGGTTTTGGTGGTAATGCCGAAATGCGTAAAGAATATCTAGGTGATGTTAGTACCCAAGGGCAGGTTTTGCAAAATACCGGTGATGGTTTAAATATGGCTTGGTCAGCTGGCACTGCCCGTCATATCAATGGTTCAACTCATTATTTTTGGCAAACTTTTAGTAATAAGGAAATTGGAGCAATGGCTAAGCTAGTTGGTCCTAGTTGGATGCCATTAAATGCTTTAGCCGATTTTCCTAATTTGCGGGTCAATAAGCGCGGTCAACGTTATGCTAGTGAAACCCATGCTTTAGACTTTGCAGTCCACGGAGCGGAATTATCTGAACAACCGCAGCAAACCGAATTTGTTATTTTAGATCAGGCCATGCTTGATAAGATTAAGGAAGGCGGCACGGTCGCAATTGAAGATCACTATGGCAAATGGAAGAACAAGCGCGAATTTTACATGGAATTTAACTTCCCAACGGATACTGATGAAAGTATTAAGCGTGAGCATGAAAAGACTGATTTTACGACTCTTTTGAAACAATTATCATCAACGAATGTTGTCTTTATTGGTCAGACCATTCCTGAATTGGCTGAGCAGATGGGAGTTGACGCAATCAATTTGCAAAAATCAGTTGACCAGTACAATGAAGCTAAGAAGAAGGGGGAAGATGAGTTATTCTTCTCTGACACTAAGCGCATGATTCCAGTTGAACAGGGCCCATTTTATGCTGTTAAGTTTATTGCCCGTAATCTTGGGACTCTAGGCGGTGCCACAATTGATGAAAAGATGCGCGCATTGAAGCCTGACGGCGAACCAGTTGCCAATTTATATATTGCTGGTGCTGATGCATCCGGGATGTATGGCAAAGCTTATGTTGATTTTGAAGGTGGTACTCTAGGTTTTGCTTACATTTCTGGTCGTTTAGCAGGAATTGATGCAGCAGAAACTGCTAAAGAAAGTAATTAAATTTAAAGAGCATGGATTAACTGAATTGACCATGTTCTTTACTAAAGCAATGAGGTCTAAAGAATGGAAGATTATGATGTAGTAATTGTTGGTGCTGGTCTTGCTGGGTTTGCCGCAGCAGCCGAAGCTGGTGATCAAGGCTTAAAAACTTTACTTGTTGAAAAAGGAAAAACGACAGGTGGTACAGGTAATTATGTTGAAGGGGTGTTTGCTGCTGATTCAGTAATACAAAAGCAAGAAGATGCGGTTATTGACAAAAAAGAGCTTTTACAAGAAGAATTAAATTATTCTCATTATCGTGCCGATGGCAGAATGTGGCAAAAGTACATTGATCAAGCGGGTACGAATGTTTCTTGGCTTGAAGAGCGAGGCGCTAAAATTACGATGGTTGCCGGACTCGGTGATGGTGCTAAAACATGGCATTTGTTTGAAGGTAAAGGCCATGACGCAATTCATAATGGCTTGGAGCCATATGCCAAAGAAAAAGGTGTGAAGCTGGTTACGCAAACGCGGGTAATCGATTTAAAGCAAGAAACTGATAATTCTTATGAAGTAACTTTACTTCAAATGATTGATGAAAAAGAGCGAGTTGTTAAAGCTAAGAATATAGTTTTGGCAACTGGGGGTTATTTGAACGATCAAGAATTACTAGCCAGCACTGCTCATCAAAATCCGCAAAATATTATTCCTGTTAATTCTGGCAAAAATACCGGTGATGGTCTGCGCTTAGCATGGAATTTGGGTGCCAAGAAATTCTTTACTGGAATGGCAATGATGTTCGGGGGACAATTAAAAGACCCGACCATTCCTGCTTATAAGTTGTGGGGGACAGCGATTTGGAGTTCTGTATGTGATCAACCGCAATGTTGGGTTAATGAAATGGGCGAACGCTTTGTTGATGAAAGCGCAGCGGTTGTTAATTGGGCTAATGAAGGCAATGCTATGAATCGCCAAGATCGAATTTTTTGTATTTTTAGTCAAAAGATCTTAGATGACTTTACAGACAAATCATATCCAAGATCAATGAAGCCTTTTGTACCGGAAGATCGTTATCCAACCTTGCGTGATGATATAGAGCAGGCTGAAAAAGATGGTCGTGAGTACTTACACAAAGCTAATACCCTTGAGGAATTAGCAGAAGAAATCGATACACCAAATCTGGTTTCATACGTAAAACATTACAATGAAATGGCAGCAAACGGCGAAGATACGGATTTCCATAAACCTGCTAAATATCTATTACCTGTTGATGGCAATGGTCCATTTTATGCAATTGAATTAGGTGTTGGAGCCTATACTACAGGTGATGGTTTGCGGGTTAATGTCAATAATCAGGTTTTAGACACTGAAGGACGATTAATTAGAGGCTTATATGCAATTGGTGGTGATGGTTCCGCAGTTCTCTATGGCGATACATACGGTGTTAACGTGCCGGGAACCCATGCTGGATACTGTGTTTTCTCTGGGCGAAATGCTATTCAAAGTATAGTTAATAAGTAATTTTAATAATTAAAAAAACTGTTAAACCATTGAGTAAGGTACTTATGCTGGTTTAGCAGTTTTTATTTGAATTAATTTTTAATAATGTTAGCGAGATCATCACAAACTTGTTCTGTTTGTTTAAGATAGCCTAAACGATCAAAGAACCCATGATCTAGCCCTTTATATAGAATCTCTTGAACTTTTATACTATTTTGGTTAAGTAAATTAGCAAAAAAATGATTACTTGGCAAAAAATAATCAAATTCTGCTTCGATTAAAGTTACAACCGGCATATTGGTAAAGTCAGTTGCATAAACTGGACTAATCAATGGATTGGTAACAGGTTGACTTCTAGCATAGAGTGGACGCATCAAATTATTAATATACATAATTTTATTTATTCTAGTATGGATATAGTCCTGTTGATGTTTATCCATTTCGTAGTTGGCATAGTTCCAGTGATAACTGGTCATAGCTGGTTCTTGTAAGTCTAAAGCGCCATAAATTGAAATAATTTGCTTAATACGATGGCCCTTATCCAATAAACCACATTCAACTGCTAAGTTTCCTCCTGCACTGTCACCAGCAACAAATACTTTTGAATTAGCAAAGCCTAAAGCTTTTTGGTGATTAATAGTCCACGTAAGCGCTTCTAATGTATCCTCAAGAGCGTTAGGAAATGGCGCTTCTGGAGCTAAGCGGTAATCTAGAGAAATCATAGTACAATCAGCCCTTTCAGCAATTAATTTGCACTGGTTAAGCATCATTGTACTGCTACCACCAATAAATCCGCCACCATGTAAATAGAGACAAGCATTTTTAGTGATTTTAGTTTTGGCTGGATGACAAACCAAAGCAGGAATATAACGTTTTTTGCATTTAATTAGAATACTTTTGACAATAACTCTTGTTTTAGTAAGATCTTGATTTGGTGATCCCATTCCCTGTCTAATTGCAGCAAAATCAATCTTTGCAAAGTTAATATTTTTTTCTGCTTTTCTATCAGAAAATGGCTTCTTTTTTTTTGTTCGTTTTAGAACAACTGGATCAAGTAAACCATAATTTTCGCCATAAGCTGAATTTTTAATAATCATTTTAATCACCTAATTAGTTTTCACTAAAAGTTAAAGCAGATTGACCTATTTTACATGAACTGTCAGCATTAAGTAAAACTTTAGTTTTAGCAGTTGAATTCAACAAAGTTATAATAACACAAGAATCGTAACCTGCTGCAGAGATACTGGCAAAGTCAACAGTACACAGCTCATCGCCTTGTTTAACTTTTGTATCTTTTACAATTCCATTTGTGAAATACTTACCATTTAAATCTACAGTATTAATACCAATATGGATTAAATATTGGCGACCATCTGAACAAGTTATACCATACGCATGCATAGATGGATAAGTAGCTGTTACTACACCAGCAATGGGGGCAATAACTTTTTGAGTGGTTAATATAGGCAAAAAGGCAGCACCTTTGCCGAGTGATTCAGAGGAAAAGACTTCATCATCGACATCTGCTAATGGAATTGTTTTGCCATCAACCGGGGCTACTAATTCCTGTTTAGCCCATGATTCTTGTTGTTGATTAGAATTACTGCTATAAGCAGCAGGCTGACTGTCTAATGTATCAGCGATTACTTGTTTATTATTATCAATGCTAGAATCATAGCCAAAGAAGTAAGTCAAAATTGCAGCAATAGCGAATGCCATAAAATATCCGATAACAAACTGGGCAAAGCCATGACCAAAATAAACAGGAAAACTAGGGACACTAGCAACAGCAACTGCGGTTGCTCTAGAACCTGCTGCACCAGCAATTGCACCGCCAATACCACCGCCAATCATTGCCATTAAAAAGGCACGCTTATATTTTACAGTAACGCCATAAATTGCAGGCTCAGAAATACCAAAGAAACCCATTAAAGTGGCTGATGAAGCAATTTTTTTCATATTAGAATCTTTAGTTCTCAAGAAAATCCCCAATGCCGCTCCAGATTGAGAAATAATACTTGGCCCAAAGACTGCTAAGATAGTATCAAAACCATATTTTTGAATATTTGAAAAAATAATTGGGAAAAGCCCCCAGTGAATACCAAAAACTACCATTGCTTGGGCAAAGAAACCAATGAACCCGCCTGCAACTACTTTGCTTAAACCATATAAATACATATAAAAACTAGCAATCCCATCGGCTAAAGCAGAGCCAATTGGTCCAAAAACAATAATTGTTAGAGGCACTAAAATAAGTAAAGATATTAATGGCTCAAAAATACTTTCGACTGATGTTGGAATAACCTTTTTTAACACTTTTTCTAAATAAGATAAGGTGAAAATGGCAAAAATAATTGGGAAAACACTACTTTTAAATGTTGCAATTTCAATTGGAAGATGCATAAATTGAATAGTTTTACCGTATAAGGCAGCAATATTAGGATAAACTAACGCTCCTCCAATTGTAATTGATACAAAAAGATTAGTTTTAAATTTTTGTGCACAGGTAATAGCTAATATCATTGGTAAAAAGTAATACAAACTATCACCAGCAGCGTTGAATATTTCGTAGGTGCCAGAGGTTGCACTCATCCACTTTAATGAAGTAAAAATGGACAGTAATCCCTTGATAATTCCAGAGCCAATTAAAACATACAAAATAGGAGTAAAGATACTTGAAACTAAATCAATTAGAGCATCAAAAATATTTTTGTGCTGTGGTTTAGTTTCCTCTGACTGCTTATTCATATGCAAAATGTCGCTCATTGCATTATAAATGTCAATTACTTTAGGTCCGAAGACAATTTGGTATTGTCCAGCTGCTTTAACAACTGAAATTACACTAGGTAATTTCTCAATTGTTGCGGTCTGAGCTTTCTGTATGTCTTTTAAGGTAAAACGTAGTCTAGTTGCACAGTGTGTACAAGTGATGACATTGTTTTCACCACCCAAATTTTTTAAAACTTGTTGAGCAATTTCTTGATTATTCATTTTTTCCTCTTTTCTGTTACTTATGATTTAAAATAATTCGTTGAATATGAATAGTTAAATATGATTGTTCACCAATTGAGAGATCAAAATTTTGCGTTTTTAAGATGTATTCTTTGATTTTTTGCATACATTTAAAAGCTTCTGGCATTTTTTGCGGTAATTCAGAGTAGAAAAAAACTGCTTCTGAGGTTTGTTTTTCTTTGCCTAAGATACGTTTAGTTAAAAATTTCAAATGAATAATGAAACGTGTATATTCTAAAGAATTTTTGTCATATTCAATATTGAAATAATATTTAACAATATTAAGCATATCGGTGACCATTTTAATCGAATCCCCAACATCAAAATTTTGTTCATTAGTTTTTAAATTGTCTGCAATATGAAAGGTCAGCAGTCTTGCTTCATCTACTGTTAAATCAACGTTAAATTCTTTGTTTATTTCCTGTAAAATTTTTAAAGACTGTTGATATATTTTTGGATAAATGTCCTTTACTTCCCATAAAAGGGATGTGTTGACACTCTCGTGGTTCCGATATCTGGAAACGGTAAAATAGATATGATCAGTCAAAGCAATATAAATATTGTCGTCAAATGTTTCATTTAATTTAATTGATAACTTTTTTACAATACGATCAGTAAAGTCTAAGTACTGTAGAGGAATTGTGCCAACAATACTAATTAATTTATTTTGCCGCTCAGCAGTACTTAATTTATACCTTTTTTCTAATCTTTCCTGATCAACTTTATCTCCTCTATTTTTCATAAAGCCAATACCCTTACCAGTCAAAATTTGATCAATACCGTCTTGACCAAAGGCAATAACAGCATTGTTATTCAATTTTTTCTTGATAATCATTTCAAACTCCTTTTGTCACAGTTATTTCCTCCGTAGATAAACAAAAAGGCCCACTAAACCGATTGATTTAGTAGGCCACGCCAGCTTTACCTGTAACTATCCCTATTCTTTTACATTAATCATTATAACCGCTTACAAAATATTAAGCAAATAAAATTTAATCACTTACAATGTTTGTACAAAGAGATAAGTGTATTTTTAAAAAAACTAATTAATTATAATTAAGTATGTATTATTTTTAAACATTTATACTTGCTATAGATTAATCTTGTATTTACTATTAAATAATACTGTTTTTATTATTTCTAAAATAAATTAGCTAATTACTAGTAGGGTATATAACGCTGACATTTAGGGCTATCAGAGACGCTATCAAAATATTTTCTTATCAGAACTTTTTGATGTAATTAATTTTAAAAGTAATATTCATACTTATTTGTTTGTGATAAAGGATGGGTCTTATTAAGTAGGTTATCATATCAAAAGGAATTAAATATCTTTCATTGATGGAAAATAAAAAAGGTTTGACAGAGATACTACTAGTTTGAACTGATTCTACCTTTGAATTAATCTATTTAAAATTTTATTATGAAAGCTAAATTTTTGAATTTGAAAAAGCAAGCGCCAAAAAAATTGTGTGACTTTGTTTAAAAATTAATTTAAGCAGTGATTTGGAACTTAAGCATATTAATTTGTTTTAGGAAAGAGTAAATAATAAAAAGCCAGCATTTAAAATGCTGGCTTTTTTAATTACTGAGAGAATGGACAGTAATACTTTAGGTCTTAATTTGGTTTTGCCCAGTTTGTCTACGGGGCTACTTAATAAAGTGGCTTTTCTGAATAGCAAAAATCAATCTGCATGGCGCCACTTGGCATCAGTCAAAATTCGAGCAATTAATAGACCAATTGGTAGGGCAATGATAATCATTAAAGCATTCATAATCCAATAAGCCCCGATATTAATATTAGTTATCCCAAAATTAAAGACTGCTTGATACATGTATAGGCCTGGAACCATAATTACAATTGCAGGTACAGTAATTGCAATTCTAGGAAAACCAACCTTGTCACGTACAAAACTGGCAAGTAAGCCGGCTAAAAGGGAACCAATAAAAGCAGCCATTGCGGCTGGTATATGGTTAAATTCAACTAAGCTTAACCTTAATGTGTTAGCGATTGCCCCGATTAAAGCGGCAACTAGCGCCATCGAAGGTTTAGAATTAAACATTACTGAGAAGCCAAATACGCCACAAAAACTGGCAAGTAGACGGAAAATAGTTAATAAAAATGGTGTTAAATTAAGTTTAGGCATTGTACCTGGTGCTAAATTGAGTAGCGTGGCCATTCCCCAACCAGCCATTGTAGCAATCATAATGACCAAGATAGCATAAGCCATCCTTTCTAATCCTGAGCGCATATCAAGTTTAGAGAGGTCTAATCCAGAAGTAATAAAGGGAAAGCCCGGAATAACATACAACATGGATCCAATATAGCCATAGGAGTGACTGGCATCCCAAAGCCAAATTTTCTGTCCTAACTTAAAGCAAATAAAATAAACTGCACAAGAAATGGCTACCCCGGTAGCAATTTTGGCTACTAAGGTGATATGATGTTCACCCATTAAGCCTCGAATATAGTTACCAATTAGTGCCCCTAGAAAAGTACAGCTCATTTCTGGTAGTCCACCACCAAGTAAGAAAATGAAGCTAGCACAGGCTATGCCAGCACTTAAAGCTGCAATATACAGGGGGTAGCTACGTGTATGCTGCTCAATTTTTTTAAGATTATAATCAACTTCACCAATAGTTAAGTAATCATTGTCCCGCTCGAACCGTCTAACAAAATCTTCAAGTGCGTTTAGTTTGTTCATATTGACATTGGTTGAAGCTAGTGCCAATGTTTGTGAATAAGATAGGTTATCAGTATCAAAACAAGTATATTCAATTGTCACTAATCCAATATCAGCCGAGCAGGTAATGTCTAATGCGCGTGCAATTGAATTCATTGAGTCACGAACGCGCCAGGCTCCTGTACCACATTCTAAAAGCATCCCCCCAATTCTGCCAACTAACGAACTTTTTTCAACTAGAGTAATATCTTTGATTAGTGTATCATCAGCGCTTTTATAAAAATCTTTCCAATGGATTTTCATATGATGCTTTGCTGATAAATGATGTTGCATATCATTGACTGCCATAATAACTGGGACTTACCTTTCTTAAAAAGTTATATTTATTCTACCACAACTACCAAAAGAGGATTTTAGACTCATTTTGCATAAAAATGAATTATTTTGAGCGAAAATGATTGCTTTTAATGGTTGAACCGCCTAAAATAACCAGAGAGGTGAAGCGGATGCTAACGCAGGAGCGACAAAAATTAATTGAAAACTACGTTAATCAATATGAACTGTGTCATGTCAGTGATTTGTGTAAAATGACTGCAACATCAGAATCTACAATTCGCCGTGATCTAATTCAAATGGAGCATGAAGGGCGAATTAAGCGCGTTCATGGTGGGGCGCAATCCATTAATAATTTTGCTCATGACGTTTCGCAACATATTCGCTTCACAATGAATCACGAACAAAAGATTAGCATTGCTCATTACGCAGTTACCCATTATGTGCATGAAGGAGACTATATTTTTCTAGATGCGGGGACAACTGCCTATGAAATGGTTCCTTTCTTGGCTGAAGTTGGTCAAATTACGCTGATTACTAATGGTTTAGAAACGGCTTTGAGTGCTCTTACTCATAATATTAAGACCATACTTTTGGGAGGCAGAATTAAAGATGATACCCATGCTGTGGTTGGACAAGCGGCACTTGAACAGCTAGAAAATATGAATTTTGCAGCAAGTTTTATCGGTACCAACGGTATAGACCATGCTGGTGGTTTAACTACACCAGATCCTGATGAAGCGAATATCAAAAAAAGAGCGCAATTACGTTCAGATTGTACTTATGTTCTAGCTGATTCGTCTAAAATTGGTGAGCGTAGTTTTGCAATTTTTGGTAATGTAAAGGATGTTACTGTGATTACAAATGTGCTTCAAGCACAACAAAAAGGTTTATTACCTACTAAGATTAATTTAAGGGAGGCCAATTAATGATTTATACAGTCACTGTTAATCCAGCACTTGATTATGTGATTCAATTAGAAAAGGTAAACGGTGGTGAGGTCAATCGAAGCAATAACTGTTCATTTTTAGCGGGAGGTAAAGGGATTAATGTTTCCCAAATCCTAAATCAACTGAAAATTGATAATACAGCTTGGGGTTTTGTCGGTGGCTTTACTGGTAAAGAACTAGTGCAACAATTAAATCAACGCCGTATTGTTAATGACTTTGTGACAATTTCTGATGTTACTCGCGTTAATGTAAAAATTCATGCTGAACAAGAAACTGAAATTAATGCTGCTGGTCCTAAGATTACTGCACAAGAAATTACGGCTTTTAAAGATCGCTTAAGCGATTTAAAACAAGGTGATATTGTAGTTTTAAGTGGATCATTAGCACCAGGCTTACCTGTAGATTTTTATAAACAGTTACTGCCAACAATTAAAGCAGCCGGAGCAGAATTTGTTGTTGATACAACTGGAGCAGCTCTTTTAGATACTTTAGAATATAAGCCATTGGTCATTAAACCTAATCATCATGAATTAGCCGATTTGTTTAACACTAGTTTTAATTCTGATGAAGAGATGTTGACTTGCGCTCATAAATTACTTGAGATGGGTGCACAAAATGTAATGGTGTCAATGGCTGGTAAAGGTGGCTATTTGATTACTCATGATCATTTTTATCATGCTAAAGGAGCAGTTGGTACCGCTATTAATTCTGTTGGTGCCGGCGATTCAATGATTGCTGGCTTTGTTGGAACCTATGTACAAACAGGGGATCCAGCAGAAAGCTTTCGAATTGGAATGGCCTGTGGTGCAGCAACAGCATTTACTAAAGATATTGCAGTTAAAAGTCAAATTGATGCTGTTTTACCACAAATTAAAGTAGAACAGATTTCGTAATGAGGAAAGATTGAAATGAAAATAAGAGATATTTTAGCTCCAGAATCAGTGATTATGTCACTGAAGGCGACTAACAAAGAAGATGCTATTCAAGAAATGGCTGATTTGGAAGTTGAAACTGGAATTGTTAATAATGAAGCTGATTTTATTGCGTCAATTTGGGCACGAGAAAATGAATCAACTACTGGAATTGGTGACGGAATTGCAATGCCACATGCTCGTAATGAGTCAATTAATAGGGCACGCGTACTTTTTGCTAAAAGTGAGCAAGGAATTGACTACAATTCGCTTGATGGTCAACCAGTTTACCTCTTCTTTATGATTGCTGCCCCTGCTGGCGCTGACAATACCCATCTTGAAGCTTTAGCCAAATTATCAAGTTTACTAATTAATCCAGATTTAGTAAGTGCTTTGAAGAAGGCCGAGACACCTGAAGAAGTTATTGCTTTATTCGAAGAAGCGGAAGAAAAAACCGATGCGGCTAAGAAAGCTGAAAATGAAAAACCAGCTAGTGATACTGATCAGCCTTTAATCGTTGGTGTTACGGCATGTATCAATGGTATCGCGCACACATACATGGCTCAAGAAGCTTTAATTAAAGCTGGTAAAAAGCGTGGTGTTGAGGTACGGATTGAGACTAATGGTTCTGAAGGAGTTAAAGATAAGTTAACTGCAGCTGAAATCAGTCGTGCCAAGGGTGTAGTGATTGCTTCTGATAAAAAAGTTGATATGCCCCGCTTTGATGGTAAGCCTTTAGTTAATCGTCCTGTTGTTGATGGTATCAATAAACCAGATGAAATGATTGATAATATTTTAAATGATAAAGCCAGCGTTTATCATTCTGATGGTCAAGTATCAGCTGAAGAAGATAACACCAAGCAAAGCTTCTGGGGTTCAGTATATAAGAACTTGATGAACGGCGTTTCTCATATGCTACCATTTGTCATTGGCGGTGGTATATTGATGGCTATTTCATTCATTATCGAAAACTATGCTGGTGGACCAAAATCGCCAGCCTTCATCTTTTTGAATAATGCTGGTAATATGGCCTTTGCCTTTATGGTACCTATTTTATCGGGTTATATTGCTGAATCAATCGGTGACTTACCTGCTTTAATGCCGGGATTTGTTGGTGGATTTATGGCAACAGTTTATAGTGGTGCATATGGTGGAGCATATGTGGCTAATGTGGTAACTAATGCAAAATCACCAGCTGGATTTTTGGGTGGACTTGCCTCCGGATTTATTGCTGGATATTTAGTAGTTGGCTTAAAGAAACTATTTGCCAAGCTACCTAAATCTCTAGAAGGTATGAAGCCAATGCTAATTTACCCAATTTTAGGTTTGTTATTGATTGCGCTTATCATGTACTACATTGTTAATCCAATTTTTAGTTCAATTAACTTTGCAATTACTAATTTCCTAAATCAAATGGGGACAGGTAATTTAGTAGTACTAACAACTATTTTAGCAGCGATGATGTCAATCGATATGGGTGGACCTTTCAATAAAGCAGCTTATGTATTTGCGTCTGGTGCTTTTGCTAATGATCCTCATTCAACAGTTGCAGCAGTGATGATGGCTGCTGTAATGGTTGGTGGAATGGTACCCGCTTTTGCGACAGCTATCGGGACTACTTTCTTTAAGGATAAGTTTACTGAAGATGAACGTCGTGCAGGTATTACTAACTGGATTTTAGGTTTCTCATTTATTACTGAAGGAGCAATTCCGTTTGCTGCAGCTGATGCTAAGCATGTTATTCCTTCATGTATTGTTGGGTCAGCAGTAGGTGGAGCTTTAGTTGGTTTTTGGCGGATTGGTGTGCCAGCACCTCATGGTGGTTTATGGGTATCGCCGCTAGCTAACCATATTTTACTTTACTTTGTAGCGACTATTGTAGGTTCAATTGTAGCTGGTGTGATTTTAGGATTGTGGAAGAAGAATATCAATCATAATAATTAACAACATAATATTTAATAAAAAATCTCAATCATTTGGATTGAGTTTTTTTATTTGCTGTTTATAACCTAAAATGAGCAATTAAAAATGTTTTGTATATTGTAAAATTAGTATTATGGCATAATAGAGTTAAAATTGGAGTCGTCGAACATAAGTTAAAGAAGTGAGCATAATTTGTTTAATCTATTTATTTTATTGTCAGAGCGATTAGGTCTTATTATGGTTCTGGCATTCATGCTTGTAAATATGCGTTTTTTTAGGAATCTAATTGAAAAAAGAACGCTTAAATCGCAAATATGGTTATTTATAATTTTTTCAATCTTTGTAATTATTTCAAATTTGACGGGGGTAGAGATTTCGAATTCGAAAGAAATTGTAACACCACTTATTATTACTAAAATGTCTCAATCTGATTCGATTGCTAATACAAGAATGTTAGTAATTACTACAGCTAGTTTGACCGGTGGACCTTATGTTGGAATGTTGGTTGGATTAGTGGGTGGCTTACATAGGGTAATTTTTGGTGGCTTTTCTGATTATTTTTATATTGTTAGTTCAATCTTAATTGGATTCTTAATTGGTTTCTTGGGAGATCGTGTTAAAAAAAACAATTTGTACCCGTCTACACTCTGGACAGTAGTTTTAGCATTGCTAGCTGAATTAATTCAGATGGTCTTTATTTTCGTATTTCGTGGTTTTGGATTGGTTAAATTGATTTTTGTTCCGATGATATTGCTTAACTCAATTGGCTCTTACTTGTTTATTGAGATTTTGCAGACTTATTTATCTAATGAAAGACAATTACGAGCGGTTCAAACTAAAGATGTTTTGGAATTAACTAACAAGACACTACCTTATTTTCGCAATGGACTCGATCTTGATTCGGCTAAACACGTTTGTCAAATAATTAAAGAATATACTCATTTTGATGCAGTCGGCTTGACCGATCAAAGAAATGTTTTAGCTCATATTGGCATGGGAGAAGATCACCATATTTCGGGAGAGCCAGTGCTTACTGATATGTCTAAATATGTAATTTCAACTGGAAAGGAGAAGGTGGCGTATTCCAAAAAAGACATTGGCTGCCCTCACAACAATTGCCCCCTGACTTCAGCAATTGTTTGTCCATTAAGAGTTAATGATGCAACAATTGGAGCATTAAAGCTCTACTTACGTGAAGGACGGGAAATGACGGTTGTTGAGGAAAATTTGGTTCGGGGATTAGCGATGATTTTTTCTGGACAATTGGCAATTGGAATTGCTGAACAACAGACCAGCCTAGTTAAGGAGGCTGAAATAAGAGCACTTCAGCTCC
This sequence comes from Lactobacillus sp. ESL0237, assembly GCF_003692985.1. NCBI lineage: Bacteria > Bacillati > Bacillota > Bacilli > Lactobacillales > Lactobacillaceae > Lactobacillus > Lactobacillus sp. ESL0237. The sequence continues at coordinate 278,440 of NZ_REHE01000010.1, read as the reverse complement.
AAATTAACCCACACTTTTTATTTAATGCGATTAATACCATTGGGGCATTGATGCGGGTAAATGTTGATAAAGCGCATGAAGCATTAATGCAATTAAGTACCTATTTTCGACTCAGTCTTAAAAATGGTCAAAAAAAAGAAATTTCATTAGAACAAGAAAAAAAATATGTTGAAGCATATACAGGAATTGAGACACTCCGCTTCCCTAATAAGTTTTCAATTAATTATCAAATCAAAGTACCGGCTGATACCTTGCTACCACCATTTTGTTTACAAATTTTTATTGAAAATGCCATTAGGCATGCTTTTAAGGGGAGAAAGACCGGAAATAAAATTATGGTTGGTTTGACAAAAAGGGGACAATCTTTGGAAATCAAGGTTAGTGATAATGGAAATGGAATCGATTCAAAAGTTCTTGCTCGTTTAGGACAAGAAGTAATTGATGAATCACGTGGAAGTGGGACCGCACTTTATAATTTAAATCGACGACTGCAAGGGTTATACGGAACGAGTAGCAAACTTAAAATTGTAACTAGTTCTGCTGGTTCAACTTTCAGCATGAAAATACCAATGAAACAAAGTAAAAATATTGAGAAGATAGCAGGAGATTAAGTTGAAAATTTTAGTTGTAGATGATGAACCGTTAGCACGAACGGAATTATTATATTTAATTAAAAAGAGTCCGAGTTTAAAAAATCCCCCAGTAACACTTTATCAAGCAGAAGATATTAAAGAAGCTCAAGGAATTTTGCTAAAGTATCCAATTGATTTATTGTTTTTAGATATTTCATTAAATGATGAAAATGGCTTTGAACTTGCAGAAGAATTGAAGCAGTTAGCTCACGCACCACTAATTATTTTTGCCACTGCATATGATGACTATGCGGTTAAGGCTTTTGATATAGGGGCGTTTGACTACATACTCAAGCCATTTGAGCAAAAGAGAATTGACCGTGCTTTAAAAAAAGCTACTGCAAATTTAACAACTAAATTTCAGAAGACATCAAGTACTGAAAGTGAAGTTCTGATTGTTGAACTTGATGATCGAAATGTGGTAATTAAAAAAGCAAATATAGTTGCTGCTACAGTTAATAACGGAGTATTAACGATTACCACTGTCAAACAAAAGTTTGAAACAAGGAAAACTTTGGCCTGGCTAAAGCAGCATTTAACTGATGTAACATTTGTCCAAGTTCATCGTAACGCTATCGTAAATATCGGAGATATTAAAGAAATTCAGCCGTGGTTTAATCATACCTTATTACTTTTGATGAATAATGGTGTCAAAATTCAAGTAGGTCGATCTTATCGAAAAGAATTAAAAAGAAGGTTAGACATGTAAGGACATAAAATTCACCTTAAGCACCTTGTGAAATCGCTTTTAGGTAATTCGTGGTTTATTTTTTGCAGTTCATCCAATAACCAGATACAATTTTCTCTATTTAGCTTATGGTATTACTTGAAAGCAAGTTGTGAGAGAAAGGGAATAGTTTTTATGGAAGAAAAGAAAGTGAAGTCAGCACCAATTTTGGTTCAGATGTTTATTTATGCCGCAATCTTATTTGTGTCACAAATGATTTCAGATTTGATGCCGAGGTCATTTCCGGTACCAACACCAGTGATTGGATTGATTCTACTTTATGTGTTATTAACTACTAAAGTGATTAAGATAGAATGGGTTGACTCTTTTGGCAGTGTCCTAATTTCTTTAATTGGTTTTATGTTTGTTCCATCAGGAATTTCATTAGCGGCTAACTTAAAAATTATGAAAGCACAAGGAATACAGTTAATAATTGTAATTGTAGCAGCTACAATTATTTTGTTAGTGGTTATTGCATATACAACCAGATTTTTTAGTTGGCTTATTAATAAAATAACCGAGAGCCAGGTAAATATACAGCATAAAAAGAAAATAGGAGATGTTAAGTAATGAAATTTATAACTAATCCGTTATTTGGAGTTTTCCTATCATTGATTGTTTTCTTGATTGGTCAATGGCTATTCAAAAAGTCTAACGGCTTCTTTCTTTTCCAGCCTCTATTTGTGGGGATGATTTTAGGAATTGCTGTTTTAGTAGTTCTAGCAAAATTCTTCAATACAACTACAGCAATAGTTTATACTCAAGCCTATAAACCCGGTGGAGATATCATTTTTTGGTTTATTACCCCAGCAACAATTGCTTTCGCTGTCCCTTTGTACAAACGTAACGATGTTGTTAAGAAAAACTGGCTAGTAATTTTACTTGGCTTAGTTGTTGGTACATTTATTTCGATGATATTAATTACGCTTGTTTCTAAAGCAGTTGGTCTTGATAATGTAGGCATTAAGTCAATGCTTAGCCAATCAGCTACCACTGCAGTAGCAATGCCGTTAACTAAGGCAATTGGTGGTAATACTTCAGTAACTGCAATGGCTTGCATTATCAATGCAGTTGTTATTTATGCCCTTGGTAAGCAACTAGTGAGATGGTTTAATCTCAATGAAGATCCTTTAGGTGCAGGCTTAGGATTAGGAACATCTGGTCACACAGTTGGTTCGGCTTTTGCCTTAGAACTGGGATCTGTTCAAGGAGCGATGGCATCCGTTGCTGTTGTTGCAACTGCTTTAGTTGATAATTTGTTAGTTCCAGTCTTTAGTCATATGATTGGATTATAGTTGTTAAAAATTTGTATTATGTTTACTTACACTGGAAACGTACGGGGTATCAAGTACGTTTTTTATTTTATAAAATTTAATTTAATTTATCATGATAAAGAGACAAATTACTGAAATACAATATTAATTGGCTTGTTAGCAATGTTTAAAATGCGTCACTTAAATAGTGGCGCATTTTTAGTGTATAATAGTTATTAATAGTAAGTGGCTATTAAATTTTGTTAGATTTGCTGGTCGCGTTATTTAAAAATATTATAAAAAGGAACGACAATAATAATGAATTTTAAATTTAAAAAATTATTTACTTTAACCACTTTGCTAGGGCTTATAGTATTAACTTTGACTGCTTGTACGCAAACGCCAAAGAAAAATACCAAAATGACAATTGTGACAACAACTAATGTTTATGCAGATATTGCCAAAAATGTAGTTGGCAAATACGGTACGGCAGAAGCGATTATTAAAAATCCGAATTCCGATCCGCATGACTTTGAACCAACAACAAATGATGCTAAGAAATTGGCAAGTGCAGATATAATAGTCGCAAACGGTTTAGGATATGATAGTTGGATGAATAAGCTAGCTTCTTCAGTTGATAAAAAGCCGGTTCTAGTCGGTGAAGAATTATTAGGATTAAAGAAAGGAGCTAATCCGCATATTTGGTTTGATTTGGCGATGCCCAAAAAATATGTCGATGATTTAGTTCAGCGATTAAGTAAGAAAGATCCTACGCATGCAAGTTATTATCGTAAAAATGGGCAAGCATACTTGGCTAAAATCAAAGATATTCAACAAAATGTTAATCAACTTGAGCAACATCATTCGCAGCCTGTCTATGTCAGTGAACCAGTATTTGATTATGCACTCCAAGCTGGTAATTTTAAAATAGCAAATCAAGATTTTGAAAAAGCAATTCAAAATAATACTGATCCTAGTCCAGCAACTATTCAGCAAATGACTGCCGGTATTAAGAAACACAAAATTGCTTTCTTTGTAGTTAACTCACAAACGTCTAGTACAACAGTAAATAACTTTGTGCGTCTAGCACAAAAGGAAAAAATTCCCGTTTTAAAAGTACGAGAAACCATTCCAGTTAAAACTACCTATCTTGATTGGATGACGGATAATTATCATAGCTTAGCTAAAATTGCTAAACAATAGTTATACGAGGAAAGAGAAAATGAAAAAAATTATTGCAGTTTTAGCGTTAGCAACAGGGTTAATTGTTGGTAGCACAGAAACTATGGCTAAGCCAATTACTGTTAAAGCTGATAAAATCAATGATCTGGCTAAGCAGAATACATATAGTGGTTTGACTTATCTTTATAAAATGTTGCAGCAAGAAGGTATACCGTATAACTGCTTTTATGCTGATAATCCCCTCTATTATCGTAAGGGTAAGCCAGAAGGGGTGGTAATTCATGAAACTGCGACGCCTAATGCAAGTGCTCATGATGAAGCAATTTATTTCAATCGTGAATGGATGAATATGTACTCATATGTTCATGCTTTTGTTGATCATAATGGGGTAATTCAGATGATGACACCTAATTATGGCGTTTGGGGAGCAGGTCCTAATGCTAATAATCGCTTCTTTCAAGTAGAATTATGTCAAGAAAATAATATTAATGATTTTGCGAAAAGCATAAATAATGATGCAATTTATGTGGCACAAATAATGCATAGGTATAATATTACGCCAACTAATGCAGTCCATGATGGCAATGGAACAGTATGGTCACATAGTGCCGTCTCTAAGTTCTTGGGGGGAACAGATCATGGTGATCCTGATGGCTATTTTGCTAAATGGGGCTATTCAATGGATAGTTTCTTTGATTTAATTAAATATTATTATGATCAATTAGACAATACAGGTGCCAATACTGGAACTGGTAGTAGCAATAGTGGAGCTGGCAATACTCCTAGCGACAATGGCAATAATAACACTGGACAGACCCCTAATGATAATAATGGTACAGATAATAATTCAACTGATAAAGTATTACCTAAACCAGTTGGTACCAAGATTTTGTTGCATGATGCCCTAATTTATGATGGTAATGGTCGGGCAACAACTGAGCCCTTGAAAAAAGCTGGTGCTAAGTTGACAATTTATGGTGATAAGATTATTAAAGGGCGGAAATTTTTACAAATTGACCTTAACAAGTATGTTGTTGCTAGCAATGTTGAGGGGAGTTTAAGACATTTAACCCATAATGCTTTTGTTTATGATGGTAATGGTTATCGCGTTAAGGTTGGAAAATTACTTCGTGGAATTGATTTGCGCACGTATGGTGGTGCAGTAAAAATCCAAAGTAGTAAATATTATCCAATTGGTTTAAATCAATTTGTTAAAGTTGGTAATTTTAAATAATTAAGTAAGGAGTGCAAATTGGCTGATATTTTGGAAGTAAGTCATTTATCTATGAAATTTGATAAAAAGACGATTTTTTCGGATTTAAGTTTTAAACTGAAACAGGGTTCTATGACTGCACTCTTAGGTCCAAATGGGACAGGAAAAACAACTTTAATCAATATTTTAATGAATATGTTAGTGCCTACATCTGGTAGTTTTGCGTTTGCGAAGACGGTCAGTTTAGGGTATGTACCGCAATTTCGTAATATTGATGCAGAGTATCCGCTGTCAATTGAAGCCTTTGTTGGTTTAAATTCTGCCATTTTTAAAACCAAGAAAACTAAGTCTGCTATTAAAAAGCAACTAGAAGAGACGAATTTATACAAAATTCGCCATACAAGAATGGGCGAGGCATCTGGAGGGCAAAAGCAACGGGCTTATTTAGCTCAAGCGCTTCTAGATAACCCTAATATGATTATTTTAGATGAAGCAACAGCTAGTCTGGATCCTTTAGCTAAAGATGAATTAATGCAACTAATTAAGCATCTTAATGAAAAGCATAAGATAACTGTTTTATTTGTGACGCATGATGTGCCGTTGGCCCGTAAATATATGCAAGATTACCTTTACTTAAATAATCGCCAAATCGAGCAAGGTAAAATAAGCCAATTTGAGGAGGCGTATGAATAATGTTTGCATTTGACTTTATGCGTAATGCTTTTTTAGCGAGTACTTTTATTGCAATAACTTGTGGTACGGTAGGCGTCTATGTTGTTTCACGTAATTTTAGTTTTCTGGCACATACGCTATCGGAAATTGGCTTTGCTGGAGCAGCTTTTGCAGTTTGGCTGGGAATAAGTCCACTTTGGGGGATGTTATTGTTTACCTTGCTTGGATCAATTAGTGTGGGTGAATTATCACTGCGAAGTGAGCAAAAAGAATCATCAATTAGTGCAATTTCTGCTTTGTTTATTGGCTTAGGTGTTTTATTTTTAGCGATTTCTGGTAGTAACAGCAATTATGCGACTAACATTTTATTTGGTAGTATTATTGGTGTTGATAAGCAAGGAGTTTTACAACTGATTATATTATCAGTAATTGTTCTAATGTTAATCTTTGGAATGCAAAAATCGTTAAATTTTGATTCCTTTGACCATATTGGTGCAGTCGCACACGGCATAAAAACTGGAATAGTTAGCTTAGTATTTTTAGTAGCTTTAGCCATGTCTGTTTCTATTGGTGCGCAAATAGTTGGTTCGCTTTTGGTGTTTATTTTATTGACTTTACCACCAGCCACAGCCAATTATCTTGGTAAAACTGTTCCCAGTATGATTGCTTGGTCAGTCTTCTTTGCCCTAATTGGAGTCTGGCTAGGATTATATCTGGGTTTTATTACTAATTTACCAGTAACCTTTTTTATTGCTGTAATTGAAGTAGCTATTTACTTAGTAATTTACTTTATTAATATGTTTAGACATAATTTGTGATTTAAAGTAGCGATGTTATTATTAATTACCTATATTGTGAAAAAATAAGCAATGATAAGACCATTATTAAAGCTAATTTTATTTTATTTCACTAACTCTAGAAAGCTCTTTCATGTATAATAGTATTTAGATAGTTATACATGTAAAGGAGTTTTTTTTATGACAGCTTATTATAATGATTTTCCCCAAAGTGACCGTGATGAATATATAAAGATGATTAACCTTGACGAACTTGAGGAACGGGCCAAAAAAGTAATGCCAGAAGGGGCGTACTACTACATTGCATCAGGTTCAGAAAATGAATGGACATGGCGAAATAATACCGTTGCTTTTAATCATTTTCAGATTGTTCCGCGCGCTTTGACTAATATGGCAGATCCGCAGCTTGATACCGATTTTATGGGAATGAAGTTGAAGACACCAATAATGATTTCACCGATTGCATGTCATGGAATTGCACATCAAGATGCGGAAGTGGCTACTCAAAAAGGAGCAGCCGCAGCAGGAGCATTGTTTAGTTCGAGTACCTATGCTAATAAGAGTGTAGAAGACATTGCTGCAGCTGCTCCTGAGGCACCACGCTTTTTTCAGCTTTATTTAAGTAAAGATTGGAATTTTAATCAAATGGTCTTTGATGCAATTAAAAAAGCAGGCTATCAAGGTATCTTTTTAACTGTAGATGCGCTAGTTTCTGGCTTTCGTGAAGCTAATCTACGCACACAATTCGCCTTTCCAGTTCCCCTAGACTTTTTCACTCGCTATCAAGGTACAAAAGGAGAGGGGCAAACTGTTGCTCAAATGTATGCCTCTTCTGCCCAAAAGATAGGTCCTGAAGATGTTAAGCGGATTAAGGAAATGTCCGGGTTGCCAGTCTTCATTAAGGGAGTTGTCTGTGCTGAAGATGCCTATTTAGCAATGGGAGCTGGTGCTGATGGAATTGTTGTTACCAACCATGGCGGTCGTGAAATTGATGGTGGACCAGCAACAATTGATATGCTACCTGAAATTGCTAAGGCGGTTGACCATCGTGTACCAATTGTTTTTGACTCGGGTGTTCGCCGCGGTTCACATGTTTTTAAAGCATTAGCACTAGGAGCAGATTTAGTCGGAATTGGGCGACCATATCTTTATGGTTTGGCTTTAGGTGGAGCTAAAGGAGTGCAATCAGTAATTGAGCAATTAAATAAGGAACTTTTGATTGATATGCAATTGACGGGTTGTAATACTGTTGCTGATATTCAGCATGCTAAAATCACTAATATTAATTATACGGCTGATAATTTAAGCTCAAATACAGACCCTGAAAGAATCAAGCCTTATCCTGTAACTAAGGAAAACCAACTTAAAGCTGGCGGCATGGATACTGTTTCAGGTGCATCTCATTCATAATTAATTGTTTTTGCCTGTTGATGGGCTTTGTTTAATTTTGAAAAAGATTACTATTGTAAAAATTGATAAAAACCCCGAAGTTGTCTTAACTTCGGAGTTTTTATTATAATCAAATTTAGGAGACTTACTAAAATATTGAAATTTAAATTGTAATTCTATAAAATAAATTAAATTATAATTATGTTTATTTATTTTTGTTATCAATTAACTAAAATAATCTAATTAAATTATTATATTTTTTGTGGCAGGTTCTTTGGATGACTGCTATCTATGTCGAATTTTGAATTAGTCGTTGTGCTTTTATTTTTTGATTATTATAATTATTTTTATTACATACACGGAGGGAAAACAATGAAAAAAGCATGGAAATGGCTTGAAAGTATTCTATTGTTAATGATACTACTAGCCATAATCCCGCAAAATGTTGGTGCTGCTAGTAAAACAGGACCCAAGGTGACAGATAATTATTTACAAAAAGTCAAACAAAAAGGCGAACTGATAATGGGGACTAGTCCTGATTTTCCTCCATATGAATTTGTTAAAAATATTAATGGCAAGTCGAAAGTTGAGGGAATCGATGTTGAAATCGGAAAAAAGGTGGCGCGCGATTTAGGTGTTAAGCTAGTTGTCCGAACAATGGACTTTGATTCATTACTGGTAGCATTAGAAACCGGCAAAATTGATATGGTTATTTCCGGTATGGATGCAACGCCAAAACGGGCACAAAGTGTAGACTTCAGTCATGCATATTACAAAAGTGGCCAGGATCTTTTAATCAGAACTTCCGACAAGAATAAATATCATGATTATCACTCATTTGCCAGCAAGGCAATTGGTGCACAAACCGGTAGTTTACAGGCCACGCTTATTAAAGAGCAGGCTAAAAAAGTTACATTAAAAACAATGGATAAAGATAGTGATTTGATTTTAGGTTTGCAAACTAAAAAGTTTGATGCGGTTGCTGTTGATACCGCTACTGCCGGTGCTTTTGCGAAGAATACTTCTGGTATTACTGCTATTCCATCAGGCTTTAAGGTTGATTCGGCTGGCTCAGCAATTGCTTTTCATAAAGGGGCAAAGAGCTTAGTAAATGCAGCTAATAAGTCGATAGCAGAAATTAAACAAAAAGACCTGATTAATCAGGTTTATTTACCCAAAGCTGGTAGATATTTGACCAATGGTAAAAACCAAAAGGCTGCTAAGGCCTCTAATTCAATGTGGGCATATAAGGATTTCTTTATAGCTGGTGTGGGGTATACTTTATTTATTTCAGCAATTTCGGTTTTCTTCGGCTTCTTACTTGGCGCAATCTTAGCGCTAATGCGGTTAAGCCATAATCAATTTGCTCATACAATTGCTACGGCTTATATTGAATTTGTCCGAGGAACGCCATTAATGGTACAGTTGCTTTTTATTTATTTTGGGTTAGGGCTAATTATTAATATTCCAGCACTATTATCAGGAATTATTGCTGTTGCTCTTAATTCAGCTGCTTATGTGGCTGAAGTAATTCGTTCGGGGGTTAGTTCAATTGCCAAAGGACAAACAGAGGCTTCACGTTCATTAGGGCTTTCTCGCTCAGCAACAATGCGCTATGTGATTATGCCTCAAGCAATGAAAAATATTTGGCCAGCACTTGGTAATGAATTTGTTTCCCTTATTAAAGAAAGTTCAATTGTATCGGTCATTGGAGTTAAAGACTTAATTTATCAATCAAGAATTGTTCAGGCGGATACTTATCGAGGTGTTATGCCCTTAGTCATCACGATGATTTTATACTTTATTATTACTTTTAGTTTATCCAGTTTAATGAAAGTATTTGAAAGGAAAATGAAACATGACTAATGAGACAGTGATTAAAGTTGAACATTTAAAAAAATCGTTTGGTCAAAATGACATTTTAAAGGATATTAATGCTGAGGTTCGGGATGGTCAGGTTATTTGTTTAGTTGGACCATCTGGTGCTGGTAAAAGTACCTTTTTACGTTGTATTAACTTGTTGGATCAGCCAACTGCGGGGAAAGTTTTATTTAAAAACAAAGAATTAACAGCTTTAAGTGAAAATCAACTTGACACTTTACGTGAAAAAATGGGTATGGTTTTTCAACAGTTTAATTTATTTCCCCATATGAATATTATTGAAAATATTAAGTTAGCTCCGATGAAAGTTAAGCATGTTAGTGATAAAGAGGCTACAGCAAAGGGAATTGAGCTCTTAAAACAAGTGGGACTGGAAGATAAGGCTGATACTTTTCCGGCCAGTCTTTCTGGAGGGCAACAACAGCGAGTTGCTATTGCGCGGGCCTTAGCAATGGGACCAGAAGTAATGTTATTTGATGAACCTACATCTGCACTTGATCCTGAGATGGTTGGTGAAGTTCTTAAAGTAATGCAGGATTTAGCTAAAAAAGGGATGACAATGGTTGTTGTAACGCATGAGATGGGTTTTGCCAAAAATGTGGCTGATGAAATTTGGTTTATGGCAGATGGTTATATCCAAGAAAAAGCGAAACCAGAAGAATTTTTCTCACACCCAAAAACACAAAGGGCTCAAGACTTTTTGGCGAAGGTATTAGAAACGTAAGAGAGGGAAAATGGTGGATGAGAAGCGTGCAATAAAGATTTTGACTGATTTATTAGCAATTGATTCGGCGAACGATCATGAAAGCTTAGTGGCAGACTATATAGCAGCTTTATTTGCTAATTACCCAGTCCAAATTGAGCGTATTACTTATAAACCTGGTCGGGATAATTTAGTTGTTACACTAGGCAATAAGGGACCGTTATTAGGCTTTTCTGGTCATGAAGATGTTGTAGATGCTGGGAATCAAACCAATTGGCAATTTCCACCGTTCACACCAACGCTTTATAATGGAAAAATTTATGGTCGTGGAGCCAGTGATATGAAATCAGGGTTAGCTGCAATGATTGTATCAATGCTTGACTTGCTTGAGAGTGGTAAAAAGTTACCTGGTCGAATTCGTCTTTTGGCTTCAGTTGGTGAGGAAACTGGTGAATATGGGGCTGCGCAACTAACCAAGAAAGGTTATGTTCAAGACTTGGACGGACTTATTATTGGTGAGCCATCCAATTTTAATATTCGAGTAACGCATAAAGGGATAATCGATTATTATGTGTCTTCAAGTGGAAAATGCGTACATTCCTCTATCCCACAAGAAGGTAAAAATGCTATTATGCCACTAATTCAGTTTACACAACAAGCGCAATCTTTAATGGATAGTCACCAAGAAAAAGATCCTATTTTAGGTTCTTTGACACATGTGATTAGTCAGATTCAGGGTGGTAATCAAATTAATTCTGTGCCAGATCAGGCTTGGCTTTCTGGTAATATTCGGACAACTCCGAAATATCCGAATGATCAAATTTGTGGTGAGTTAGAACAGATAATTGCAAAATTAAATTCTCAAGGAGCAAAGCTTTCAATTCGTTATAGTTATCCTGAAGTACCCCTACCAGATCAATCTAATAGTCAATTAGCCAGATTAGCGCAAGAAGTCGTTCAGCAAGAATTTGGTAAAGATTGCGAATTTACAGCAGGAACAGGTGCGACTGATGCCTCTGAATATATTCAAGCTGGCAATTTTCCTGTAATTATTTTAGGGCCAGCGGAAGGTAAAACTGATCATCAACCCAACGAATTTATTAAAATAGAGGACTACTTATTAGGATGTAAATTGTATCAGGTATTAGCTTGGCGCTTTTGGCAAGAATATATTTAATTATAAGAATGCGATAACTAAAAAGCACTTTCGTTAGAAAGTGCTTTTTATATAAATATTATTTGAAATTATTATTCACAATAGTTTCAAATTCTTCAAGTCGCTTAGCAAAGGTAGCAAAGGCTTCTTCTAAATAATCAGGCTTAGTCATATCAACACCTGCAGCTTGCATAATTGCTACGGGGTAATTACTAGAACCCGATTTTAAAAAGTTGATATAAGCTTCTTTTTGTTGCACTGTGCCATAAACAATCTTATTGGCCAAAGCAGTGGCTGCTGCAAATCCGGTTGCATATTGATAGACGTAAAAATTATAGTAGAAGTGTGGTATACGAGCCCATTCTTTATCAATAGCGCTACCAGCTTCAACTGCATCGCCATAGTAGCGCTGGTTAAGTTTACCATAGGCGCTATTAAGAAAATCAGCAGTTAATGGTTCACCTTGGGCATCCATTTGATGAATGTATTGCTCAAATTCAGCAAATTGCGTCTGCCGATACAGTGTCCCTTTGAATGAATCAAGATAGTAATTAAGTACGAAGGCTCGCGTCAAAGGATCGGTAATATTTTGAAGAAAGTACTCAGTCAAAATATTTTCATTAGTGGTTGAAGCAATTTCTGCGACAAAAATGGGATAATCACCATAGACGTAGGGTTGATTTTGTCTTGTAAACATACTGTGAACTGAATGTCCGGTTTCATGAACTAATGTATAAAGAGAGTCGACATTATCGGCCCAATTTAACAGCTCATACGCGTCAGTATCATAAGACCCACCTGAATAAGCTCCCGTAGTCTTATGTTGCGATTCAACCACATCAATAACGCGATTATTAAATAGATAGTCTACTTGACGTAAATAATCATTGCCAAGAGGAATTAATGCCTTTTTAGCCTCAGCTTTAGCTTGCTCAAAAGTATATGTCAGGGAAGGTTTACCCGTTAAAGGTACATACATGTCCCACATTTGTAAATCATCAAGGTTAAGGATTTTTTTACGTAAGTTAACGTAGCGGTGCAATAAATTTAGATGCTTGTCCACGGCTTTAATTAGAGTGTCATAAACAACTGAAGGTATATTATTCTCAGCTAACGCACTTTTTTGGGCGGAACCATAATGATGAACCTTGGCAATATAGTTATGCTTTTTAACAACTCCGGCAAGGGTTGAGGCCAGTGAATTTTGAAATTGCTCATAAGTAGTGTACATTGATTCAAAGGCACCTTGGCGAACAGTACGGTTTTGGGATTGAATTAAAACAGAGTATAACCCATCAGATAGTTGTACCATTTCTTGCTGATCATTTTCGACATAACCATATTCCAGATCAGAATTAGTTAATACATTATAGGTGTTTTCAGAAGTTTCTAGGGCATCACCGGCAGCGGCAATAAGCTTTTCTTCTTCAAAAGTTAGTGTATGGGGCTTAAGTTGGACGATTTGTTCTAATAAGTGGTCGTATTCGCTAAGGCGTGGTTCTTCTTGTTTGAACGCAGTCAGCTTTTCTTGAGAAAGATTTAAAATTGCGGGATTAATGAAGGCAGTTGCGGCTGCAAAGTCACTGGCAATCGCTTGAGCACGAGCAACGTAATTTAAGTAATGTGCGTTAGTTGTATCAACATCACTTGACATTGTAGCGTAAACATAGATTTTTTCTAGTTGGCGCTGAACTAGTAATATTTTAGTTAAACCAGCATAAAGATTATGACCGGAATTAGTAAAATTAACTTGTACATCGTTTAAAGTAGATATTTCTTTTTTTATCTGATTATATGCATCCTCCCAAGCATTATCGGATTGATAAACGCGGGTTAAGTCCCAAGTAAGATTGACAGGTACATCTTTTCTTTTCGGAATGGTCATTAAAGTTTCTCCTTTATATATGTTTGATAATAATTATGCCAAAAAGCAAAAAATAAGATATTATTAATTATATTTGTTAATATTCTAATTCAACTTTGAAAGTGATACAAATAAACATGGACAAATCATGAAGGGATTAAATAAAAGTAATGAATCCAAATTCAAAACGTAGAGAAGACTATCGTAGAAGGAGAGCGTCTACGAATCTTTATCGTAATCAAGTTTTTGCTAAACCCAAAGTGACCAACAAAGGTAATATATTTGCTAGAATTTGTGGTATTATTGCGGTTTTTGGGATTTGTTGCAGTCTAGCATGGGCTGCGCATATGTACTTTACCTTGCATAGTGCAATTGATGGTGAAAGTGGTAATTTTGCTACTTCAGCGCGGATTGCCAATAAGCAACCAATTTCAATTTTAATTCTAGGAGTCGATCAAGGTATTGAAGGCCGTCATGATCGAGGAAATTCAGATACTTTAATCTTGGCAACAGCTAATCCAGATAAGAGTAAGGCAACGATGACCTCAATTCCGCGTGATACATTAGCGAATATTTTAGGCGATCCTGGTGATAAATATAATATTTTTCGGGTAAATTCTGCTTATGGTGTTGGAGGGAGTTCCGCTTCAATGCGCACGGTATCAGCACTTCTGAATGTCCCTATTTATTATTATGTGGAAGTTAATATGCAGGCGCTTAAAAATCTGGTGAATGCAGTTGGTGGGGTAGATGTTAACGTACCATTTAAGTTTTCTTATGATTGGTGTGATTTCCATAAAGGTAAGCAGCATTTAAATGGACGTCATGCGGTAGCTTATGTGCGGATGCGGCATGATGATCCGCGGGGTGATTATGGCCGACAAATGCGGCAACGGCAAGTAATTACGGCCGTCGTTAATAAAGCAATTTCAGTAGACTCTGTAGCTAATTATCGCAAACTAGTCAAAATTTTTACCAAATATGTGAAAACTAATCTGACCTTTAATGACATGCTAGCGTTGGCCTTAAATTATCGCAATTGTTCCCAAAATCTTGATAGTAATTATATTCAAGGCCATGATGCTTGGATAAATGGTTCATCAATTCAAGTGGCTCCAACCAGTGAACTGCAAAAAGCTTCCAATAAACTACGTACTAACTTAAATCTGACAAAAGAAGTCTTGGATAATGATGAAACGCGATTGAACACCATGAATGAACAAAATAATAATATTAAATGGAAAGATCCCAATCCATTTACTAATTATCAAATTTATCATTCAGTTATTTCGAGTGAAGAAGATAATAAATCTCAAAGTAGCGCTGATACAAGTGTAAATGTTAATGCAATCGATAAATAGAATTTTTTGAGTAAAAAGTAGAAAGGATAAAAATGAAAAAACAATCAATTTTCCCCATAATTTATGGCTTGATTTCTGCTTTAATTGCCTTTATCGCTGTTTTTTTTATTGCTCAGCATTCTTTTAACTGGGGAGTATCTCTTTCAATTTTAGGAGCTAGTTTTTTTGCAATTATTTTTTTCATTTTGTCATGGTTTCGTGGACATGCCTCAGTTGAAATTAAGCGCATAGCTAGTGAATTTAACTTATCAGATGAAGATTTAGCTCAAATTACTGGAATGAAAAAAACGGATTTCCCCATCTATAATAATAAGTTACAGTTGATTTTACCTAAACATTATTGGCCTAGGGTTTTAGATGCGCTACAAAAGTATGAACGGGAAAGAAAATCACTTTAAGCTAAATCGTAGTAAGGTTATTAAAAAATTCACTTGCTACTATTGCTTTTTATAAAATGTATAGTAAACTACATATTTGTGAGGTAAAAATGAAAAAAGAAATTGGGTCAAAGATTAAAGTTGCAAATACCTTAATTGAACGCGAGCTTAATAATCAAATGAGTAGTATATTTGGTAATTATCGTCTTACTGGTGTCCAAAGTATGATTTTAGTTGTTCTTTATGAGGCAGATAATGAACCTATAATTCAAAAAGAATTAGCTGACAAGTTTGTGTTAAGTCATCCAACTATTCGTAGTGTTGTTAGACGCTTAGAAAATGCTGGATTGGTTCAAACCGGTTTTTTAGCCAGTGATCATCGGCAGGTGACTTTGAATTTAACCCTCAAGGGAAGGGACCTAATGCGGGCAAAAATTGATAAAATATATGCTGTAATGAATGAAGTTAATCATAAAATCAGCACGCATCTAACTGAAAGTGAGAGCAATAAGTTGGTTAATATATTAGATGTTATCATAAATAATTTAAAATAATTATTTATCAAAAGTGTAGTTTGCTACACTAAAGAGGGAATTATGAAACAAAATTTTAAAAAAATATCAAAAAGTAGTCGTAATTCAATGATGATTGTGCTTTTATTTGGTTCATTTGTAGCATTATTAGCTGAAACTTTCCTTAATAATGCAATACCTACAATCATGAATTCATTAAATGTTAGTCAAACAACAGCTCAGTGGTTAACTACTGCATATTTGTTAGTTGTTGGTCTAATGATACCTATTTCTGCTTGGATTTTTGAATCATTTCAATTGAAAAGTAATTATTTAACAATGATGTCAATTTTTTTAATTGGTTCGTTAATTTGTTTAATAGCTCCAAACTTTGAATGTTTATTGTTGGGACGTTTGATTGAGGCGGTAGCCGCTGGTAGTTTAATGCCATTTACGCAAAATGTAATTTTACTTTTGTTTCCTAAAGAGCAACGCGGAATGGCAATGGGAATTACGGGTTTAGTAATTGGGTTTGGTCCAGCAATTGGTCCAACCATTTCTGGTTTGATTCTAAAATATTTTAGTTGGCGTATGTTGTTTTTGACATTAAGTATTGCTAGCCTACTAGTCATGGTTGCGGCAATTTCGGTAGTGAAAAATATTACCATTCCAAAAAGTAGAGCAACGGATTTTGTTTCTTTTGTTGAATCAATAATTGGATTTGGGTTGACACTGTATACTCTCTCAGAGGTTGGTAATACTGGTAAGGTTACACCAATATTATTAGTATTATTCGGCTTAGGCATAGTTATACTTGCTTTATTTGTCCATCGTCAATTAAATTTAGTACAACCATTATTAGATGTTCGAGTGTTTAAAAATTGGCAATTCGATTTATGTACCTTGTTAAGTACATGTAGCAATATTGCAATGGTAGCCGTGGAACTCTTATTGCCACTATATTTGCAAACCATACGAGCTGAAAGTGCCTTAACTTCTGGATTGGTTCTTATGCCAGGAGCAATTATAATGATGATTTGCAATCCTATTGCTGGTAGTTTATATGATAAATTAGGAGTTAAAAAAATTTCATTATTTGGTTTCACAATGCTTATTTTAGGAACCCTACCAATGCTTTTTTTCAATGCGCAAACTAATCTATTAAATATTAGCATATGTTATGCAATCAGGATGATAGGAATTTCATTTACGATGATGAATACTTTTACTGCTGGAATTAATCTAGTAAAACCAAATTTGACAGCACATGCTAATGCTGCTGCTTCTACCTTACGTCAAATTGGGGGTTCATTTGGGACAGCAATTGCTATGCTAATAGTATCACTTACTGCTAATAGCTCAACTAATAAGACAGTGGCACTTGCTAATGGATTTCATGCAGCATTTATTTTGCTAACTTGCCTAGCTTTTGTAGGAATGGCGTGTTCGCTTTTTTTACCGCAAAACAAGAAGTACTAATAAAAGTTTCCTAGAAATTGTCTAATCTTTTATCAAAAACAAGCTAAAAAATCGACTTTATTATATACTAAAGCAAGTGTGTTTTTAATTGAGGGAGATGGACGATGAGCTTGTTGACAGTTAGTAATTTAGGCCAGCACTTTGTAGATAAGACACTATATGAAAATGCCAATTTTGTGTTAAACAAAGAGGATCATTTGGGCGTTACTGGTCAAAACGGGGTTGGTAAATCAACCTTAATTAAAATTTTAACCGGCGAAATTTTACCAGATGAAGGGCAGGTTAAATGGCAGAATCGGGTGAGTGTAGGTTATCTTGATCAATATGCTAAATTGACGCCTGGGGTCACAATTCGGGCTTTTTTGCAGACAGCTTTTACGGCACTTTATCAAAAAGAAAACGAATTAAATGATTTATATGTTCAGTATGGAGAAAGCGGTGATAATAACCTGCTAGAAAGAGCAGGTAAAGTACAAACTTATCTAGAAGAACATAATTTTTATGGCATTGACACTGAAATAGAACGCGTTGCCTCGGGTCTAGGCTTAGCTGAATTAGGTTATGACCATGATGTATCTGAATTATCGGGTGGACAACGTTCGAAGATCATTTTGGCTAAATTACTACTACAAGCCCCGGATGTTTTAGTCTTAGATGAACCAACTAATTATTTAGATGTTTCACATATTGACTGGTTGGTGAATTACTTGAATGAATTTGCAGGTGCTTTTATTGTAGTCAGTCATGATTATGATTTTTTGGGACGCATTGCTAACTGCATTATTGATATTGATTTAGGTACTATTACTCGCTATACGGGAACGCTAAAGCAAGCTATGAAGCAAAAGGCAGCGAATCGAGAAACTTATCTGAAAGCTTACACTAATCAGCAACGCAAGATTGCTAAGACTGCGGCTTATATTCGCAAAAATAAGGCTGGAACAAGAGCTAAAAGTGCTAAGTCACGAGAAAGGCAATTAGCTAAGCTAGAAGTTCTTAATCCACCTAAGGGTAATCGGCACGTCCAATTTGAATTTCCTTATGTGGCCACCGCGGCTAATTTGCTTTTACAAACACAAGATTTAGTAATTGGTTATGATCGACCGCTTGTAAAACAGGCTTTTAACTTTTCGCTTGGTGGCAATGAAAAAGTAGCAATTACTGGCTTTAATGGCATTGGTAAATCAACTTTGCTAAAAACTTTGTTAGGGAAGTTACCTGCGATTTCAGGGCATTTTGAAATTTCAGTAGCTACTAAAATAGCTTATTTTAAGCAAGATTTAACTTGGCCAAACAATAATATGACGCCACTACAATATTTACAAGAAGAATTTGAACAGCAAAAACCTAAAGAATTACGTGGTGCTTTAGCTAGGCTAGGCGTAACTGCTCAGCAGGCAATGAACCCATTGAAAAAATTATCTGGTGGGGAACAAGAAAAAGTCAAATTAGCTAAGATGCAGTTTGAACCGGCTAATTTACTTTTCTTAGATGAGCCAACAAATCATTTAGATCGTGATGCAAAAGATGCCTTGAGACAAGCTATTATTAGGTTTTCTGGTGCTGTAATTATTGTCAGCCATGAACGTGACTTTTTCCAAGGCGACTGGATTGATAAGACAATTGATATTGAAACGATGAATAAACTTTGAGGGGAAAATGGGCAACGAAAATGAAAAACTTTTTTATCAGGATTTATTGGATACTTGCTTAAAAGTAGGCGAACTGATGATTGAAGGCGGCAGTGAAATGTATCGTGTCGAGGATACAATGATTAGGATTGCCAAAAGTGCAGGTGAAACTGATCCCCGCGTTTTTATTGTTCCAACTGGAATTTTTATGAGTTTAGATCGTGGTAATTATTGTCAAACAATCCAAATTCATGAACGTAATATTAATCTTGAACTAGTCGATCGGATTAATTCATTATCCCGTTCCTTTGCAAATCAAGAGCTTACTTTAAAGCAGGTACGACAGGAAGTTAATAAAATTGCCCAAGGTGGCTATCCCACTTTTCCTTTATGGTTGCAAGTACTTAGTGCTGCAATTGCAAGTGCTACATTAATGGTAATGTTTATGGATAATTATGATTGGATTGATTTCCCAGCAGCTGCAGTTGTTGGTGCACTTGGTTTTATTTCTTTTTATTATTTTAAGCACTATACTAAAATTAAATTTTTATCAGAATTAGTGGCAGCTATTGTTATGACAGCTGTTGCTGTAGGGTTAGTCCATTTGTTTCCACAGATGATAATAGATAATATTTTAACAGGGGCGATAATGCCATTAGTACCTGGACTTGCACTGACTAATGCTTTGCGTGATCTTTTTAAAGGAGATTTACTTTCGGGAATGGTTAAGATATGTGAGGCAGGGATAACCGCTTTTGCTTTGGGTGGTGGCGTCGGCATTGTTTTGAAATTTTTGGGAGCGTAAAATGCCTTTCTGGTTAGAAATAGTTATTAATATTATTTTTGCTTACCTTACTTCTCTTGGCTTTGCAATTATTAACAATGTGCCTAGAAGAGTGCTCAATCTAGCAGGAATTAGTGGGATTATTTGTTGGTTAATTTATTGGCTAGCGATGCAAGCTAACATGGGCCGCTTGCTGGCAAATTTATTCGGCTCGTTTGCCGTGGGTATTTTAGGAATTATTTTTGCGCGGAAGAAAAAATGTCCAGCAACTGTTTTTTATATTCCAGCAATTGTGCCACTAGTTCCAGGAGTGCCAGCCTATCAGGCAGTGCGTGAATTGACAGCTGGCAATCTTAATGGTGCCAGTGATGCAATTTTGCGGGTAATTATTGTGACAGGGGCGATAGCCTTAGGAATGTTGTTATCTAATATGTGTGTCGAAATCTTTTTTAGAATAAAAAAGATTTACAAATAAGTAAATGTTGCCTATAATAATCTTTGCGAGTCGACAAAGCGCAATTGCGCCTTTTAGATAAGAGGACACCCGCCTTTAATGGCAGACACGGGAAGTGTTGGTGATTGACTAACCTGATGTGAACAGAAGTGGTCACCTATTTTAACAATAGGCCTTAAGTAAAAAGAGCAGTTTCTTAAGTGAATCTGCTCTTTTTTAGTTGATATATAAAGCTTGTTTGCCTTGTTGATTAAAGCTTCTTTCTAAACTAGGCCAAGACACAGGCTTATTTTGATAGCCAAATGGATCGTTAACATAGACGATTTGTTTATCCTTGTTATAGCCTGTAATTACACAGGCATGAGAGGAAGGTGTTACATGGACAGGCCCCTGGGCCGTTACCCAAGTTTGCATGTCAGTAACACGGTTAAAATTAGTAGTCGTGATAATTAATACAGGATGTCCTTGTGAAACTAACCGCAGAACTTGAATGAAATCATGACCGGTAAAATTGACTATGCGATTTGTATATATCTGACCAACTTGTTCTAAGGGTTCATTATAAACGCACCAGCCAGCATTGGCTTGACTCATGTAGCCGACAAAGCCAACATGTGGGTTGCCGCGGTAGCGTCCATCTTGGGAGAAGGAAGATACATGTTTGATTTTTTCGGATAAATCTAATTTGGAGACTTTAATGTCATAATAGCGTAAAAGCATCGCTAATGACGTGACTTCACACCCGTTGGGTAAATCGGGATATTGATTTTCGAGCGGAACCATTAATTTTTGTTCTGATTTAATTGTTAACCAATCATATTTGTCTTTGATTTGATTAAAATTGTGTCCAATAAAAACTATCCCTAGGCTAATAAGGGTAAGTGCGAGGTATGTTAAATATTTAGTAAGCTGTTTTTTTCTATTCATGAAGCTATTTATAGCATGAAAGTAGCAGAAGCGCAAAATTAGAAGAATTAATTTAATAAATATTAGAAAATATTATTTTGCTCTAGTTAGAGATAATATAAAAACGCCAGGATAAATTCCTGACGTTTTTGTATTAATTAAAATTAATTAGTGGTGACTTGCACCTGAAAATGCATCCATAGTATGATCTTCACCTTTAACAGCCATACCTTCAGTATCCATACCTGGGCAATAGACTTCATCCATTGGAATACCCTTTTCTTCGGCAAAAGCCTTGGTTAAGGTTTCCATATCCATTAAGTGATATTTTTTATCAGGATCTTTTGGATCAACAATTTGAATTTGGGCCATCATACCAGCATCTTCGTGTTCAATGATATGGCAATGGTACATGAAGACACCAGTATTTTGGAAGTAAACCTTCAGCCGAACCGTTTCTTGTGGCGCAACTTCAACAGTATCCTTGTATACACCTTGTTCGTTTGGATAAGGTGCTTCGCCATTACGTGAGACAACTAAGAAGTGCGCTCCATGAATATGGAAGGGGTGTAGCATCCCATGAGTGGTATCATTGGTATTAGTTACATCCCAGTACTCAGCATTCATTAATTCCTGCTTTAAATCAATTCTTTGCATTGAGAATAACTTACCATTGATCATGTTATGGTTGTCCATTGTAACATGGGGAACGGGTGAGTTAGGATTAACAACTGGATCATATGGCTTGAACAAGGTGTCAGGAATTACGCTATCATCTTTTTCATAGCTGTGAATTCTAAACTCAACTAACTTAAAGTCATCAGTGTAAAGATTAACCACATCGCCTTCTTTATAGTCGCTAAAATCAACAACTACTTGTTGGCGCTCGCCTGGCCCGATTAAAACTTTAGTCATTTTAACTGGATGCTCTAAGAATGAGTCATCACCACCAATTTGGGTCATTACTAAGTTATCACTAAAGTGTAAGCGCCATTCACGACGGTTAGACCCACCTAAGAAAATTAAACGAACTTTCTGAGTAGTGACATCAACATAAGGGCGGACCACACCGTTAATAACAGGTGTATCTCCGAAGATACCCATTGCATTATAATCAGCTTTATAGTCAAATTGATTATCTTCATGGAAGATACGATCCTGCAAGATAATTGGAAATTCATCTTTGCCGTAGGTTTTAGGAATTGGCAACTGAGCTTCGTTAGCATCAGTAACGACCACACCCATAGCTAGTCCCATCCAAACTTGTGAAGCAGTTGATGGACATGGATGAGCATGTAGCCAAGTGAGTGCTGCAGGTTGGTTAACGACAAAGTCAATATGTTTTTCTTCACCTGGATATACAGGGGAGTGACAAGCACCATCATTACCAGGACCAGATACTTCCATACCATGCCAGTGGTAGGTGGTTAACTCTGGGAGACTATTTTTCAATGTTACGTGAACATGTTGCCCCTTAGTCAATACCATTGTTTTACCAAGAACTGGGAAGTTATAGCCCCAAGTATGGGTTTTTTTACCAGGTAAAAATTGGAAATCACCTTCTTGAGATTCAATGGTATACCAAACATCATTGTACTCTTGTTTATCTGGTTCCAAAACTGGTGGAACAATTAATGGTTGTGCTTCAACACCTTCTGGAATATGAAGTTCTTTGTAGCCCATACCATGATTTTTATCAAAATCTTTTGAATTATAAAAATAATCTGTGTAAACTTTATCTGACATGTTTGTCTACCTTTCAATTAAAAAATTTAGCTAAATTTTTTGATATATACTAAATTTACTCTTTGTGAAAACGCTTGTAAAGCATGGGGCTTTATATTTTTTCAGCTGTTTTATTATATGCAACTTTTAAGTAATAGTAAACGGAAAAGTGTTATTTTTTTAGCCTGATAGCCCTGTGTCAATACTACAAATAGCATAATATGAATTTAGAAAAGGTTGAAAAAAATTATATTTTTTAAAAAAATGTTTTTTAAAAATAATCTTAAAAGCAATCAAAAAAAATTGTTTTTGAACTAAAATTTGAGTATCGTATATAGGACTAATATAGAAATAAAGGAATTTGTAATTTGAAAATTAACTTAACAGATTTAACTGAAAAAATTGAGCAAGAGGACTATTTACAGGATTTAGAGACGGTTAAATATGCCGATATTAGTAAATCCAAGAGTAAAATAAAAATTATTGCTTCTAAAATGATTAAAGAAACGGTAGCTGCTATTAAGCACGATTCATTGAGTCGTATTGCAGTTGAAGTAACTGGACAGCGACCAGTGACATTTGCTTTAGAAATTAATATTATCAATTTGCCATATAGTAATTACAAAAAAATTGCCAACTTTTTTGAAGAGGATAAGTCTTATCCAGTTTTTGTTTATTTTGAAACTAAGTCGGAATTTTTAAACGTATCGGGTTTTAGGATTGACCAATTAGCCACTGAAAAAGAAATGCAGGAAACTGAACCTGAGCTAATTGAGCGATTAACAGACTTGATGGTCGAAAAGATTAAACAAGTTAGAGAATATAAAAAACCGGCTACGGCCGTTAAGAAAACGATTAAGACAAGTAAAAGTAAGGCAGAAAATAAAGCTAAGAAGATTGATTGAGCAGTTACAAGTTTGATTGAGATGACTATCCAAAAGCAATTTTTTACAATATAATTAAGATATTACGGGAGGTCGATCATGTTTAGCTGGAATTTACTTGGTGTTTTACTATGGGTAATCATTATTCTGTATTTATTTTTTGTGGTTCAAAATATTCGTAAGCGCCATATTACGATGATTATAAAAAAACACCAGCAATTCAGCTGGTTAAATTTAGCTATTGATTTTTTAGAAGTAGCCATTTTGTTGGTAGGTGCGTTATGGCTTTTCGGAAGGACTGTATTAGACAATCCTGATTTAGAAGATACTAGTAAAATTGCTGCAACCGTTATTTATGAGCCATTAATCATGAATACTGGCTCAGGTAATTCTAGTTATGTTGTGATTGACTCTAAAAAGAAAAGAATTGGTACACAGACTTATACTTATTATCGTAATGGCAAGCAAGCTAAAGTTTCAAGTGATTTTGCAACTGTAGTTTACGGTAAAAGTCCGTTAGACATTAACGCAGCTAAAATTCCTTATAGTGAACAGGAATTGCGCAAAATGGATCAAAAATTTCAGCATGCTTATGTTGCTATTTATACAGCAAAATATAAGAAAGATTGGCAAAATGGAATTGGCTTGCATGCGGGTCATGTAGCAACTAGATATTATTTAATCAGAATTCCCGATGCTTCGTTTATTAAGCAAAAATAATTTTAACAAAATGATGGTTAATTAGACCATCATTTTTGTATTGTTACTTTTTTAGACAGACTAATAAGTTACCCTCAATAAAGGCTAAAATAAAACTGGCAGTTAAAAAGTCAAGTACATTGCCAGAGGAAAATGCAGCCAAAAGGACGAAAGCACTAGCAACAAGCAGTGAACTGATTAAGTAAGTACGAGTTGACTTATTTAGGCACCATCTATAAGCTGCATAAAATAAAATTAATAAATAAGGGCCGACAAACAAGAGCATTCCAATCCAACCTAAAGAATAGATTTGAGCTACAAAGTCGCGCTCCAGATTAAAAATATTGTTCTCACGCACATAAGAAATGCCAAGGAACTTATCCCAATGGTTATTATTAGTTTTAACAACTTGTTTAAGCATGGCTTGCTCAATATGGCGATTTCCCATGCGATTTTGACCTGGTTCGCGCATAATTGCTAACCAAAATTCAGGGTCAGATTGATACGGATAACTTTTAAAAACAAATTTGGGATTAAGAGCATATGCTTGATAATTGTGTTGGATAAATTCACATAAAAATTCTGCTCGCTTTTTGCCAGTGGGATATTTTTTTAATCCTTGATTTAATTTGTGATTTTCAATTGTTAAATCATGGTCAGATTGTTTTGCTAAATAAATTTCATAATTGTAACGTTGTACAGCTGGACCAATAGCTGTTAGCCCCAGTGAACTTAAACCAATAAAAATAGCAATTAATAAGGCCCAATTACCGTTTTTGACATCTTTAATCACATATTTATGAAATAAGAATAAAAGTAAACAAATGCTAAGTCCACCAATTAGACCAATGGCAGCTACCTTAGTACCAATTTCAACCATAGCTAAGGCATGAATGCTAGTCAGAAAAACAGTGTGCCAACTGCAAGAGGTAAACATATAGTAGAGCATTAAAGGTAATAACATGAACAGTACTGCCGAAATCATATTGGTAAAATTAAAGAAGCCTTTTGATGCAATATGTGAATAACCAATATTTTGGTTAGTAAACCAGGAAAGGATATTAGCACTGATTGTGCCTGTTTCGTAAGATTTCAAGGAAATCACAAATAGATTAGAGATTACGATTGTACCAGAAAAAAGACCGGAAATACCTTCAATTACTTGTTGCAATTGCTTTTGTGTAAATTTTACTTCTTTGGTTAAATATAAAACAATTAAAGGTAAAACCATTCTAATTAAATAAAAAATTTCGCTACTAGTCGAATAGCCATAATCACTTAAACTTATGCTAATGAAATCACGGACGTGATATAAGTGCAACGCAGAATAAATCATTAATAGTAGCAAATAAACTAATAGCAGTTTTTCTTTTGTCAATTTTTGCCAAGACCTTTTTTGGCTAAAAAAAAGGGCGATTAATGTACCGACTACCAAAATGCGAATAATGGTTGGTAAGGTAAAGGGGAAAATATTAGCTAATTGTCCATGATAAAACCAATAAAGATCTAAAAAAGGTTGGCTTAAGATAAACCAAAATAAAATAGTTCTTGTTTTTTCTTTCACTTTTTTTCTCCATAATTATTATTTTGCTTAAAGTAAAATAGTTAAAAAAAGAGTAGTGGGGTAAGCACTACTTTTATAAAGTATATCTATTTATTTTTGTCAATGGGATTTTCGATGTTATTGAGGTCACTTTTAGCAATTTTTTCAATCTTAACGTCACTTTTAGCTAAAGCTTGAATTTCTTTAATTTTACGCTTGGGTGCACTCTTGAGATTTTTAAAATTAACAACAATTTTTTTGTTGAGGTCACTAACTGCCGTTTTATCAGCTTTATCGTAGTCGATAATTGATAACAGGGCAGAATTTTCATAAATTTTTTCAACCTTACCCAAAAAGGGTTTAGTAAGTTCTTCTTCAGATTTTGCACTTAAAATATCATCTAATTTTATATCTGTCTTTTTCATGATGAGTTTTACTTCCTCTCTTACCCATGTTTAATTATAATAGAAAGATACTAATATAAAAATAAACTGTTTTCAAGTAGAGGGAGCCTGGATTATGCGAAAATTAATTTTAATAGCTGGCCCGAGTGGTGCAGGAAAAACAACGATTTCAGAATATCTGCTAGAAAAATTCTGCATTCCACGGGTGGTTACGCACACAACTAGGCCCAAACGTCCAGAAGAAATTGTAAATCAATCTTATCATTTTGAAACTAATACTAGTTTTGAAAAATTACATTTTTTTGAGCATACTAGATATGGATCTTACCAATATGGCTCAAGTAGAGAAGCTCTTGATAAAGCTTGGGAAAAAAGTGAGATAGTATCTCTGATTGTGGATATAAGCGGAGTCGAAGCGTATATTAATGCAATCAGAGGGCAGGTATATTTTTTGTATGTAACTGCAAGTACTAAGAAAGAATTACAGCAGCGACTATTAAGACGGGGCGACAATTTAGCTAAAATTAAAGAAAGACTTAGTGGTAGTGAATTAAACCCCTTACCACAAAATTTGCAAAAAGATGCTCATATTTTAGTTAATGATAATTGGATTGAAACAGAAAGAAAATTGACAGCAATCATCCGTCATTTACAAGGCTAAATGAGTAAATGTTTCAAAAGGAGTTTTTTTAACAACTAAATCTTATAGTTTTGTAGCTCATTTGACATGTATATGTAATATTTAATGGTTAAGATAGAGAAAGTTGATTTAGAAGTTATGAAATATTTGTTTGAGAAAAGGAACTAATTTTGAAATACGGACGTAAGTACTTAATTAAATTAATTGCATTAATAGTATTATTTTTTACAGGCTTGACCACTGCGACAGCAGTAAATGCGACTACTGATGATGTTAGTGCCAGCACAATAACCAAGAGTCGCAATAAAATAGCGAAGCTTGCTAAAAAACAAGTGGGTAAGAGTTATGTATTTGGCGCTACTGGTCCGTCTGCCTTTGATTGCTCGGGGCTAGTTCAATATGTCTACAAAAAGGCGGGCAATACTGTTTTACCTAGAACAACATATTCACAGGTAAGTTTAGGCAGAAAAGTTTCAATGAAGAAACTAAAAAAGGGAGACTTACTTTTCTGGGGTTCAACAGTTGCTCCATACCATGTAGCTATTTATGTAGGTGACAATCAGTTTGTTCATGCGGCCACTCCTGACCAAGGTGTCAGACAACAACCACTCAGTACTTACTTTTATCCTTCCGCTGCAAAACGAGTACTGGAATAATTAAAGTTCTTAGTTCAACGATATTTCTAAAAAATAAATAAAACAAAAACTCTCAGGGAAAATTTAGCTTCTGAGGGCTTTTTTACTTACTGGTATCATGTTTGTAATTGTTTTGTAATATTTTGCGAGTAAAATTACCATCAATAAGACGAGGTAGAGCTAAAATTATTTTGTTTATCGACTTTACTTAAAGTATAGGGGGAATCTGATTTTGAAGGTTAAGAGTAATTTAATAAAATTTACTACTGCTGCAGTTTTGACTATTACAGGAATTAGTATTACTAATGCTACTAATGTTAAAACAACTGCGACTCAGGTTGAAGCTGCAACCAAAAAAGTCAAGATTAACTATATTCCTGGTTATAGTGTAAATGTTTGGGATAACTATGAGAACCCTGATTTTACCGGCAAGAGACTTAAGCACGGGAAGACTGTAAATGTCATCAGTGATGCAGTCGATGCGGCTGGACAAACCTGGTACCAAATTGGGGAAAACCAGTGGATTCAGGCATGCTATACTAAAAAATTAAAGAAAAAAGTTGGTAAAGGAATCGCAACAGCTTATGTACAGGCTTCTTCGCAAGGGGAAAGGGTTGCTGATTTAGCTAAAGCTGCAGTTGGTAAGGCATACGTGTGGGGAAGTAATGGCCCTGACGCGTTTGACTGCTCTGGTTTAGCGCAATATGTTTATAGTAAGGCTGGCAAGGAAATTAGTCGTACAACCTATTCTCAAGTTAAACAAGGTAAGCAAGTTTCAATGCAAAATCTAAAGCCAGGTGATCTTTTATTTTGGGGTTCAGCAAGTGCTCCATATCATGTGGCAATTTATGTTGGTAATAATCAGTTTGTTCATGCGGCAACTCCTACACAAGGCGTTGTTAAAGAAAATTTAAGTTCTTACTTCTATCCTTCAGTTGCTAAGCGCGTGCTTGACTAAAAATAAAATAATAAAAAAACACTTAAAATAATTTTTTAAGTGTTTTTTAGTGCTAATTCAAAAATTAGATAACATGATCTCTAAAATTTTTGTTATCATTTAAGTAAGTAGACTTGATTAAATAGCTGAAGCAATTAAAATAAAGTCTAATGTTATTTTTTTAATCATTTTCATGCTATTAAAGGAGAATTGACTTGAATGAAGCGTAATTTTTGGAAAATGGGACTGGCAACTACACTAACTATGGCTGGAGTAACTGTAGTTGCACCACTTAAGTCGGTCAATGCTACAACTATGAAAGCCCCAATTAAACGTGTTCAAATTAATTATTTACCTGGTAAGGGCGTAAAAATTTGGACTAATTATGAAGGTGGACAATTAATTACTTTTCGTGCCAAAAATAATAGTAAATGGAATGTTGCAGAAATAGCAATCGATCGTAAAGATCGTCTGTGGTATAAAATTGGCGAAAATGAGTGGATTGAAGCACGTTATACGATAGATCTTGAAAAAGAAAAGCCAAATAATAAAAAACAATTACATCTACTGACAGATAAAGTAAGTAAAGGAATCAAAAACCATAAAAAAACAAAAGGACAAAAAGTTGAGCAGCAGTTAGTGGTACCTACCAACAAGCCAAAAAATAATCGTGGGCTAAATACACAGAACATGGTCAATGCAGCGCAACGAATACAAGCAGTAGTTGATATGGCTAAAGCTAAAGTCGGCAAAGGTTATGTGTGGGGTGGTAACGGTCCGAATAATTTTGATTGTTCTGGGTTAGTCCAGTATATTTATAATCAAGTTGGTGGAGTTAAGTTACCCCGTGTTACAACAGATCAAGTAAAAGTTGGCAGTACAGTTTCAATGGATAAGCTTAAGCCAGGAGATTTACTTTATTGGGGTGCGGTCAATGCCCCATATCATATAGGTATATATATAGGTAATAATCAATTTATTCATGCCGCAACCCCTGAGCAAGGAGTAGTTCAACAAGTGCTTAGTTCATATTTTTATCCATGTGTGGCTAAGCGGGTAATTTTTTAATTGCCTAAAAATTACTAAATTTAGTTATCTTAAAATTGAATATGTAATTTATCGTTTAAATAGAATGTCTGTCTTAATTTAGACTGTTTTCTAAATCTCTAGCGAGTAAAGAAGAACCAATTACTGCTTAAATAGGAATTGGTTCTTCTGTGTAAAATTTTAAATTATATATTTTTTAAATTGTAAACTTTTATCTGGTGTTAAACGAGCATGTAAGTGGACCCCATCAGATTGGTACTCTTCGTCAATTATTTGTGTTTGCTCGTGAAGCTGGGCCAATATTTTACCAGCAGTTAAGGGTATAAGTAATTCTACTTTTTGGTATGCTGCAAAGAGATGTTGAGTAATTAATTGAGCTAAGACAGTAATAGAAGCTTGACTAGTGGCGGCATATAAAAGATTATCCCCTTCAATTTGTGGATAGTCACGTTCAGTTTTATCTGCTTTATTATAAGCAGTAATCATAGGTGTATCTTTTATACCAATCTCGGCTAAGACCGCTTGTGTAGTATGAATCGTTTGTAGCATGTTGGGATCAGTGGCATCGACAACGTTGATTAAGAGATCAGCATCCTTTACTTCCTGCAATGTTGCCTTAAAGGACTCAATTAAATTATGTGGTAATTTTGAGATAAATCCCACTGTATCTGAAAGAATAAAACTAAAATTATTATTTAATTGAATTCGGCGTACGCTAGTGTCTAAAGTTGCAAAAAGCATATTTTTAACAAAAACTTGCTTAGCTTCATTTTCTTGGGAAAATTTTGTAAGTAAACCGTTCATTGTAGTAGATTTACCTGCATTAGTGTAGCCGACTAATGCCACTTTAGGAATTTGGTTTTGATTACGGCGTTTAGCCTTTATCGCTTCTTGCTTTGTAACATGCTCTAGTTCGCGCTTAATAGCCGCAATCTGTTTACCAATAGTTCTTCTATTTAATTCTAATTTGGATTCACCTGCACCACGATTGGCCAAACTACCACCACGTTGTTGATCTAAATTGTTTTCTGATGGATGCAATCGGGGCAATTCGTATTGTAGCTGAGCCAGTTTAACTTGCAATTGAGCTTGTTTAGTCCGCGCCCTACTCGCAAAAATTTCAAGTATCAGTTCTGTCCGGTCAATGACCCGCAATTTTGTTAATTTTTCTAAATTACGGATTTGCATAGGTGACAGTTCATCATTTAGTATTAACACTTGTGCTTTCAAACCATGGGCTATGTTTTTAATTTCATTAATTTTTCCAATACCTAAATAAGTACTTGTGACTACTTGAGTAGCATTTTGGCGTACTTGACCAACCACATCTAAATTGGCAGCTGTGGCTAAATTAGCGAGCTCAGTCATATAATAATCAAAATTGGGATCATTTAAATTGACGCCAGCGAGAAATGTTTTGATTGGTTGAGGGATATTATTAATCATTTAAGCCTCTTATCCTTTCTTTAAAAATTTAATTGGTAATTGCATCGCTATTGTTCAACTTAAATTAGCCACATGATTACATCTTCTTTCTATAAATTATTTTAATTGTAATACAAAAGGCTAGGTTTACCAAAATGGAATATTTGGTTGTTATTATTAATTTTGATTAATAAAGTCTCTTTTGTAATCGCTAAAAATCATGATAAATAAAGCACATCTTTAGTGATGTGTTTTATTTATTTAAAACTAGTTAGTAACTCTCTTTAGCGTGATTTTAACCTTTAACGTGCACATAAGCATAATTTAATTGGTGCAGTAATTGCACTGGAATTTAATGGTAACAGTTACTTATATAATAACTATGTAAGTGCTTAAATTATAAAATAAAGAAAGGAGTGAATAAATGAAAATTTTAGAACCAGACTTGGTTTTTGCCCATGTAAAAGCAACTAGTAGTGATGAAATTATTCATTATTTAGCACAGAAACTAGAAAATAAGGGTAAAGTTAAGATTTCTTTTGAACAAGCAGTTAAAGAGCGAGAGCTACTTCACCCTACTGGCCTGCCTAGCGGTGAAATCGCAGTAGCAATCCCCCATACAGATGTTGATTATGTTAATGAAGCAGCTATTACATTTGCTACTTTGGCTCAACCGATAGAATTTCATAATATGGCAATAACAGATGAGATTTTAAGGGTTCAAATTGTAGTAATGTTGGCATTAAAAAATCCACATAGTCAAGTAGAAATGTTACAAAAATTAATGGCCTTGTTTCAAGATCAAAAACTATTAAAACAACTTAAGGGCATCACTAGTAATCAAAAACTGTATCAGGTCATTTCTGAACATATTTAGATAAAATTTATTTTGGGAGGAATTATTGTGAAACCGATAATTGATTTCATTATGTATATTGTTGGCTTAGGTCCAACTGTTTTAATTCCAATTATTATGCTGATTTTTGGCCTATGTGTCCGTGTACCATTTACTAAAGCACTCCGAGGTGGATTAATGGTCGGAATCGGTTTTATTGGATTAAACGCAACTGTTTCAATTTTAACTGATGTTATGAATCCAGCAATTAAGAATATGATTCAAGTTATGCATTTGAATTTACAAGTAATTGATGTTGGTTGGCCATCAGCATCAGCGATTGCCTATGGTACGGCAGTAGGTGTAAGTATGATTCCGCTAGGAATTGCAATTAACGTTTTAATGTTAGTAACTAAGACCACATCAACGATTGATGTTGATATTTGGGACTTTTGGCATTTTGCCTTTAGTGGCTCATTAGTTTATGCCTTAACTAAAGATATTGTGCTCAGTTTATTTTTAGCCAGTGTAAATATGATTGTCATTATGGTTACTGCGGATAGAACTGCGCCGCTTTCAGAGAAATATTTAGGATTACCAGGAATTTCAATTCCACATGCTTATGCAGGTTCATTTGTACCTATTGCGGTTATTCTTAACTGGGTGATGGATAAGATTCCTGGTGTTAATAAGATTCATATGGATGCTAAAGATTTTAATAAAAAGTTTGGCTCGTGGGGTGAGCCGACGCTCCTAGGATTTGCTATTGGGATTATTATTGGAATTTTGGCATATGGGTTTATTCCAGGCATCACTGTGGCTACGAAGCTAGGGAAGATAATGCTGATGGGAGTTACTTTGTCTGCAGTAATGATCATTACGCCCAAAATGGCTGCTTTACTTTTGCAGGGAGTAGTTCCAGTTTCCGATGCAATTCAATCTTTTATTCAAAAAAAGTTTTCTGGCAAAAGAAAAATTTATATCGGAATGGATACTGCTGTGGGAATTGGTAGTCCTGTTGTGTTAGCTTGTGCTACTTTGATGATTCCGGTAGCATTATTATTTGCTTTTATTTTACCAGGTAATAAATTCTTACCCACAATTGGTTTAGTCGGCTTTGTCTTTATGTTTCCATTAATTGTTTCAATCACTCATGGTGATTTCTTTAGGTCATTTATTATTGGTGCAGTTAATGTGGTTTTAGGATTATGGATAGGCACGGATTTGGCACCATTGGTTACTAGCAGCGCAAGGGCAGCTCATTTTACTATTCCTAAAGGATCATCCTTAATTTCAAGTATTGATTATGGCTCTAATCCATATCCGTGGCTAATTGTGCAAGTAGCTCCATATAAGTTAATTGCATATGCAGTTGGGTTGCTTTTGATTATTGGCCTTTGTTGGTGGAATAGAACAAAGATTATTGCAGAAGAAAAGCGTAGAGAAGTTGCTATTCAAGATAAAAAGTAAAATTAAGGAGAATATATTATGAAAAAAATTTTAGTTGCCTGTGGAGCTGGGGTAGTTACAAGTACGTCGGCAATGAATAAGTTACAAGAAGAATTAGCTAATCGAGGAATTTCTGCAGCTGAATATACTTTAGGTCAGTCTTCTGTGGCCCAAGTCGAATCATTGGCTAATGACTACGACCTAGTGATTACCACAACTCAATATGATAATGAGGCTATCCATACACCAGTAATTAATGGCTTACCATTGTTAACAAATATTGGTGTTGAAAATGTCATCGATGAAGTAGTTAACAAATTGGGTCTTTAGTTTTATTTTGTCAAATTGCTAAGATACTAAAATTTGAAGGGTGATTAACATGATGACAAGCAATTCTGCCAGTTCCGTTAAGGCAAAAAGGCTATTAAATTATTTGGTTAAATCCCCTAGTTTTGTAAGTTTAAAAGAAATTTTAGAAACTTTTAGTATTTCGCGGCGAACAGCTTTTAATTGGTTAAAATTAATTAATCAAACTTTGCGTCAAAATAATTTAGACGAAATCATTAACGTTCCTAAATATGGTTATAAAATTACTAATCAGACAAAAAAGAAATTGTTGGCTGATACGGGGATAATAGAGACCATATCTAGGTATAGTCAAATTAAAAGTGTCAACGCCGCTGATCGACAAATAATGATTGTTTTGATGCTAATCGGGGAAAACAAATATTGCTCAATTAATGTATTGGCAAGAAAATTTTCCTGCTCACGTAATACAATCATTAAGGATTTTAAAGCACTTAATGAGCGTTTTCCGCAACTCGAAATCGCTAGTTCTAGATTCGGGCATCGAATTATTAGTGATGAGTCGACAATACGAAGAGTAATATACGAATTACTGCTTTATCAAAATAAGCTGGTTTTTAAGTTTATCAAACATTTGGATTTTTCAATTACTGAAGCTAAGACAATAATTAGTACTGCGCAAAAGCAGTTAGAAATGACTTTTTCGGAAAATTCTATTGAACAGTTAGCATATTTGTTAACTTTTACAAGATGGCGGATTGAGCATGGATTATGTGTTTCTAGCACAGCAGACTTAGAGTGGATAAAAATTAATACAACCAATGTTTTATTTACCTGTGAAAAAATATTACAATCACTAATTGGAAAAAAGTTGCCTAGAGGTGAAATAGTTTTTCTTAGTAAATTTATTTTGTGTTCACAAGCTACTAAAGTTAATTGTGTTAAGGCTGATTTATACCATAATTTAGATAGTATTGCCCAAGAAATTATTTTTCGTTATGAGCAATTAACAGAGCAAAAAATTTCTTATAAATTATTTACTCAAGTTTTATGTAACCATTTGTATGCCACCTTTTTCCGAGTGAAGTTTGATTTACCATTTTCTTCAAATGAAGTAGATGAAATCAAACGGCAGTATCCAGAATTGGTTAAATTTACGGCAGTTGCATGTGCACCACTTGAACAATTCTTACATAAAAAATTACCAAGCAATGAAGTTGCTTTAATATACTTGTATTTTGGATCAGTTAGCCATAAAAATTATCAAGATTTTTCAGATATGGACAAGTTGCAACGAGCAGCACTAGCAGATGTTTTAGTTGTTTGCTCTAGTGGAATAGGTACATCTGCTATGCTTTATCAAGAACTCAGTAAAATGTATCCATTGATAAAATTTTCTTTACCACTAGAAATTCGTGATTTACCGCAAATTTTTAAGCGGTCTTATCAAGCAAAATTAATTATTAGTACGGCTAATTTAACTGATACCGTATATCCTATTCCAGTTGTAAATGTTAGGGCTGTTTTGACCAAGCATGATCAAAGTGCGATTGAAAAATTATTACGCCAAAAAATCCCACGTAAAATTGAGCATAATGAAAGTGCTGTTAATAGTTTAGTCTCTATCATCAATGAGTATGCAGATGTTAAAGATGAAAATGGCTTAAGAATGAGCTTAGATCGCTTTATTTTTCCAAAAAATCAAAAATCTGTTCATTATAATTTACCAACTTTAAGTAACCTGTTATCTGCAAATCATATCAAGTTTTTACATAATAATGATGATTGGAATTGGCAGGACGTGCTGCATTTTGGATGTGAGATCTTAGAGCAAGACGGAATTATCGATGAATATTATTGCGAAAAGATTATACATTTAATTCAGCAATATGGACCGTATATGCTGATAGCTAATAATATCTTTTTAGCACATGCTGCACCTGATACTAGTAGTAAAAAAGCAGGTATAGTGTTAATTTTACTAGATCATCCTTTAGTAATAGAAGCTTGTCAACAAAAAGAAATCGTGACCTGTATGTTTGTCCTATCACCAGGAATGAAACGTGAACATGAGAAGGCTTTGGAACAACTAGTCGATATAGTTAGGGATAAGGAAAATGTTTTGCGCTTGCTTAAAGCTAAATCTATTCGAGAAGTACGACAAATTTTATTATGCTTTTAAATAAAATAGTAGTTAAAAAGTATTAATTTAGCTTACTGTTAATTGGACTAACAAATATTAAAAAGAATGCGGCCACGGAAATAAGGTGGTCGCTTTTGATTAGTTTGCATTAGTGAAAATAAAGTGTATAATTTAATCTTATAAGGTACCTAACCAAAATTAAAAACTAAGGAGACTGGTAGAAATGACGGAAACTTTAAGTTACCAAAATGATCAAAAAGTACAAAAAAATCGCTGGTGGATATTAGTAGCTGTAGGTCTTTTTACTTTTATGTCTACGCTTGACGGAACAATTGTCAATATTGCTTTGCCAGTAATTAGCAACGACTTACATATACCAATGAGTCAAGCAGAATGGGTTGCTTCACTTTATTTAATCGTTGTTTGTAGTTTTATTTTGTTTTTCGGTAAGTTAAGTGATCTTCACGGAAAAATTAAAATTTTTCGTTTTGGAGCAATTTTTTTTAT
Organism: Lactobacillus sp. ESL0237; assembly: GCF_003692985.1. Taxonomy (NCBI): domain Bacteria; kingdom Bacillati; phylum Bacillota; class Bacilli; order Lactobacillales; family Lactobacillaceae; genus Lactobacillus; species Lactobacillus sp. ESL0237. The sequence continues at coordinate 242,288 of NZ_REHE01000010.1, read as the reverse complement.
TGCTGGATCTTTGCTGTCAGGAATTAAAGTAAGTCTATTATTCTTACTTGTAGCAAGAGCTCTCCAAGCAATCGGGGCTGCAATGACTATGGCCACTAATAATGGTATTATTACGGAGATCTTTCCTGCAACGGAACGCGGCAAAGCACTAGGAACAATAGGATCTTTTGTTGCTCTAGGATCAATTGCGGGTCCAGGCTTAGGCGGACTTATTTTAAGTAAGCTATCATGGTCATATATTTTTTGGCTGAATGTTCCGGTTGGGGTTGTTGCTGCACTAATAGGTGCAATTTACCTTCCTAAGGATATTACCTTCACTACTTCAAGCCTTGATAAAATGGGGTCATTTAGCTTTGCCTTGGGAATGATTACGTTGTTTGGGGGCATTTTCTTAGGACAACAATTTGGCTTTACGTCTTTACCAGTTTTAGCAATGCTATTAGTTGGTGTTATTAGCTTTATATGGTTTGTTTCAATTGAAAACCACGCTGAAAATCCATTATTACAATTTAAGTTGTTTAAAAATCCTGATTTTTCAGTAAGTTTATTATGTGCACTTTTAGTTTTTATTACTAACTTCTTTTTTAATGTAGTTACTCCATTTTATTTGGAGAATGCGCGTCATTTAGCGCCAAGTCAAACAGGCTATATTTTGATGATTTTACCAATAGTTCAATTTTTTGCGGCTCCAGTTGCTGGTGCACTTTCTGATAAAATGAATCCAAAATTGTTAACTTTCATTGGTCTAGTTCTTTTATTAGTTAGTCAAATTTGTTACTCACTATGTAATCTTAATTCCTCGATTTGGTTATTTGTTGGTAGCATTGCAATTATGGGACTAGGAAGTGGTATTTTTACTTCACCTAATAATTCATTAGTAATGAGTTCAGTTGAGCAAAAAGATTTAGGAATTGCTGGCAGTATTAATTCACTTTCACGAAATTTGGGGATGGTAATTGGAATATCGAGTGCAACTACTGTTCTTTTTGCAGCAATGAGTCATGCTAAGGGCGCACGAGTAACGGCCTATTTACCGAAACAACCCGAAATTTTTATTTATGGCATGCATGTTGTTTTCATTATTTCGATGATTATCTGTTTAGTAACTGTAATTTTAAGCGGTTGGCGTTTGTTTAGAAAAGATTAAATTAAAAATATTATATTTATTTAAAGCACTACAATTTGATGTTAATTTATCTCATGTTTTGAGATAATAGAGATTAATTGTGGTGTTTTTATTTGAAATATTATCTTGTGTTTTGATTAATTATTTGTATTTCTCAAACAGCAATAGTAACTATAAAATGTAAACTTATTAGTGATAAAAAAATTAGTGATTGCTTGGGAAATTATAAGCAAAAAAACACCCCTATTATAGGGGTGCTCTTTTTATTAACTTGTTCCAAAAACTGATTTTTATAATTCTCGGGAACAATGTTATTATAATATATTAGAACTGATTTTGCTAATATTTTATTCTATTTATATAAAATATTTTCTTTGATAATAATAATTTTTTATTATTGTATCATTGTTATTTTGTCATAGTGAAGCTAGGGTACTCGTTTCCCATGATTGACATCAAGCCTAGTTAAGTGATATTTTTTTGTATGAGAAGAAAGTTTGGAGTAAGCTATGCAAATAATTGAAAGTTCGATTTTGCGTATTGCAATCGATGAAAAAAGGGCAAGGTTAGTTAATCTTATATCTCAAAATGATCAAATCGATTATTTTAAAGATGATGATCTGCAAAGGAACCTGATAGTTGATTTTACTGGCGAAAATCAAAATGAAAATTTAGCAGAACTTCTACCTTGGACAATTGTTGATAAAGGTGATTCAAGGATAAGTCTGGCTTTGATTGATGACAATTCAAGTTATAAGAAATTTCCTTATCATTTTGAGGTAATTTTAACTTATACTGTTGAAGGCAATCGGGTTGATATTAAATATTACTTGAAAAACAATTCCCATAAAACTATGCCATTTTCTTTGTCTTTAGCAGTTGATATACCTGCTGGTTGGGCAAAAGTAGAAAAGGTAAATGAAGTTATTTTAAGCAAGAATGCTGTTAAATTACAGTGTATCTCGTCTAGTCTTGCCTTAGCAGTAAAAAACAATCAAATTGTTGCTGCCATGAAACAAGCAGAATTAGAAAAAGATCATGGTGAAGAATTTGGTCTATCATTGTTATTAACGTAAACAATTTAATGTTTTTAATAAGATATCAGAGTCAAGCCGACAACGGCTTGTTTTTTTTGCTATAATATATCCATTGTATAATTAAATTGGGTAAGTAAAGAAATATGAATCACAATCATAATCATCCACGCAAAAGTCGGGTTGAAAGACATGCAAAGGATTACAAAAAAAGGCGATATGCCTTAATTTTACTCCTTAGCATCATTGTTTTTGTAATTGTAGCGTATTCGGCCTATCTCTATTTTCGAACTAAAAAGGCTGTTGATAGTACTTATGATAATAGTGCCCATGTGCAAATTAAGCATGGAGAATTTAATGGGAAGAATCGATTTGCAATTTTATTGATGGGTACGGATACCGGAGCTTTGGATCGAACTGATGAGGTGGGTAATACTGATACTATTATTGTTGCAGTAGTTAATCCAAAAAAGAAGCAATATACTTTAATGTCTGTACCACGAGATACAATGGCACAGATGATTGGTACACCAAACTTTCAGGTAGAAAAAATTAATGCTGCCTATTCGATTGGTGGCGCCAAAATGGCAATGGCTAGTGTTTCTAAGCTAATTAATGTGCCAATTAAATATTATGCTTTAGTTAATATGAAAGGAATCATGCGCTTAATACGTTATGTTGGTGGCATCAAATTGAAGCCACTGCTTAGCTTTGAGTATGGCGGATATGCTTTTAAGAAGGGACAGTTAACCCATATGGGTGGCGGTGGTGCTTTAGCATATTCGCGAATGAGGTATGATGACCCAGAAGGAGATTATGGTCGCCAGAAACGCCAACGACAAGTAATTACGACACTTATAGAAAAAACAGTTTCACCTAGTACTTTGACAAAGCTTGATTCAGTGTTAACTTCAGTTTCAGGTAATGTTAAAACAAATCTTCCTTTTGATGCTCTGCAGCAAATTGCACTTAACTATCGCAGTTCGACTAAGAAGGCGCAAAATGATTATCTTCATGGTCATAATGCCACAATTCACGATGCTTCTTATCAAGTCCAATCAACTGAGGAATTACAGCGAGTTTCGGATTGTTTGCGCCAGGAATTGGGTTTAAAGGCTAAATTGATTGATAATAATGAGACTTATCAGAACAAACGTAATAAAGAGCGCGGCTTTGACTTTAATGATCCTGAAAATCAAGTTTATACTATATTTCAGGATTATCAGGATCAAATACAGGAAGAAGGTGATAATTAATGATATTTATAGCATCATTAACACTTTCTTGCGTGTGTATAGGTTTAATATTAGTAATTTTAAGGCATAAACTCCGAGTGTTGGGGATAAGTACCTGAGTTTATTATAATCGAGCAGCAGTAGCTACAGTTAAGTTTAGCAAGTACTGCTTTGCTAGTTGATTTGCAAGTTACAAAGGCCATGTTTATACATAAACGATTATAAATAGTTGTAAAAAGTATAGATACTGGTTAATAACATCATTTTTAGTGAGGGATATATACTAGAAATATGAATAAAAATAAAAAGTCTTTAACAGTTGCACAGATTATTTGCTTACTGGTTGCAGCTCTTTTCATGTTGATCCAAATGTTCAACTTGAAGGGAATTGCTACTAGAACACACTATTCATTCATCCGTTTTATGCCTGATATGTTACATAATATGACTCTGATAATAGTGCCAATGATTTTTGGAGCAGTATATAGTAGAAAAAAATTGAGTGTAAGTGAAAGTTTTAAGTATTGGCTAATGGCTAGTGCAACGCTTATCATTTATTATGTCCTCTTTTTCTGCAAGTTACCTGGTCATTTTAATATGTGGCGCATATGGGGCATGTTATTTCCGATTATTGCAAGTACTTCAGTTTTGTTTGCGGGATTGTTTTTCAGTTTATTAGTTCAGTCACATTTGTACGATTTGTTACATAAATTAACAAGCAAGCAGAACTGGCTCATCTTAAGCTTGCTTACTATTTTTGGCTTTGCTCTTAGTGCAGGTAATCTTACATTTCAATATTCAATTTATGGTTTATACTTAATTCTCTTTTTTGCTTGGGGTATGTTTTTAGCTCAGGTGCCAATTAATGGTAAAGCATTAAGTTTAATAGTCACTGGTGGGTTAATATCACTGGTTGTTGTTTTGATAGGTGTACCTGGCTTTGATGCAGTCTATTGGTCACAAATTGTCGCTGGTAATGGCGGCGGTGATTGGAATCGTGAATTCCTGAACAATCCCTCATCACCATTTATGTTTTTAATGGTAGTGGCGATTTTCTTACTATTTAAGAAAGTTATTCTGACCTTTAATACTAAGCAAATGCGTTTATTTGTCCCATTAATTATACTCATGGATGCACCAATTTCGGCAAAATTTATGGGTTCTTTTCGGTTTACTGGTTCTTCAACTATTAATAAGTTATTGGTGATTATTGCCGTCTTAGTAATTATTGGTATATGGGATCTAATTCTTGAGCACTATTTGTTTCAGTTTAACCCCTTTAAGCGAGTAATTACTTATCTTGATCATGAATCTAATTTAGCAAAAATTTGTGAAAAACTGTGGTCTGTTTTTATTAAGTTTATTATCTCTAATCGAGTTAACTTATTGACCTGGGCTTGGTTTTATCTTCTGAGTTTTGGCTCATTTTTAATTGAATCAGATAATCTCAGAATTCAAATCAGTACCGCTAAGACAATTAATGCCATTGTTTACTTATTGGGGACGAGATTCTTCGCTATTGTTTTAACTACTATTTTACTTGATGCCCTATTTTCAGTATTTTATTTTGTAACTACACGGTATTGGACCTCAAATACATTAGTTAGTTTAATTGCAATTGGCTGGGCAGTAGCGAATAAGATTAAATTATTATTGCGTGGTGAACCAATCTACCCAACTGAAATAAGTGAAATTGTAAATTGGAAAACTTTGCTTCCAATGGTTGGTAAAACAACTGTAATTGTAATTTTACTTGCAATTTTACTTGTGATCTTACTTGATGTATTTTTAGAAATTAAGTTTCCGATTAAGAAAAGAGGCTCCTGGAAACGCCGCGGTATTTGGGCCTTAGTTAGTTTATTACTGTTTATGACCCCACTTCGTTTTAATCATGATGGTGGTGCAATCTACCACGTTAATCGAGGTTTTGATAATAAGCAAACATTCCGCAACCCTGAACGTGATATTCAAGTCAATGGTCCGGTATTAAATTTTCTAAATTATATTGATTTACAAATTATGGATCAACCGGATAATTATTCAGCCTCATCAATTAAGACTTTAAGTAATAAATATGCTAAGGTTGCAGATAGAATTAATAAAACGCGTAAGAATGATTTACATAAGCAGACAATTGTTTTTAACTTAAGTGAAAGTTTTGTGGATCCTAATACTTTCCCAACTATTAGATTTGACCACTCTGTTTCAAATCCAGTTAAGTTTATTGAATCAATGAAGTCTCGTTCTTCATATGGTACGATGCTTAGTGCTGGCTATGGTGGTGGTACAGCGAATATGGAATGGGAAACATTAACCGGTTTAAACATGGGAATGTTTAAATCAACTTTGACCCCATATGTCCAAATCGTACCTAATTTTGATTTTTATCCAACCATCGGTATGAATTTTGATTATAAATCTGCGGTCCACCCATTTATCGGTACGTATTATTCAAGAAGAGAGGATTACCACCGGTTTAAGTTTGATAAATTCGTCTATACTGGGTCTAAATATAAAGTTATTGGTCAAAAGAAATTAGGTAAGAGTGGTTATAATTCAGACTTTACTACCTATGCCAATGGCTTACACCAGATTAATTCACGTAGTGGTGGACAATTTATCAATTTGATATCGATTCAAAACCATATGCCGTATAATAATTGGTATCCTAATAATGAATACATTGGCAAAATTTCTGGCGAACTATTTAATACACCGGCTGTTCGTGAGCAAATGGCAACATATGTTAAAGGAACGCAATATACGGATAAGGCTGTAAAACAGTTTATTGGTGAAATTGATAAAATCAAAAAACCAATTACACTAGTCTTTTATGGAGATCATTATCCAAGTATTATTTCACAAAGTTACACTGCTAAATATCCAGTAGAGATGCATTCAACGCGTTACTTCATTTACTCAAACAAATATGCGCGTGCTCATGGTGCAAAGCTAAGATTACCGCGTAAGGCCAATAATTTTGTTAGCTCGAGTGACTTTATTGCTATGATGCTAGAGCAGACCGATTCAAAAGTTACTCCTTATCAAGCGTTGTTAACAGAAGTTCATAAAAAATTGCCAGCAATTACCATTAATTTTAAAGGGGACAAAGGATTTGAATTAATTGGTCGAAAGGGACAAGTAATTGATCCCAAGTATTTGACTAAAAAACAACAAGAATTACTTGCTGATTATGAGACAATTCAGTATGATATGACAGCTGGAAAAGCTTATGGATTAAAGATCAAGGGCTTTTACAAGTAAAAATAATTTTGTTGACATATTAAAAAAAAATTAGTATGATCACGTTATAATATTTAAGTAGCACTTTGATTCAGGGTTCAGAGAACTAGCATTTGGTGTGAGCTAGGCAGGTTGAAGGTTGCAAAATACAGATTTGGGTAGTTCCAATATCGACTTCAGTTAAGGCGCTATATTGAGCGTAAACGTGGGTGGTACCACGGCTAAGAAAAGTAATTTAGTCGTCCCTAGATTCTATTTTAGAATCTAGGGATTTTTTTTTGGAGGAAAAAGATGGCAAACTTTGACATTTTAGAAGATTTAAGATGGCGCGGGGCAATTAATCAACAAACGGATGAATCCGGCTTAACTAAATATTTGCAAGATCACGATGATTTTGCATTATATTGTGGTACAGATCCAACAGGTGATTCGCTCCACATTGGACATTTAATTCCGTTCATGATTCTTAAGAGGTTTCAACTGGCTGGTTACCATCCAGTAATTGTAATTGGAGGAGGAACAGGTTCAATTGGTGATCCGTCTGGACGTAAATCAGAACGGGTACTATTAAGCCCAGCGAAGCTTCATCAAAATGAAGTAGCTTTAACTAAGCAGATGGAAAAATTGTTTGGTACTGCTAATTTTGAAATTGTAAATAATTCAGAATGGTTAGATCAAATAAGTTTAATCGATTTCTTACGTGATTATGGAAAACATTTTCAGGTGAATAATATGCTGAGTAAAGATGTAGTCGCTAGCCGTTTGGAAAATGGTATTTCCTTTACGGAGTTTTCATACCAAATACTTCAAGCAATTGACTTTTATCGCCTGAATAAAGATCATAATGTGCAGATGCAAATTGGCGGAAGTGATCAGTGGGGTAACATCACAGCGGGCATCGATTTAATTCATAAATTGTCCGGTTCAGAGCAACCTGCATTTGGCTTGACTATACCGTTAATGCTGAAAGCCGATGGGACTAAATTTGGTAAATCAGCAGGTGGTGCTGTTTGGCTTGATCCAGAAAAGACCAGTCCGTATGAATTTTATCAATTTTGGCTTAATCAAGATGACCGTGATGTAGTTAAATATTTGAAATACTTTACATTTTTAAGCCATGAAGAAATTGAAGAACTAGAGGTACAAGTAGCAAAGGCGCCTTGGAAGAGAACAGCGCAAAAGGTATTAGCTAAAGAAGTAACAAAATTTGTTCATGGTGAAGCAGGATTAACGGAAGCAGAAACGATTACTACTGCCCTCTTTTCTGGTGAGATTAAAAACTTAACGGTTAAGCAAATTGAGCAAGGGCTTAAGCATGCTCCGATGGCTACAGCAACTTCTGAAAGCAAAAATATTATTGAGTTTTTAGTTGAGACTCAAATTGAATCTTCTAAGCGTCAAGCCCGCGAAGATGTTCAAAATGGAGCAATTTATATTAATGGTGAAAAAAAGCAGTCACTTGATTTCAGCGTAGATCCAAGTCAAGCATTTAACGGTAAATATGTAATCGTTCGTAAAGGAAAGAAAAAGTATACGTTAGTCAAAATTAAGGGTTAAAATTAAGTGAAATGGCTGTTATTAGCAGGCATTTTATTTATAGAAAGGAAAAAAATGCGAGCACGGGTTATCCTTTATTTGTCCAACGATAAAAGCTGTTTTATTAATTCACCGCATTAATAAGCGTGATTATTGGGTAGTACCAGGTGGTCGAGCACACAAGGGAGAAGCAGCCAGTGAAACGGCCCTTCGGGAACTTAAAGAAGAGCTAGGGATTAAGTTAGCAGCTCGAGATTTAACTCTGCTATATCAATTAGACCAAGACGAAAAACAAATTTTTTTTAAAGCGACAACCAAATTAATTAGGGCCCCATTAATCCAAGGTGAAGAAAGAAAGTGGTCAAGTAGTACTAACATCTATCATCCAGAATGGGTTAAGCTTAAAGATATAGCTAAGATTAATTTAATGCCACCACAAATAGCAGCAAGGCTAGCAACAGGCGATGATTAAAATTATAATAGCTCTGTAATTGACAAATTATAGTTATTTATTCATAATCATATTTAGTGATATAGCTTTATATTATTAAATATAATCTTAGGAGATAAGTATGAATAACCAAGCAATTCTAGTTACAACAACAGAGAAGATACCTGGTAAAGAATATGAAATCATTGGTGAAGTTTTTGGAGTAACAACTCAATCCAAAAATTTTTTGAAAGATTTTGGTGCAGGACTAAAGTCAATGGTTGGTGGAGAAATTCGTAGTTATACCAAAATGCTGGAAGAGTCACGTGAACAGGCAATGGTCAGATTACGTGAATCAGCACAAGAATTGGGAGCAGATGCGGTGGTAATGATGCGCTATGATTCAGGATCAATCGGTAATGACATGCAATCAGTTGTCGCCTATGGCACAGCAGTAAAATATATAGCACATAATGAATAATTAAGATAAAAAAGTATTCTCGTTCTATGTGAATACTTTTTTGTTACAATAAATATGCCGCTTTAGCTCAGCAGGTAGAGCACCACCGTGGTAAGGAGGAGGTCCCACAGTTCAAATCTGGGAAGCGGCTTAGTGATAAAGGAGTTGATTTTATGGATATAACTAAAGTAATCTGTTTTGTTAAAGAAAAATTGAAAAATGAAAAAACAGGTCATGATTTTTATCATGGTCAACGTGTAGCTCATTTGGCACGGCAACTTTATTTGCAAGATAACCCGACTGCTGACCTGGCTAGCCGAAAAATAGCTATTATTCAAGCAACAGGCTATTTACATGATACAATTGATGAAAAAATTTGTAGTAATCCAGCAACTGTACTCCAGCAAATAAAAGTTGTGTTGAAGCAGGTTAAGTTTACGGAATTAGAAATTCAAGATATTTTGTTTACAATGCAACATATGTCATTTTCTAAAAATATTGAACATCATTATCAGTTACCATTGTCTGGTAGATATGTTCAAGATGCAGATCGACTCGAAAGTCTGGGTGCTATGGGAATTGCACGTGCTTTTACCTATGGTGGATTGCATGGCATTGATATTTATAATCCTAATATCAAGCCAGAAAAGCTAATTAGTCATGACCAATATCGTAAGCATACTGAGACAACAATTAATCATTTTTACGAAAAATTATTTCAGCTTGAAGAGACAATGAATACTCTTGGTGGCAAAAAAGAAGCGCATAAACGCACTGAATTTATGCATAAGTTTGTCGATCAATTTATGGCTGAATGGAATGTTTAATAAATATTTTTAGTAAGTAAACTGAGATTTTAAATAAGAATCTCAGTTTTTGTTTACCGTAAAATAAAAATAAAAAAATTTAGTTGTTGCATACAAAAACCCTAATCGGCAACCTATGACACGTTTTATGCCAAAGCAAGAACATTGCTACATCAACACTTTATATTGTATAGTAACTTTGACATAGCCACTAAATGTTGATATTTTATTAATTGGAATATCAAGGAGGTCATAAAATGAAAATCAAAAAAATTATTTCTTTTACTACCATCGCATTATTTACTGGACTTGCATTGACTGCTTGTTCAGGTAAAAAACAGGGTGGGAATGGTAATTCTAGTGGAAGTGCAAAAAATTCAATTGCATTAATTACTGATCAAACGGGTGTTAATGATAATTCTTTTAGCCAGTCTGCTTGGCGCGGATTTAAAGCTTATGGCAAAGAGCATGGCTTAAAGCAAGGTCGCAATGGTTATCAATATTTTCAATCAAGCGGTTCAGCTGATTTTGAACCAAATCTAGATCAAGCAGCTAAGTCGGGCTACCAAACAATCTTTGGCATTGGCTATAGTTTGAAAGATGCGGTTAGTGCAGCAGCTAAAAAGTATCCTAAAAAGAATTTTGTTATCATTGATGAAGTAATTAAGGGACAAAAAAATGTGGCCTCGGCTAATTTTAGAAGTGAACAGGCAGCATATTTAGCAGGAGTAGTTGCAGCAACGCAAACTAAAACTAATACGATTGGTTTTATTGGTGGCACACATGGCGATATTATTGATCTATTTGATGCCGGATTCACCAAGGGTGTTCATGATCAAGCTAAAAAATTAAATAAAAAAATCACATTATTAAATCAATATGTTGGTGACTTTACTAGTGCTGACAAAGAAAAAGCTATTGCACAATCAATGTATGCCAAAAAGGCTGATATTATTTTTCATGCTTCTGGGATGGCCGGTAATGGTCTTTTTCAAGAAGCTAAATCAATCAACCAAAATCGTCCTGCCAATAAAAAAGTTTGGACGATTGGTGTAGATGTTGACCAGTCATACCTTGGCAATTATAAAGATAAAGACGGAAAGAAAAGTAATTGTGTTTTAACTTCTGTAATTACAGGAGTAAATGTTGCAACTCATGATATTGCTAATCGCGCATATAACGGTAAGTTCCCTAGCGGCAAGCAGCTAATTTATGGCTTAAATACTAATGGTGTATCGATTGAACGTGGGCAAATCAATAGTAAAGCTTGGGAATATTCACGTACAGCAAGGGAACAAATTATTAAAAATAAAATCAAGGTACCAATTCATCCAAATAAATAGTTCGTATTTTGATTGATAATTGTTTTTATATCTGCTGAAAAACGATAAATATTGAACTTAAACGTATTTTATAATAAAATAAAAGTTATAAAGTTCGTGTTTTTGGAGGATATAATAAACATGGGGAAAAAATTACGAAATTATTATCACTAGGGGTTGTGGCAACTTTTGCTATCTTACTTTTTACTGCTTGTACAGGCAAAAAACAAGGTTCAACTGGGCAGAGTAAAAAAGATAGTATTGCTCTGATTACAGATAGTAACGGAATTAGCGATCAATCCTTTAATGAAGCCGCATGGCAGGCTTCAAAGCTTACGGTAAAGAGCATAATTTACAAAAAGGGTCCGGATATCAATATTTCGAATCTAATAGTGCCACTGACTTTACTCCAAATTTTGATCAAGCAGCTAAGTCAGGTTATGATACAATTTATTGGTTATATGTTGAAAGATGCTGTTAAGGCAGCTGCTAAGAAAAATTTTGTTATCATTGATGACATAATTACCAAGCAAAAAAAAAATGTTACATCCGTAACTTTTAAAAGTAATGAAGTGGCTTATCTAGCTGGAGTGGCGGCGGCCTATACAACTAAAACGAATAAAGTTGCTTTTATTGGTGGAGCTAAGGCTGTAACAATTGAATCTTTTGCAAGTGGTTTTAAACAAGGTGTTACTGATACAGCTAAGGCGCTAAATAAAAAAATTGAAGTTACCGAGCAATACATCGGTAACTTCACTGCAACTGATAAGGCAAAATCAATGGCGCAATCGCTATATGCTAATAAATATGATGTGATTTTTCATGCCGCTGGCTCAGCTGGAAATGGCGTTTTTCAGGAGACCAAAGCATACAATCAAATGAGATTGGCTAGCCATAGAGTCTGGGTTGTTGGCGTTGATGTTGATCAAGCAAAACTAGGAAATTACAAGTCAAAGGATGGGCAAAAGGTAACTTTACTCTAACTTCTGTTTTAAAAAGATTAGATGTTGCAACTAAGTCAATTGCAAATCAAGCGGCAAAAGATAAGTTCCCCGGTGGTAAACATTTGGTATATTCTTTAAAGGATAATGGTGTATCCGTGACTAAGGGAAGTATGTCACCTAAGGCTTGGGCTGCCGTGCAAAAAGCCAAGGCACAAATTGTATCTGGTCGAGTTAAGGTGAAATAATAAAAAGTAATTAGGTAAAATAAAAACTCTTTGTGGATACAAAGAGTTTTTTATAAAAGGAAATAGGGCTAAATGAAAAACACGACTAACGTAATTGAAATGCGCCACATTGTCAAAGACTTTAATGGCTTTAAAGCTAATAACGATATCAATCTTACTTTGCAAAAAGGTGAAATTTTAGCACTCCTTGGGGAGAATGGTGCTGGGAAGTCTACTTTGATGAGTATTTTATCGGGGCTTCTTACGCCATCTGCTGGTGAAATAGTTGTTCGTGGGGAAAAAGTCACCATTAAAAATCCGACAATTGCTAAAAAATTAGGAATTGGTATGGTACATCAGCACTTTATGTTAATGGATTCTTTTACTGTATTGGAAAATATTATTTTAGGGCATGAAGTTACTAAAGGGCTAAGGTTAGATTTTAAGAAGGCACAACAGGAAATTAAAGAGTTGTCGCAACGTTATAATCTAAATGTTGATCCTTTAAAAAAAGTTAGTGAAATTACAGTGGCCCAACAGCAACGTGTTGAAATTCTTAAAATTTTATATCGCGGTGCAGATATTATGATTTTTGATGAGCCGACAGCTGTATTGACACCCCAAGAAATTACTGAATTTATTCAAATATTACATGGGTTGGCTAACGAAGGTAAATCAATAATTTTAATTACTCATAAGTTGGAAGAAATTAAGCAAGTAGCCGATCGAGTAAGTGTTATTCGTGCGGGTAAAAGTGTTGGTAATTTTAAAGTTGCTGATGTAAGTAATAATCGCTTAGCTGAATTAATGGTGGGACGACATGTTAATATGCAATTAGATAAAGCTCCTGCCATAATTGGTAAAACAATTTTAAAAGTTGCTAATTTAAATGTTAAAAATAAGCAAAATATTCCTGCTTTAAAAGGATTATCTTTTAATTTACGAGCGGGAGAAATTTTAGGTGTTGCAGGTATTGATGGTAATGGTCAAGATGAGTTAGTACAAGCTTTAACCGGCTTAACACATATTGATTCGGGTCATGTTCTAATCGATGACCAAGAAACAACTAATCAAGAAGTCCGTAAAATTACCGAAAAAGGTGTTTCATGTATTCCTGCTGATCGTCAAAAGTTTGGCTTAATCTTACCCTTTTCAATTGCTGATAATTTAGCTATCCAGTCATATTATAAAAAACCTTATTCTCACCATCATGTACTTAATCATGATTTGATAAAGCAGCATGCTCAAAAATTAGTTAGCCAGTTTGACATTCGGACTACAGGAGTTGAGTCACCAGTGAGTGATCTATCTGGTGGAAATCAACAAAAAGTGATTATTGCTAGAGAATTGAGCCGAGATAGTAATTTGATTATTGCTTTTCAACCGACAAGAGGGCTGGATGTTGGTGCAATTGAATATATTCATCACCAACTGCTAGCTCAACGAGCTAAAGGAAAAGCAATTTTATTAATTTCGTATGAACTAGATGAAATTATGCAACTATCGGATCGGATAATTGTTTTACATGATGGTAATATTTCTGGTGAAGTTAAACCAGATGATACTAGTGATAAGGAATTAGGTTTATTAATGACTGGAGTTAAGAAAGAAGGTACAACTTTTGCTTAAAGTAACTTCCAAGACTAAACAGAATTTAGTACTAATTATTTCAATTTTGGCGGGCTTTTTAGTTGGGGCAGTTATTATGCTCGTTTGGAGTTATAACCCGCTACAAGCATATTCATCAATGTTTATGAGTGCACTGGGGAATATGAATGGGCTTGGTGAAACCATTCGTGAAGCAACACCATTAATTTTCACAGCGATTGGCTTCGCAATTGCTTCAAATGCTGGTTTTTTTAATATCGGTTTACCAGGTCAGGCACAGGCAGGGTGGCTAACCTCGATTTGGCTTGTGTTAGCTAATCCTAATATGCCTAAGTTTGTGCTACTTCCACTAGCAATCGTTGCGGGTGTAATAGCTGGAGCAATTGTGGCTGGTATTGCCGGTTGGTTACGGGCACAATTTGGAACTAATGAAGTTATTACCACCATCATGTTTAACTACATTGTGCTTTATTCTTCGCAGTATTTGATGCAACAAATTATGCCAAGTCGTTTGCGGATTGATACTGACACAACAAAAACAATTTCAGCTAATGGTAGTTTGAAAATTAATTGGTTAAGTTCAATGTTTGGTGATTCCAGAATTAATGCTGGCATTTTTCTAGCAATAATTGCTGTTTTTCTTTATTGGTATTTGATGAAGAAGACAACGATTGGTTTTGAAATTCGGTCAGTTGGAACTAATCCTTTTGCCAGTCGCTATGCTGGAATGTCGACTAAAAAGAATATTATCCTTTCGATGTTGTTATCCGGAGGTTTTGCTGGCTTAGGTGGTGTAGTACAGGGACTGGGGACTTATCAGAATTACTTCACGCAAACAACTAGCCTAGATATTGGCTGGGATGGCTTGTCAGTTGCCTTACTTGGTGGTGGTACTGCAGTTGGTATATTGCTTGCTGCGTTATTGTTTTCTATTTTAAAAATTGGTGGTCTAGGTATGCAGACAATTGCCGGTATCCCCTATGAAATAGTTTCAATTGTGATTGCTGCAATTATCTTCTTTGTTGCCATTCAATATGTAATTGGCTTGTTATTTAAGGATAAAGGCTCAACCCCAGATATAGAAAAAGTCTCACATATTACTGAAGGAGAGCAATAATGAATTTAGTTGCAATTTTATCTTTGATAGTGTCATCAACCATTGTATATTCAACTCCCTTAATTTTTACTGCTCTTGGTGGAGTGTATAGTGAAAATTCAGGAATCACTAACATTGGACTTGAGGGAATCATGACCATGGGAGCTTTTTCGGCAGTGGTTTTTAATTTAACTTTTGCTACTTCTTTCGGCAAATTGACCCCATGGTTGGGGTTAATTGTAGGAGGAGTAGTCGGTTTGCTGTTCTCACTTTTGCATGCTGTTGCAACGATTAATTTTCATGCCGACCATGTCATTAGTGGTACTGTACTCAATCTGATGGCACCACCATTAGCCGTGTTCTTGATTAAAGCAATTTATGATAAAGGGCAAACAGAAAATATTACACAAAGCTTTGGGTATTTTAGCTTTCCTGGATTAGCTAAAATACCGCTTATTGGACCAATTCTTTTTGAAAATACATTTGCTCCAGCTTGGGTTGCAATTTTTGTAGCGGTTTTTTTGTGGTGGATTTTATATAAAACTCGTTTTGGTTTACGATTACGCTCTTGCGGTGAAAATCCCCGAGCAGCTGATACGCTGGGAGTTAATGTTTATGGTATGCGCTATGCTGGTGTATTAATTTCAGGCTTTCTTGGTGGTATTGGCGGTGCAGTATTTGCCCAAGCAATTTCGGGTAATTTTTCAATTTCGACGATTGTCGGTCAAGGTTTTATGGCTTTGGCAGCTATGATTTTTGGTAAGTGGAATCCTTTAGGAGCAATGCTTGCTTCGCTATTTTTTGGTTTCGCCCAAAGTATTAGTATTATAGGCAATCAGTTACCATTTTTTAATCATATTCCGTCTGTTTATATGCAAATTGCTCCTTATGTAATTACAATTGTAATTTTAGTGTTATTCTTTGGTAAGTCAGTTGCTCCAGCAGCTGATGGCCAAAATTATATTAAGTCAAAATAGGAAGATAAAAATGAAAGAAATTTATTTTAATCATGATGGCAATATTGACGACTTAGTGTCATATTTGTTGCTATTACAAGCACCAGAGATTAAGCTACTTGGTGTTAGTGCAATTGACGCCGATGGTTATCTTGAGCCATCAGTAGAAGTTTGTCGAAAAATGACGGATCAATTTAATTTGCGTGGTGATAAGCTAGCGATTGCTAAGTCGAATTCGCGGGCAGTTAACCAGTTTCCAGAAGCGTGGCGTACGGCATCTTATTCCTTTAATTCACTACCATTACTAAATGAGTCTGGAAAAATAACAACTGGTGAAGCGGCTGAGCCAGCGCATTTAGATATGATTGATAAACTAAGAAAGGCAGCTAAGCCAGTTACTTTAGTTATGACAGGTCCTTTAACTGACTTAGCTCGTGCTTTAGAAGTTGATCCCAAAATTGAAACAAAAATTGATCGTTTATTTTGGATGGGTGGTTCACTTGATGGTCATGGAAATGTGGTACAAGTAAATGCTGATGGAACACAAGAATGGAATGCTTTTTGGGATCCATTTGCGGTTGATCGAGTCTTTCAATCTGAGATTCCAATGCAAGTCATCGGACTAGAGAGTAGTGAAGAACTACCACTAACCAATCGACTTAAGATGCACTGGGCAAGTTTGAGAAAATATCCGGTAGTTGATTTAGTAGGTCAAGCATATAGCTTATTAGTAAATCCTCCAATTCAAAGTGCCCAACTTTATTTTTGGGATGTATTGACGACAATTAATGCTTTATATCCAGAAGTGGTTATAGCTTCGGAAAAGCGAACAGTTAAAGTACGTACCGTGGGTGATGCCGCGGGTCGCTTGGAAGATGATGAAAACGGGCGGGAGATTACTTTAGTAACCAAAGCTGATAAGGACTTCTTCTTTAAAAAGTTTGATGAATTAATGATGCAGACTAAGTAAAACTATAAAACAGTTCCAGTTTAGAGCTGTTTTTTTGCTTATTATAAATAAAGTGAGTATATATACTTACTTATAGCGATTTATATCATTTAGTACAAAAATGAGAAGATAGTTAATTAGAAGAGTAGTCTACCTAGATACAAGGATGAAAAAGCAAAATGTAAGCAAGTAGTTAGGAGTCAACCAAAAAGACTAACTCAATAAAATACTGAGTTAGTCTTTTTATTTATAAAACTGGCTAATTTTTTAGAAGCAATCTGTACTAGAATCCTCGCCGGCTTAAGCCAATGAATCCCAAGCTGGTAATTCAGTTGCAGAGCCTTCGGCTAAGGTGATTTGTTCAGAAGTTAGATACTTCTTATGAACAGCAACTTCATAAACGTATTCTTTAAACCATTCATTGTTCATTACAAAAAAGCCCTTGTCACCATTTTTTTCACCCCAGGAATTTTCTACTTTCCACTGGCGAATGTGACCCTGATCTTCGTCGACGCCAACAAGAGCCATGGCGTGACTAAAGTAGCCGGCACCAGTTCGCAAGCGATCAGCTTTTGACATTTTTAAATCAACCCCAAATAGGTCACTTAATTGATATAAGTTGCTGTCTAAATAGCCTTTTTGCCGATCACTTTGCTCACCAACATCATTGCCAAACCAAACAGCTTCGCCATCCTTTAACTGGTTAACACTAGCACGTTCTAAGTATTCAATGGGAACATTGAGCCATTGAATGTGACAAGTGCCATCAATGTTATTGGCATCAGGCAAACTATAAAGTTTATTGTATTCATGGTCGGGAGCGTTAGCTAGAAGTACATAATCATTAAAGTCAACATCGCCCATATATTTATGTAGAAATTCTAGTGGGGTTAATTCTTTGTCTAAGTGATAATTTTTGTCATCATCACGATATTCTAAATCAAACTTCTTAGGTGGCTCTCCTACAGCAATAGCTGTCATTCGATAAACCTCACTTAGGAATTGTTCACGAACGAGTTTGATTTTTTCATCTTCTCCTGCTTGTTTTAATTTGCGGAGAACCAGTGCGTCTTTTTTAAGTTTATCGCCTAAGGCTTTGCCAAAGCCCGCTGTATTATTTGCATTAAAGCTTTCTGGCATCGCATATGAAGGTACAACACCATACTTTTCAATTAAGGCTGTTGCCATTTGAAAATGCCCGCCATCTTCACCAGCATTATTTAGATGGGTTTTAACAATACGAGAATTGAGTGGCTCACTAGCTGTTGCAATAATATAGTTATAGAAATTATTAGTTCGTTCAATTTTGTCCCAGAAAAAGTTATAACTTTGGGAAAAAGTAAAGTTTTTACAATGATACTTTTGCCCAAAATTATGACGTAAAATATTTAGCGTCGCAAATTCCCAGCAGCGACCAGATTGACGTTGATTGGTTACATTATCAGTAGCTAATTCTGTTGAAAAAACGCGGGTTAGTTCATTTTGCACCCGATCATTATAAGCAGCAGCCAAGACACCACTTTTTTGTGCAGCTCTAGCAATAACCTGATTTTGTGGGCTTTTATTAAAATCAGCTGAAAACTTTTCTAATTCTTGTAAGGTAAGTTTGTATCCCATAGGTGAATCTCCTTTTAATTTAATTTTAAATCACTTCATATTTTAATCTAAAAGAAAAACGAGTTCAATAAGTGAACTCGTTTTTAGGAATTATAGGGTTGATAGTTTTGTCAGAATTGTGTTATTTAAGTTAGTCAATTTTTATTGAATTATCATTTTTATCTGTACTTTGCTTTGGTAAGACGACGGTTAAAACACCATTTTCATATTTGGCACTGATTTCATTAGCAGCGACATTTGGCAATCTAAAGCTTCTAGAAATGTGACCAATACTTCTTTCACGGTGAATAATACTACTATTGTGGGAAACATCCTTAAATGCTTTCCTCGACCCAGCAACACTTAAAATACCATTATTGTAGTTTAAGCTAATATCATCTTTATTCATACCTGGCATATCAATATTAATTACATAATCATGATCATTTTCAGCTACATCAGACTGCATTAATTTTGTTATTTCAGTCTCATCAAAAAATTTTCTCGGAAGATCAAACCAATCATTCATTGCATCGAAAAAGTCATTGTGACGATTTATCATTTCATTTGTCATAGTAAAAACTTCCTTTCAAAATTAAATTAATTTATTACAGAAGACTTTCAATTCCTCTGTACAATTATTATTATAGTATTCAGCTCTTAAAAATAAAAATAATTAGCACTCTTATTTTTTAGTGCTAATTATGTGGTAGCTATCCTTTTATTATAAGGATTATAGCTTGTGGATTATTAAAAATGAGGAGAAGAAGTTTTGACTTATTATCAAAAGATGACCCCAGAAGGCTATCGAAAAATTGAGATGGAAATTGCTCGTTTAAAAAAAGAGCGTCCAAGACGAATTAAAATTTTGCAGGCAGCTCGAGCATTAGGCGATTTATCAGAAAATACCGAATATACTGAAGCTAAGCGCGAGTTAGGACATTTACAAAGTAGATTACGTTATTTAAATAAGCAGTTGAATTATGCTGAAATTATTAAAAAAACTACTGATGGTAAAGTTGATTTAGGCAAAATAGTCACACTTGAGATTGGTCAAGAAAAAGAAACTGAGACATACCAAATTGTTGGTCGGATGGAAGCCGATGTCACTAAGGGTAAGCTTGCCTTTGATTCACCATTGGGACAAGCAATTATGAAAAAAACTGTAAATACGACTGTAGAGGTAATAGCTCCTGCGGGAAACTATCAAGTAACAATTAAAGCAATCGATTAAAGACACCCTATTTAGTCGTACTTAATGTTAGTAATATAGTGTCCTATTAGGAATTAGTTGTGTCATATCTGAATTTAGATATTAAGTTTCTAGGAAGGGATTAGAAATCTTATCGAAATGGATGGTCGAAAAAGCTGGCTATTTAAGAAAAGTTAATGGTCATTTCATAAAATTACTTTTTTTTGCTATAATATGGATTTTGGAGAGTATACAATTAGTTAGATAGAGGTAGTTTTGTGAATACACCAGCATCAAGAGAAGGTAACCTAATACGCTATATTGTTTATTTTATTGGCTATTTAATGACAGCTGGCGTAATCAAGCTAGTTATTGAAAATCTGCCAATTCATGTTTGGAATTTTATCTTATTTGCAACAATTTCCTTAATGGTTCTGTTATTTTTTATTTATCGCTTTAATCGCGAGCAACGCTTTTTTGCTCCGGGATTAGCCGGTTCATGGATTAGTAATTTTGCGCTTATTATTGGCATGACCCTGCTAATTACTGTATTCAGAATCAGTATTTCTTGGCTGCAATCGTATAATCACTTGCAGTTGTACGGTATGCAAACAACATATTTGCACCATGAAGGGGTGGCAAATTATTGGTTCTTTGTGATTGCGTTAGGAATAGTTTTACCGATATTACAAGAGTTTTTAATTACTGGCTTTTTGTTTAACTATGCTTTTAGGCGTGATAATGTACCTACCGCTATTTGGGGGATTATTACATCTGGAATTTTATTTAGTTTGCTTAATTGGCAAAATTCAGCAACATTATTATTAGTTAATTTCTTTTTTGGCGCTATTTTTGCTTGGTCTTATTTGTATACACAAACTTTATGGATGCCGATTTATTTATCTGTTTTAAATGGTGTTTTACTTTTAATTATGACGTAAATTTATGAACCAATGTATTTAAGATAACTAAATTGCTTGGTCTGTTTTGGGGCCAATTATAAGAATTAAATTACATAAAAAACGTAGGTTAAACCCTTAGGATTGACCTACGTTTTTTATATAGTATTAAGCGGATAGCGTGAATCGAACCCGCATCTTCAGCTTGGGAAGCTAACATTCTACCATTAAACTATACCCGCATTTCTTCTATATTTTACCATAGTTTTTTAGAAAAACCAACTTTCGGTAAAATTTATGGTTAATGGACCATTTTGGTGGCAACTAGATTTACGTCACGCGTAATTAGTGCGGAAAAATTTTGAAATAACCACTGGCGTAGTTCATCTGGCTCAATAACTAATGGCATCCGATCATGGATTGGTTGCATTATTTGATTAGCGGTGGTAGTAACCATTGAAAAATAATCGTTTTGGTAAATACCAGCAATTAAAGTCAGGGGCTCGTTAGAATTATGAAAACTATATTGTTCATGTGCTTGTTTACCGTATTTAGTAATATAAGTTTCCTGTGCTGTTTCAAAAAAGCAGTTTGTAACAATGATGCATCGTCTACGTGCAAAAGATGAATCCCACATAGATGGACGTTGATTGAAGAAACGCTCTATCCGAGCATTGAAAATAACTTGATTTTGTTTCATTGGCTTGGGATAGCCCCAAGTTTTAGGAATTAAAAGTAACTGATTATTTTGATATAAGAGTACAGGGGCCTTGTTTTTGGGAAAAATATTAGAATTTTGCGGTAGATTCGAATCTGGTTCTATTAATGGTAATTTTAAATCGGTAATTAAGTATTTTTTGATTTCAGCTAAGCTTGGTATTTGGAATTGATGACACATTTGATCCTCTGTATTTTATCATGGCTTGATTTTTGGTAGAATTAGTTGTAATTACTGCATTAAAAAGATTTTAAAATTTTTTTCAACTTTAGGCAAGGAGGATACTAATGAAAAATAAAATACTACTTACGGGTGATCGTCCAACTGGTAAATTACACGTTGGACATTATATTGGTTCATTAAGAAATCGAGTTAAATTACAAGATTCTGGTGAATATCAGCCATATATTATGATTGCCGATACTCAAGCACTTACGGATAATGCACGTAATCCAGAAAAGGTTCGTAATAGTTTAATTCAAGTTGCGCTTGATTATTTGGCTGTCGGTATAAACCCAGATAAATCAACCATTTTTGTTCAATCACAAATTCCCGCCTTATTTGAATTAACAGCCTATTACATGGACTTGGTTACAGTTAGTCGCTTGGAACGAAACCCTACTGTTAAGGCAGAAATTAAGCAAAAAGGGTTTAATGATTCAATTCCAGTAGGTTTTTTGAATTATCCTGTTTCACAAGCTGCTGATATTACGGCTTTTAAGGCCACAACTATACCAGTAGGTGATGACCAAAAACCAATGTTGGAACAGACAAGAGAAATTGTTCGAACTTTTAACCGTATATATAATTGTGATATTTTGGTGGAACCAAAGGGTTACTTTTCGATTAAAGGACAGGGAAGATTGCCTGGGCTTGATGGAAATGCTAAGATGTCAAAATCTTTGGGCAATGCAATTTATCTTTCAGATGATGCAGCAACTGTCCAAAAGAAAGTTATGTCGATGTATACTGATCCTGGGCATATTCATGTACAAGACCCTGGTAAGATTGAGGGTAATATCGTCTTTACTTATCTTGATATTTTTGATTCTGATACAGCCAAAGTGGCAGAATTGAAGGAAGATTATCAAAAGGGTGGATTAGGCGATGTCAAAATAAAACGATATTTAAACAAAGTATTAGAGCAGGAATTAGCACCAATCCGTGAACGTCGGCTCCAATATGAAGAAAAGATTGATGAGGTTTATGAGATGCTCGAAGCAGGCTCTAAACAAGCTAATATTGTCGCAAATCAAACATTGTCTGAAGTACGTGATGCAATTGGCTTAAACTACTTTAAGAGGTAAAAAATGCGTGATCGGATTCCTTGGAAACAATACTTTATGATGCAAGCTTTAGTAATTGCGCAGCGTTCTACTTGTGATCGTGCCTTAGTAGGCAGTGTTTTGGTAAAAGATAATAGAATTATTGGAACTGGTTATAATGGGTCAGTTACCAATGAGCCACATTGCGATGATATTGGGCATCAAATTGTTGCTAATCATTGTGTGCGAACAATTCATTCAGAAATGAATTCATTGATTCAGTGTGCGCGCAACGGTGTTTCAACAGATCATACGGAAATTTATGTTACACATTTTCCTTGTTATAATTGTGCTAAGGCTTTAGTTCAAGCGGGTATTAAAAAGATAAATTATTACTTTGATTATCATGATAATCCCTTGGCAATAGCGCTTTTTAAAGATTGTGAGGTTCCTTATGAGCAAATTAAAATTAATCGCAACTATGTTGAACAGCTGGCACATAAGCTTGAAGATGTTGAAAACTAAATTAAGTTCTATAGTTGTATTAGTTAGTCTATTTTTAACGATGACCGCATTTTCTAATCCTAATATTAAGGATGAATGTCACCTGTTAGATAAAGAAACTAGCCATTTAATTGTTGCTAAAAATGGTCGGTATTTACAAACTAGTGAGCAACCTCAGATTGTGGTGCAAACGGTTCAACGAATAAATGATTTGACGCCGCATCGTTTAGCTAAGGCTAAAAAAACTGTCTTTATCGTTGTAGGGGTCAAAAAAGAAAAGCGGAATGTCCAAATTTATTCTAGTAAGGATTTGCATGGTGCTTTTACAGCAGATGTGCGGGGAAATATTATTCGATCACAGTCTGCCGCATTACTTAGCAAGGACAAAAAAGAATTTAACAAGGGCTTGAGATTTGTTTTTCGCGCTTGTGCAACGACCATTGATCAACGCTACCAATATGCCCTTGATAAATATGATTTAACTAGTAAGGAACGGGCGCAAGTCATTCATCCGCATCGATTGGCTTTGCCGATTGCTATGGCTTTAGTTATTGTAATTGCTGGTCTAGCGTATTTTTTCAAAAGTAATTTACATATAAAAAATAAGTAAAAGGATTGACCACCTTAAGCGTGTGTGTTACTATCGACTTGCTAATTAAATAAAACAAATAAACTGTTAGGTGAGACTCCTACGTGAACATATGCTATCGCTCAGAAACATCCAGAGATGCCAATGAGTCAAATAGTTATCGTCGATTTAAGGCGCTAACCAGATAGCTAGCTTAAGGCTTACGTCACGTAGTGTTAAAACTGAACGACGAGTACTTGATAATACCTTGTTTAAAAGGAGGGAGCGCCTAGCGGATAAAGCAGATTGGGGCTCCCTTTTAGTTTGTTTGAATTTTGGAAAAGAAGGAGTGAGAATAATGTTAAAAAAAGCCAATGAATCAGCTACTAACCAAGATTTAGAGCTGGTTAAAAGTATTGCTAAGGAAAGTAGAACTGAGACACTAGCACGACTACATACTAGCAGTGATGGGTTAACAAGTGAACAAGCTGTTCGCAATAGAGAAGAATATGGTGCAAATACAATTACGTCTAACAAACATAATTCTAAATTGCATTTTTTGACAGAAGCTTTTATTACTCCTTTTAGTTTAGTATTAATTGTTTTAGCATTTTTATCATTATGTACCGATTATATTTTTGTTCCAGCCGGTGAAAAAGATTTAACAACGGTAATAATTATGTTAACGATGGTCTTTATTTCAGGGATAACTAATTTCATTCAGAATATCAGATCATCAAATGCTGTTGATTCACTCTTAAAGATGGTTTCAATTACAACTGACATTATTAGAGACGGTAAGGATCAAGAAATTGATACTAGTGAAGTGGTAGTTGGCGATATAATTCGGCTTGCAGCTGGTGATATGGTTCCAGCTGATATGCGTCTTTTAACGAGTAAAGATTTATTTTGCTCATCGAGTTCATTAAACGGAGAATCGAATCCAGTTGAAAAGATTGCAACCAAGAAACCTAAAATTGGTGCAGATCGTGATTATTTAGATTACCCAAATATTCTTTATGAAGGGACAACGATTGTTTCTGGATCTGGACTTGGTGTTGTATTTGCTACAGGTGAGCGGACAATGTTCGGCAAGCTGGCACATGATATTTCAAATCAAGATGTAAAAAACACTGCATTTGATGTGGGAATTAAAAATGTGTCTAAGCTATTAATAATTATGACGGTTATTATTGCCCCATTGGTTTTTATTATTAATGGTTTAACTAAGGGAGATTGGGTTAATGCCTTAATTTTTTCAATTGCAACTGCAGTTGGGTTGACGCCAGAAATGCTGCCTGTAATTGTGACAACTAATTTAGTCAAAGGTTCAATTGAAATGTCCAAAAAGGGCACAATTGTTAAAAAGATGAATTCGATTCAAAATTTTGGCTCAGCCGATATTTTGTGTACTGATAAAACAGGAACTTTGACTCAAGATAAAGTGGTTTTAGAACGGCACTATGATCTAAATTTACATGAAAATCCCCATATTTTAGAATTAGGGTATCTTAACTCATATTACCAGACTGGAATGAAAAATTTGATTGATAAAGCAATCATTGAGGCAGCTGGTGATGAATTAGATATTAATGAAATTCAACGTGATTATAATAAGATTGATGAAATTCCGTTTGATTTTTCTAGAAGAAGAATGAGTGTAGTCGTTGAAAATGCTGATCTTGAACATGGCGCACACTTGCTAGTAACTAAAGGTGCTTCTGAAGAGATGATGGCTGTTGCCACTAAAATTGAAGTCGATGGGCAAATTTTACCGTTAACGCCAGAACGTAAACAAAAAGTAATGGAAAAAGTTAACGAAATGAATAGCGATGGATTGCGGGTCATCATGTTGGGTTATAAGCGTAATCCAGCTCCTGTGGGAGAATTTTCTGTTAAAGATGAAGAAGACCTGATATTATGTGGCTTCTTAGCCTTTCTTGATCCCCCAAAGGAAAGTGCCAAAGCGGCTTTGGCAAAGCTTAAAGAAGACGGCATTACAGTTAAAATTTTAACTGGCGATAATGAAGCAGTTACGCGAACAATTGGTCTACAAGTAGGTTTAAATGTAGATACGGTTTACTCTGGGGCTGATTTAGAAGGGAAAAAACCGGATGAATTGGCAAAGATGGTAGAAGAATGTAATATTTTTGTGAAGTTATCACCAGAAGACAAAACTAAGATTATCAACTTGTTGAAACAAAATGGTCATACAGTAGGCTACATGGGTGACGGTATTAATGATGCACCAGCAATGAAAGCGGCAGATGTTTCGATTTCAGTAGATACAGCTGTAGATATTGCGAAAGAATCAGCCGATATTATTTTGCTACATAAGGATATGAACGTCTTAGAAACAGGTGTTAGAATTGGACGTAAAGTCTTTGGTAATACGACTAAATACATTAAGATTACCCTATCTTCAAACTTTGGTAATATTTTATCGATTCTAGTTGCATCCTCATTTTTACCATTTTTACCAATGCTGCCCTTGCAATTATTGGTTTTAGATTTATTATATGGAACTAGCTGTTTATCATTACCATTTGATGAAATGTCTGATGATTATCTCAAAGAGCCACGAATTTGGTCGACTAAGAAATTACCAAAATTTATGTTTTACTTTGGTCCAACTTCTTCAGTTTTTGATATTCTAACTTTTGGCTTATTATACTTTATAATTTGTCCGTATTTAGTTGGTGGTAGCTTTAATGCAATTAGCCCTAGTCAAAAAATAGCTTTTATAGCCTTATTCCATACGGGGTGGTTTATTGAATCACTGTGGACGCAAGAAATGGTTATTCATGCCTTGCGTGACCGGCGCTTGCCGTTTATTAAGCAACATGCTACAACCACTGTTGTCTTGTCTACTTTCGGTGCTGGGATTATCGGAACGTTAATTCCATTTTCCTCTTTTGCAAATAAGCTTGGTTTTGGTAAGATGCCATTAAGCTTTATGTGGATTATTTTAGGAATTTTAATCCTTTATATCTTACTGACGACTTTGGTAAAGCATTTTTACTTAAAAGATGAAAAATTTCTAATTTAGAAAATATGGCTAAAGGTTAAAAAGGGAATTCCAGGAGGAATTCTCTTTTTTGTTGGTGTAGTATTATATAATATAATGAATTATACGAATCTTAAGGAGAAAAATGAAAATGGCTGATAAAAAAACTTTTTACATTACGACCCCAATCTATTATCCATCTGGCCGCCTGACCATTGGTAATGCTTACACTACTATTGCTGCTGATGTTATGGCCCGATACAAGCGTAGTCAGGGTTATGATACTTTCTTTTTAACTGGAACTGATGAGCACGGGCTAAAGATTGAGCAAAAAGCTGAAAAGCAAGGAATCAAGCCACAAGAGTTTGTTGATAGTATGGCAGCAGATTACAAAAAATTATGGAAAAGCCTGGATATTTCTTATGATAAGTTTATTCGCACCACTGATGAGCAACATGTTAAAGGCGTTCAAAAAATATTTGAACGTTTGTTAAAACAAGGTGATATTTATCTTGGTGAATATACTGGCTGGTATTCAGTTGAAGATGAAGAATATTTTACTGAGTCACAATTAGCTGAAGTTTATCGTGATGCTGCGGGCAAGGTAATTGGTGGCAAGGCGCCATCCGGTCATGAAGTTCAACTGGTTAAGGAACCATCCTATTTTTTCAAAATGAGCAAGTATGCTGATCGACTTTACCGCTACTATCAAGATCATCCTGAATTTATTCTGCCTAATTCGCGCGAAAAGGAAATGGTCAATAATTTTATTAAGCCGGGGCTAGAGGATTTGTCGGTTACTAGAACCACAGTTTCTTGGGGAATTCCGGTACCAAGTGATCCTAAGCATGTTGTTTATGTCTGGATTGATGCTTTATCAAACTATATTACCGCCTTGGGTTATGGCTCCGCCGACGACTCTTTGTTTAAAAAATATTGGCCAGCTGATGTTCACTTGGTTGGTAAGGAAATTGTTCGTTTTCATACAATTTATTGGCCAATTATGTTAATGGCTCTTGATTTACCGCTACCTAAACATATTATTGGTCATGGTTGGGTATTAATGAAGGATGGTAAGATGTCTAAATCAAAGGGTAATGCCGTTTATCCGGAGTCAATTACCAGCCGTTATGGTGTAGATGCTTTACGTTACTACTTAATGCGAGCATTACCATTTGGTTCTGACGGTATTTTTACACCGGAAGACTTTGTTGAACGAGTTAACTATGATTTAGCCAATGATTTAGGTAACTTGCTAAATCGGACCGTTTCGATGATTAATCAGTATCAAATGGGTCTTGTTAAGCCAGTTAGTGAACAAGATGAATTAGGCAAAAATTTAGCTGAAACTGCGCATAAAGTGATTAATAGTTATCAACAGGAAATGGACACGCTTCACTTTACGCAAGCAATTGATGACATATGGCAATTAGTCAGTCGTGCTAATAAATACATTGATGAGACAGCGCCTTGGATCTTAAATAAAGAAGACAAAAAGAATGATTTAGCGCGGGTAATGGCTAATTTAGCAGAAAGTTTACGTATTATTGCATTATTAATCGCGCCGATTATGACGCGGACTGCAGGCAAAATATACAAGCAATTAGGACTTGATTGGAATATTCCTGCGCAAAAGCAACTCGCATTTGGTGGCTACGATTGGAATATCAAAGTTGCTGCAAAAGCACAGCCAATTTATCCACGTTTAAAGCCAGAAGAAGAAATTAAATATATTAAAGATGAAATGGCAAAAGCTAAGCCCAAGAAGCAATCCCGCAGTGAAAAAGAGCAAAGCAAAGAAATTACAATTGATGATTTTGCTAAAATTAAAATTCAAGTTGGGCAAATTTTAGCAGTTGAGCCAGTTAAGGGCTCTAATAAGTTATTACAATTCCAATTAGATTTTGGTGCAGGAAACAAACGTCAAATTTTAAGTGGAATTAGGAAATATTATCCAGAAGCAAGTGAATTAGTAGGTAAAAAAGTACTGGCAGTAACTAATTTAAAGCCACGTAAGATGCTAGGAAAACTTAGTCAAGGCATGCTTTTATCTAGTGAAAAAGCAGGACAAGTAAAATTAGCTATTGTTGGTGATGAGCATGAAATTGGGGCAGAATTAGGTTAATGGAATTAATTGATAATCACACCCATTTACAAGACAAACCTTTTCAAGGAAAAGAAGAGTTTTACCTTGAACGTGCACATAAATTAGGGGTAACCAAAGTAATTTGTGCTGGGCAAGACCCTACTTTTAACCAACAAGCAATTGCCTTAAGCCAGCGTTTTGATCAAGTTTACGCAATGGTTGGCTATTGTCCTGATATTGCTAAAACTTATAATCAAAAGGCTGAAGACTTATTAATTGAGCAGTTGCAAACTCCTGGTGTAGTAGCGATGGGAGAGATTGGGCTCGACTATTATTGGGACGAAACGCCGCGAGAAAAGCAAAAAGAGGTATTTGCTCGACAAATTGAGGTTGCACATGAATTAAAAATGCCAGTTGATATCCATACGCGTGACGCTTTTGCGGATTGTTACGAAATTCTCCGGCATAGTAATCTAGAATATGGTGCAGTCTTACATAGTTTTAATGGTAGCGTTAAATGGTTAGCAAAGTTTTTAGCTTTAAATGTTAACTTCTCCTATTCAGGTGTGGCATCTTTTACTAAAGCGACGCAGGTGCATGAATCTGTCAAAAATACCCCACTAGATCGGTTACTGATTGAAACGGATGCACCATTTTTAACACCTAAGCCATATAGAGGCAAGCAAAATGAGCCGGGTAACGTTTATTATGTTGCGCAAGCTATTGCTGAATTGAAAGATATACCAATACAAGAAGTTGCTCAAGCAACTTATGCTAATACAATGAGGATTTATGGGCTTAACTAAAAAACATTTTAATGCAGTAGTTGTTGTTGAAGGAAAAGATGACACAATTAGGTTAAAACAATTTTTCCCGGGAATTGAAACAATCGAAACAAACGGTTCCGATGTGCCAGATGCCGTTTTAGTAGAATTAAAAGAATTAGCTAAAAAGCGCGATATAATTGTTTTAACTGATCCTGATTTAAACGGAGAACGGATTAGACGGTTGGTTACTGAAGTAGTGCCAAACGCGAAGCAAGCATTTATCACTCGTCAAGAAGGGCGACCACGTAAAAAAGGAAATTCATTAGGAGTTGAGCATGCCTCAAAGGCTACGCTGATTAAAGCTTTGAGTGATTTACATGAAAGTAAAATGCAAAGCAGTGATTTGACTAGAGCGATATATCGAAAATTAGGTTTAGCTAGTGACTTAAATTCGCGTAAATTACGGGAAAAAGTAGGAATTAAATTGCGAATAGGTTACGGGAATGCACAACAATTTTATAAACGGTTACAAACTTTTGGGGTAACTAGTGCTCAACTTGAGAAAGTGGTAGAGGAGGTTAATAATGAATAGTGATATGCCAATTGGTTCAAGTGTAAGAACCCAAGCCATTATTAATCGTTATTTTTTACGAGCTAAGAAAAATCTAGGCCAAAATTTTTTGGTTGACTTAGATGCTCTCGAAGGAATTGTTCAAGCCGCAGAGATTAAGTACAATGATCAAGTAATTGAAATTGGTCCAGGAATAGGTTCATTAACTGAACAATTGTTATTGGCAGGAGCAAAAGTCTTTGCCTATGAAGTCGACGAAACTTTGCCTGAAATTTTACAAAATGAATTACCTGCAAAAATCAATGGTGTCCCGATAAAAGAGCGTTTTAAGCTTATGATTAAGGATATCTTAAAGGCGGATTTTGCTACTGATTTGGCGGATTTTTTTGATTTAACTCAACCAGTTAAAGTAGTGGCAAATTTGCCATATTATATTACGACGCCAATTATTTTCTTTTTAAATGATACAAAGTTAAATTTTTCCAGTTTAACTTTAATGATGCAAAAAGAAGTAGCCGAGCGGCTTAGTGCGCATCCAGCTACTAAAGAATATGGTCCACTCACAATCTCTGTCCAAACGCAAATGAAAGTAAACCTTGCCTTACAGGTAAAAAGCAAGTCCTTCATTCCAAGACCTAAGGTTGATTCTAGTGTAGTTGTTTTGCAGCCTTTGCTTAAAAAAACAGATGTTGGTAATATTAAACATTTTAATTGGGTAGTCAAATGTTGTTTTGCCCAAAGACGCAAAACATTAAATAATAATTTAAAAACTTTAATTCCTAATACCTTCCAACGGGAAGCACTGATTAGTAACTTGGGTGTTGACCTACATACTAGGCCAGAACAATTGACAATTGACCAGTTTGTCGACCTAGCCCGAGCCATACCAATTAAAAATTAACCAAAATATTCGGGTTTAGCTTTAAAAATGATTGAAAAAATAATGATAACATGGTAGAATTCCCCCAAAGGAGTTGTTATCAGTGCCAACATCAATTATTACCATTAAGCAAAAATTGGATTCACATTTGGGTGATTCATTAACTGTGGTTGCAAGAGCAGGTCGGAAGAAGGTTACTAAGAGACGGGGAATTTTGCGGGAAACATTTCCAGCAGTTTTTGTGGTTGACTTAGATCAAGATCAGAATAATTTTGAGCATGTCTCATATAGTTATACCGATTTGTTAACCAAAAACATCACTTTAAAGTTCGATGATGTGACGGAATAGTTACAGTAAAAAGTAAAAATAATTTTTTTGGTAGTAACATTTTAAAATGTTAGTGCCTTTTTTTGTGGTTCAGAGTATAGTAGAAAAAGTAAACATTAGAGAGGATAATTTATGAAACGTTCAGAAAGACTAGTTGATATGACGAAATATTTAATGGAGCGACCACACAATCTGATTTCATTACCTTTTTTTGCAACGCGCTATGGAGCCGCTAAATCATCAATTTCTGAGGATTTAACTATTTTAAAGCATACTTTGGCTGATAATCAAGATGGTATTTTAGAAACAGTTGCTGGAGCTGCTGGAGGAGTAAGGTACATTCCGTTTTGGGGTAAAAAAAATGTTACCCAATATTTACAAGACTTGGCTAAAAGAATTGAAAGTTCAGAACGAATTTTAGCAGGTGGTTTTGTTTATCTTTCAGATATTTTAGGTAATCCACAAGACTTAGATAAAATTGGGAAAATAATTGCTACTCGTTATGCTTATTCAAATATTGATGTGGTAATGACAATCGAGACTAAGGGAATATCATTAGCTCAAGCAGTTGCACGGTATTTGAATGTACCATTTATTACAGCCCGCAAGCGGTCGAAGGTAACTGAAGGAGCTACTGTCTCTGTTAATTATATTTCTTCTTCGCTTGATCGTGTTTCCAAAATGGAACTTCCCACTAGAGCTTTAAAAGAAAATTCAAATGTTTTACTAGTAGATGATTTTATGATGGCTGGTGGTACCTTGACGGGGATGAGACAGTTAGTAAAAGAGTTTAATAGTAATATTGCTGGAATTTGTGTTTTATGTGAAGCGGACTTTGATGATGAAAAAGTAATTGAGGGACACTTATCTTTAATTAGGATAAAAGATGTAAATGATAAGCAAAAGATAATTGTAGCTGAACCCGGTACACTACTTGGACATACTAACTTTAACCGCTTTTAGCATATAAAATGATATGTTAAAATATGGTAATAACTTAAGAATATAAAAGAGGCTGAATTTAATGAAAAAATTTGTAGTTGTACTTGCAGCCGGTAAGGGTACACGAATGAAGTCAAAGCTATATAAAGTTTTGCATCAAGTTTGTGGAAAATCAATGGTCGAACATGTAGTTGAAGCAGCTCAAGCAATAGAACCAGATAAAATAGTTACAGTAGTTGGTAATGGAGCAGAAAAAGTAAAAACTGTTTTAGCTGGGAAATCTGAGTTTGTTTTACAAAAAAAACAGTTAGGCACGGGCGATGCAGTTTTAACAGCAGAAAAGCAGTTAGCTCAAGAGGACGGCGCTACCTTAGTAATTACAGGAGATACTCCACTTTTTACAAGTAAGACTTTACAAAAGTTGTTTGACTACCATCAAAATAAAGGTAATGCTGCTACTGTTTTAACAGCACAAGCGCCTAATCCATATGGTTATGGTCGAATTATTCGGGATGAACAAGATAATGTTTTACGGATTGTAGAACAAAAAGATGGCAGTCCTGAAGAATTGAAAATTAAAGAAATCAATACAGGTGTCTTTTGCTTTGATAATAAGCAGCTTTTTACTGCCCTTAAGCAGGTAACTAACGATAATGCACAAGGTGAATACTACTTAACTGATGTATTAGAAATTTTGCGTAATAATAATCAGCGTATTGGTGCTTATAAAATGCATGACTTTAGTGAAAGCATAGGGGTAAATGACCGCATAGCTTTAGCACAAGCTACTAAAATTATGCAAAAAAGAATTAATGAGCAGCATATGCGAGAAGGGGTCACTTTTGTTGATCCAGATACTGCCTATATTGATGCAGATGTAAAAATCGGCAGTGACACCGTAATTGAGGGGAATGTCGTAATTAAAGGTAAGACAGTAATCGGTAATAATTGTTTAATTACTGCTGGTTCGCGTATTATTGATTCTCAAATTAGTAATAAGGTGACTATTACTTCGTCAACTATTGAAGGAGCAAAAATGGCCGATCATAGTGATATAGGTCCTAACTCACATCTACGCACCAATTCTATTATCGAAGCGGGCGTTCATATCGGTAATTTTGTTGAGGTTAAAAATGCTGAAATTGGACAAAATTCTAAAGTTGGTCATTTGACTTATGTGGGTGATGCTACTTTGGGTAAAGATGTCAATGTAGGTTGCGGGACAATTTTTGCTAACTATGATGGTGTGCAAAAGGATCATACAACCGTTGGTAATCGATCTTTTATTGGTTCAGGCTCAACATTAGTTGCTCCAGTAAATGTGGCTGATCATGCTTTTATAGCCGCTGATTCAACTATAACTAAAGATGTTAGTCAATATGATATGGCAATCGCTCGCGGTAAACAAGTAAATAAACCTAATTATTGGCATAGGCTTCCTTTAGCTAATGATCCCAATTGGCAGTAAACGCTAAAAGCTCTAGTTTAAACTAGAGCTTTTTTAATTACTAAAAAATAAATGTTGTCCTTAATAAGAAAGTGCTATCATAAGTGATGAAAGGGGGAATGATAATGATTAGTTCGCTTTTAAAACAACCAGATAAGGAGGAGCAAATACCACCAGAAAAAATTGCCAAGACCTACAGATGGCATCAATTAGGTGTCTTGTTAGCTACTTGCATAGGTTATATTGGTTACTATATTATTCGTCTAGTTTTTACAGCTGAACAAAATGACATTATGAAAGCATATCACTTTACAACTGCTAATGTTGGGTTGATTTTATCTTGTTTTGGAATTGGTTATGGTGTAGCTAAGCTATTTATGGGGGTATTAGCTGATAAATGTGATGCCAATCGCTACCTAATGGTTGGCTTATTATTATCAGCATTTATAAATATCTTTTTAGGGTCGACCCGCAACTTATACATCATGATGGCATTGATGTTTATAATGGCAATAACGCAGGGAATGGGGGCTGCTGCATGCCAAAAAATGATTCAACTTTGGTGGGGGCCACGAATGCGAGGCACAATGTATTCGATTTGGTCGTCAGCCCATAATGCTGGCTCCTTTATTTGTGTAGCAATTGTTCAACTGGCTGTTTTTTTATTTTCTGGTTCAATTGCAGCTGTCTTTTATACGGCATCAGCTGTTTCATTTGTGCTTTGTATATTAATCCTAGTTTTAGGAGCAGATCGACCAAAAGCTGTTGGACTCCCAGATATTGCAACTTATACGGATGATCGAGTTATTCTAAACGATGGGCAAATTTCAACTTCTGATCAAACTGACTTGAATGTTGGCCAAATTTTTATTAAGTATATTTTAAAAAATAAACTAGTCTGGGCAGTAACATTAACGTCGATGTCACTTTATTTAGTTAGGTATGGTATTCAAAGCTGGATTCCCGCTTATTTAGTTCAAAATAAGGGTTTTGATCCTGCAAATGCAAAATGGTTAATTGGTATTTTTGAATTAGCATCTGTTCCAGGTGTAATCATTATGGGTGCTATTTCAGATGCTTTAAAGGGTCGACGAGCATTAGTTTCAATTTTTTGTGTGCTTGGTACATTAATTTGTTTAACGATTTATTTTTTTAATAATAATCATACTTTAATTATAGCCGCTTTAATAATCATGGGTAATTTGATTTATGCACCATTGACTT
Source organism: Lactobacillus sp. ESL0237 (assembly GCF_003692985.1). NCBI lineage: Bacteria > Bacillati > Bacillota > Bacilli > Lactobacillales > Lactobacillaceae > Lactobacillus > Lactobacillus sp. ESL0237. The sequence goes on along the minus strand of NZ_REHE01000010.1, from coordinate 207,325 downwards.
TGGTCGGATTAATGATCAATGAAGTTGTCCCTAAATTTGCTGTGGGAGCATCCACTGGCTTTATGGGCTTTTTCCAATATATTTTTGGTGAATCTTTAGCTACAGCACTGATTGGTATTTTAGTTGCAAAATTTGGTTGGTTAGCAAGTAATACTGTCTTATATGGTGCATCAATTCTAGCACTTGTTTTTTTACTTTATACGGCAGTTAGTGAAACAAAAATGCAAAAAAAAAATCACAAATTAATTTATAAATTGGAAATAATTAATTTGAATTTCCTAGAGTAAGTAGAGTATTAAGAAAAAGTAAGCTATTTTAAAGTCGATTTATTAGAATTACATTTTAGTATATAATAAGAATTAGTAAATTAAATTTTAGTGAGGTAAATAGATAGATGAAATTAAGTCATAAGTTATTGATGGTATCAACTGCTGCGCTTCTTGGCGTTAGTCCAATCTTGAGTGCAAGCCAAGCATCATTAGTACAAGCTGCTAACAAATCAGCTACTAAGACAAATAAAACTGATACCAAAACTAATAAGTCTGTTTCTAAAAAAGATACTGCAAAGAAAACTAGTTCAAAAAAGAATAGTACTTCAAAGCGAGGCACAATTAAATTAAGTCGGAATGCTTATGTTTATGATAAAAATGGTAAACGGCTTAAGAGCTACATGGGCAGTGCTAAGTATACTGTAATAGCTAAGGGTGTTACTTTAAACTACAATACTAAAAAGACAATTAATGATGTTGATTTTTATGACCTTGGTGGTAATGCTTATGTCAAAGCTGCTAATGTAGGTTATGTTGACGGCAAGAAAGTTAATCCTAAAAAAAGTGAAAAAACAGACCAGTCATCTACCACAGCTAAATTAAAGAGTAATGCCTATATTTATGATGAAAAAGGCAAAACTAATAAGAAAAAAATCAAGAAGGGTCAAGTAATTGCAGTTGATCAATTAGTTTATATTGGTGGTAAACTTTATTATCGGATTAGTGGTGAAAAGAATCAATTCATTAAGGCTAATAATGTAGGGTCAACTACTGGTACTGCATTAAAACCAATTAATAAGAAGCCAGAAAAAGATGATGACAAAACACCGTCAGACAATCAAAATGACCCAACGGTAATTACCTTAAATCATAATTCATATCTTTATGATGGTAAAGGTAGCTCAAAAAGCAAAGTAGTTAAGAGCGGTCAAAAGATTCAAGTTGATAAGTTGCAGTACATTGGTAAAAATCTCTTTTATCATGTAAATGATAAAAATTATCCTGGTGATGATAATTGGATTAAGAAAAATAATGTTGGCATCATTACTGGTAAGCAATTAACGCCTTCTAATGCTAAACCTGATGATAAACAAAACGGGACAATTGCCACATTAGGTCGGGATGCTAACGTTTATAATAGCAAAGGGGTTATGCAATCAACTAAGACTTTTGCTAAAGGTCATACAGCCCGTGTAAATGAATTACGTTATATTTGGATTGAAAGTGAAAATAAGGCTGAATTATTCTATAAGTTACAAAGTGATAAGAATGGCTACCTTAAAGCAAGTGATATTAGTACCATTGCAGGTGATAAATTAATCCCTGTTAATACAGCGGAAGCCGCAAAAGAAGAAACTGTTATGGCGACTGATGCAGATAAGAAGACTTTACAAGCTGCGTTAACTGAAGCCACGACTATTAAAACAAGTGATAGCTACAAATTATCAAGTAAAGCTTTACGTGATGCTTACGATGCAGCCATTACTTCCGGTAACCAAGTGAACAGTGCTAATGCAACTGTTGCTAGTGTTAAAGATGAAGTAAATAAAATTAGCAAGGCTAAGGCTGCGCTTAATGGTAAGAAAATTGTAGTTAATGATTTGAAAAACTTAACCATGGATGAAGCAAATCAAATAGTACAATTAGTAGCTACTGCTAACGGTGTTGACAAAAATACTGTTAAATTTAGTAATAACAATACTGTTTTAACGATTACTAGTGCTAATGGGTTTGAACAAACATTAAATATTGAAGATTATGCAACTATTGTTAAGTAATTAAGATAATAAAAGATATAGCTCAAAAAGCAGGTAAAAGGCAAATATGACTTTTACCTGCTTTTTTTAATGGTTAAAGTTAAAACTAATATACTGGAATTAACAAATAGCTAGATTTATTACTTTAGATTGTGTAAGCTAATAAAGCCTTAAATGATTAATTAAATGTAGTTAAGGAAACATTGCCTGCTATATAATAGATACCTTATAATAAATATTAATATCTGTTTTTTTATATAATGTAAAGCGGATACAAATACTATGCTATAATATACGTGGAGTAAAAATAGTAGGAGGGAAATTATGAATGCTTTAATTAATTGGTTAAATAAGCATGTTGTTCCAGTCGCTGCTAAGATTGGTTCAATACGCTGGCTAATTGCCTTGCGTGATGCCTTCATTGCAATGATGCCATTAATGCTAGCGGGTTCAGTTGCCAATGTTATTAATTCTTTAATCAGAGATTTACCAAATCAATTTGGCTGGACCGGTTTTGTCAACTCAATGCAATGGTTAATTGGCATTAATGCAATGGTTTGGACAGGATCAACTGCTATCTTAGGGTTGTTATTTTCGTTTACATTTGGCTACCAAATGTGTGTTCAGTACAAGGTTGAACCTATTACTGGTGGCCTGGTAACTTTAGGAACCTTTATCATGGGCTTGCCGCAAAATTTTTCTTTAGTTTTAAAGGAAGTTTTGACTAAAGGTGATATTAAGACTATGACTGATGCTGGTGCAACTGTTGCTGGTAAAAATATTAGTGCATGGGGTTATTTTAATTTTGGAAAATATTTTGGAGCCGCTGGTTTCTTTACGGTAATGATTATGGGGGCCATTTCAATAACCGTTTACATTTGGCTCATGAAAAAAAATATTACTATTAAGATGCCGGATACTGTACCACCAGCAGTGGCAAAAGCTTTTACCGGTATTATTCCAGCAACTGCAGGTTTATACCTTGTGGGAATAATTAACTATCTTTTCAGTCTTAATCAAATGACTGTAATTGACTTTATTTCAAAGACAATTCAAGAACCATTAATGAAAGTTAGTCAAGGATATTGGTCTGTTTTACTGATAACTTTTTTAGTACAATTGTTCTGGTTCTTTGGTATTCATGGTACAAATGTTTTGGCTCCTGTAATTGAGAGTATTTGGACTACAGCTTTAATTGCTAATATGAATGCTGCTCATAAAGGTCAATCTTTGCCATATTTGTGGACAAGATCGGATTTTGATCTTTATGTTTGGATTGGTGGCGCTGGCTCCACCTTATTACTGATTTTAGCAATTTTAGCCTTTTCAACGCGTGAAGATCAACGAGCAGTAGCTAAGCTATCACTTGTTCCTGGAATTTTTAATATTAATGAACCAGTCATGTTTGGAATGCCAATTGTGCTAGATCCGATTTACTTTATCCCATTTGTTATTTCACCTCTGATTATGGTATCAACGTCTTATGCTGCTTTAACCATGGGGTTAGTTTCACGTGTCAGAACACAAATAGTATGGTCGATGCCACCTATTTTGAATGCTTTTATTGGTACAATGGATTGGCGCGCAGTCGTTTTGCAACTAGTTAATATGGTAATTGGTTTCTTAATCTATGTGCCATTTGTTAAAGCTGCTAACAACGTTAATACACAAGCTGAGGCTTAATAGGAGTTATATTTAATGAAACAATTAGGAATTTCACTTTATCCTGAACAAAGTACTTTTATACAAGATAAGGAATATATTGATTTAGCCAAAAAATATGGCTACCAGCGTATTTTTACATCACTTTTACAATTAAAAAGTGATAGTGGAGAGGATTTGTTGGCCCGTCTTAAAGAAGACGTTGATTATGCTAATCAATTAGGCTTCAAAACAGTTGTTGATATAAATCCCGCACTATTTAAAGAATTAAGAATTGACTATAATGATCTTAGCTTTTTCCAAGATTTAGGTGTTTGGGGATTACGGCTAGATGAGGGATTTAGTGGTATTGAAGAAGCGGCGATGACGCATAATCCTTATGGCTTAAAAATTGAATTAAATATGAGTCGGGGTACTAATTATTTAGACAGTATTATGTCTTATGACCCGGAAGAAGATAATTTAATTGGTTGTCATAACTTCTATCCGCAAGAATATACTGGTCTAAGTGAAGAGATTTTTTACGAATATTCACAAAAATACCGTGACTATGGGTTGCATACTGCTGCTTTTATTTCATCTAAGCATGCTGAATTTGGTCCTTGGCCAGTCCACGAAGGTTTGCCAACGATGGAAAATGATCGCGACAGAAATATTTTTAGTCAAGTAACTCACTTAAGATTAAGTAAAATGATTGATGATATTATTATTGGCAATGCCTTTGCCACTGAAGAGGAGTTGGCTCAAGCGGCTGCTGCTTTTAATAGTCCTTTTCCTACTTTGAGTATAGAATTTACAGATAATGTTTTGCCAATTGAACAAACAATTTGCTTAAAAGATGTTCATCTGTATCGTGGTGATGCTTCAGCATATTTGTTGCGGGATACTAAACCACGAGTAGTTTATGCAAACGAAGCGATTCCAGCACAAACTGAAATTAAAGAAGTTTTTGATTATGGTGATGTGGTAATTGTGAATGACAAATATCCACGTTATAAAGGTGAGTTGCAACTGGTTTTGACTCCATTTGAAAATGATGGTCGGCGTAACTTCGTTGGTCATTTAAGAGAAGACGATCTTGACTTATTGGATGCAATTGAACCGTGGAGCACTTTTATTCTTAAAAATGCCAAAAACGACTAAATAAATTGTTACAGTGATTGTAACGGCTAAAAAATAAAAAAATACACAATATCTGGTCTTAAAGGCTTGAATGTCGCTTTGTAAAGTTGAATAATAAGATAGGAATAACTTTTTCAGACAACTTTTGCTAAAATAATAAGTTGTTAACCAAAGATTAGACGGAGGAAATTATGTCTTATAAAGACAACATGATGTTGTTTGCCCTGAATTCAAATGTACCGCTTGCCCAAAAGATTGCCGAGCGAGTTGGAATACCGTTAAGTAAGTCAAGTGTTCAGCGCTTTAGTGATGGTGAAATTCAAATTAATATTGATGAATCAGTTCGTGGGAAAGACGTTTATTTGATTCAGTCATTGAGCGTTCCAGTAAATGATAACTTAATGGAATTATTAATTATGATTGATGCTGTGCGTCGGGCTAGTGCGCAAACAATTAATATTGTAATCCCATATTATGGTTATGCACGTCAAGATCGTAAAACTCGCCCACGTGAGCCAATTACAGCTAAGCTTGTTGCTGATATGTTGCAAGAAGCTGGTGCAACTAGAGTCTTATCATTAGATTTGCATGCACCACAAATTCAAGGCTTTTTCGATATTCCAGTTGATAATTTAATGGGCGCACCATTATTAGCTGATTACTTTTTATGCAATCATTTGGAAAAAGATGCTGTGGTTGTTTCTCCAGATCATGGTGGTGTTACGCGAGCACGAAAATTAGCTGAGTTTTTAGGCACGTCCATTGCGATTGTAGATAAACGGCGACCACGAGCTAATGTTGCTGAAGTAATGAATATTATCGGTGACGTTAAAGGTAAACGGGCAATTATTATTGATGATATGATTGATACTGCGGGAACCATTACATTGGCAGCCCAAGCTTTAATTGATGCTGGTGCTACAGAGGTTTATGCAAGTGCAACTCATGCTGTTTTATCAGGTCCAGCTATTAAAAGGTTAAATGATTCCCCAATTAAGAATTTGGTTTTGACTGACTCAATTAACCAACCTGAAGAAAAGAAATTGGATAAAACTTTATTAGTTTCGGTTGGTCCATTGATGGGTGATGCGATTAAATGTATTCAAAAGAATGAGCCATTGAGTCCACTCTTTAATACGCGTTATCAAGAAGATCAACACTAGACTAAAAAGCAACATTTTAGTAATTTAGTGAAGTTTATTTAAATATTACTCATTTTAAGTATCGGGCTACTAAGTAGTTTGATACTTTTTTATTTTTAATTCATTAAATAAAAAATAAAAATAACATTTATAATTTAATAATGATTGCATATAATTAAAATGTTTATATTAATTAAAGCGAAAATAATTAAGGTTTACATCAATAAAAATATGACAGATTGCTAATATTTTTCTTTCAATTGCTATCTAAAAGCAGAGTTTATGTAGTTATGAAGAAAAATATTAATAATGGAGAATAATAAATGATTGTTGAAACCAAAAACCTTTATAAAGAATACCAAAAAGTAGTATCAGCCACACTATTTCATAAAAAATACCAGCAAATTCTAGCTGTCCATGATGTTTCCTTTCAAATTAAAGCAGGTGAACATGTCGGCTTGGTTGGCTTAAATGGGTCGGGTAAATCTACTTTGATTAAAATGATTCTTGGTATTTTGCAACCAACTAGCGGTAAAGTAGAAACCTTTGGTTGCGTGCCAGTAGATAATCGTCAAAAAAATGCTCTGAAAATCGGGGTGGTCTTTGGGCAAAGAAGCCAATTACGCTGGGATTTACCGGCGATGGATACTTTTCGTTTAAATCAAGAACTTTATCAAGTACCACAAACAAGTTTTGAGCAGCGAGTAAGGGAGTTATCTCAGATGCTTGATGCGAAAGATTTTCTCTTTCAACCAGTGCGCAGCCTTAGTCTGGGGCAACGAATGAAAGTTGAATTTATTGCAGCTTTAATTCATGATCCAGATTTAATTATTTTGGATGAACCCACGATTGGCTTAGATGTTTTAAGTAAGAATAGCATTGTTCATTTTTTAAAGACGCTAACTAATAAAACAATTATCTTTACGTCACATGATTTGGATGAGGTAGAAAAAGTTTGTTCACGTACAATTATTCTCAATCAAGGATACCTAGTTTTAGATAAGAGTAGTCAAGAGCTAGCTAATCTTGATGTACCAGCTACAATCACATTTACTAGTAAAAAGAGCCGGTACAATGATTTACAAAAAAATTGGTCACAGTTGCAATTGCTTGAAAATGGCAACTATCAACTTAGTGGGATTAGTCATAACGAAATTATGGTTACTTTGAGTAAAATTACGGCTAAAATTCCAATTGATAATATTGAAGTCAAAAGTGGGAAATTAGAGTACCTTCTCGCCCATGTCGGTAAAGCAGGTGAACGCCAATGAGTTATCGCATGATGTTGCTCAAGCTTGGGCTAAAAAAAGGCTTTTCATCGAAATATATTTTGCTTTTTTATCTTTTTTCTTCACTAATTTCAATTGTGGTGCAATATTTTTTATGGCAGGCTGTTTTAGTTAATCGTTCACTAACAGAATTTAAGCAAACACTAAGCTATCTTATTTTAATGCAACTTTTGAGTATTTTGTTTCCTAAGTCAAGCTATGATCTTAATGATCAAATTCGTTCAGGCGATATCGCACTTGATTTATTAAAACCAGTATCAATTGTTACCCAATTATTTTGGGAAAGTTTAGGTTATTCTATCACCAAGTTAGTAATCGTGGGGGGAGTTGATCTTGCCCTTTACTTTTGGGTGCTGGATTTTCAATTCAACTTACTGGCAGTTTTGTTAGTGCTAGTTACAGGTGTTTTAGCCTACATTTTATATTTTGAGCTAGAATTGATTTTGGGTACTTTTACTTTTTATACCTATAGTATCTGGGGGATTGCCACTTTCAAGGAAGCCCTACTTTTGATCTTGGCGGGTAATGTTTTTCCAGCTTACTTTTATCCGCAAGTATTAAAACAGGTAGCGTCCTATTTGCCTTTTCAATATTCATTTAGTGCGGTCGGCATGCTAGCGCAAACTCCTTCTTGGCAATTATTTTTACAGATTGTCGTAATTCAAATTGGTTATATCATATTTTTGATATTGCTATTCAAGGTTCTCTTCAAGTGGTCCAGCACTAAAACTGTTATTCAGGGAGGTTAACCATGCGCTATTTGAAACTATTATTGACTTATTTAAAGGTAAACCTTAAATCACTTGCCATTTATGATTTAGACTTTTACTTTGCAATTTTAGGAATGATAATCCAAAATGGATTAAATATTGTGGCGCTACGTTTTATTTTTAACCTTGTGCCACGAATTAAGGGATACAGTTTTGAACAATTGCTATTAACCTATGCTTTAGCCACTTTATCCTGGGCCATATTTCGCTGTTTTTTTATTAATACCCTTAATATTGCTACTTATATTCATAGAGGCAGTCTTGATACAATTTTAATTAAGCCCGTCAATCCCCTCTTTCAAATAATTAATGAGCGGGTTGATGAAGATTCATGGGGCGATTTATTGGTTGCACTTTTATTATTAATTATTGTTGATTTCCAATTAAATAATCCTTGGTATATTACAGTGATGTTTATTTTTATTGCGCTATTCACGTCGTTAATTTTCTTAAGTCTGGCAGTTTTAGGCAATACCGTCGCTCTATTTTCTAATGGTTTGGCTGATTTGGCAGAAACCACTTTCGACTTCTTTGAAATGAGTAAGTACCCTTTGACAATTTATTCAGGATTATTAAAAGTGATAATGACTTTTATTATACCGATTGGCTGGGTAGCTTCTATTCCACAAGAACGCATTGCAGATAAACACGAATGGGGCTGGTTAGTTATCATTCCGTCAGTTTGTTTACTTTATTTTGTTTTAGTTTATCAGCTCTGGCGCTTATTTTTACGTAAATACCAGAGTACGGGTAGCTAAGTTCTAAAATTTTGCAAGCCTAACTGTTTACTTAAAATTTAAAATAAGCTGAATTAAGTAATTTAAAGTCCAAATTAAATACAGCTTATTTTTTATTTTCGGGGTTTTCTTAAATAACGTAAGGTACCATTTTTAATATAGCGTTGAAATTGCTGGTAAAGGGGATCGAAAATTTGTGGTTCATCACTATTCGACATCATAATTTTAGGAAAAAAGAAACGTTCATCACCTTGTAAAGTTCCGTTAAGAGCGCGTACAAGAGGGCTAAGTTGGGATAACTCAATCAATTGCCCATCGTCTTGCATGATTTCGATTTGGCTATTAGCATTTTTGCCGCTAGGCTTGTAAGCATCATATGGCTCATCAAAAGCGGAGTTGGTGTCCGTGTAATAGGTGGGATCAAAGCCAGCTTGTTTAATTAAGTCCTTGAGCTTGGGTAAGAGATTTTTGGTTTCGACGTCAATCCGGATACTGGCAAACGGTTTACGAAATAAATAAAGATTTGCTAAATCAGCTAGAATTGGGTCATTTGCATCGGTCCACATTAAAAAATTGGTTTCCATAACGCCATCATCTAGTTTAAGATAGTCGTTCAGTGTCCAACTATCTGCTAAAAAATTAGCTAGTTCAGGCGTTACTGGTAAAACTCCTTTGTGGTAAATGATTTTTGCCCGTTCTAGTAAGTGCTGGAGCATTACTTCCATTGCACGACCGACGCGGTGAAAGTAAACTTGTTGGTACATCTGGTAACGCGAGACTATGTAATCTTCTACTGCATGCATGCCGGACATGCTGAAACAAATCCCACCGCTAAATGGTCTGATCTCTTGTAAAATACGAGACAGATCAAATTCACCATAAGTGACACCGGTAAAGTAGGCGTCACGTTTAAGATAATCCATTCGATCAGCATCCGCTTGACTAGAAATCAATTTTACTACTTGGGGATTAGGATAAGTTTTAGCAATTACACTGGCTACTAGTTCAGGGAAATTAGGTGCAACTTGGCGTAATACTTGATTAACTTCAGTGTTCGGGTCGGTAATGATTTTTTGACCAATTTTTTCATGATCAGTGCCAAAAAGGTGTTCAAAAGTGTGTGAATAGGGCCCATGACCAATATCATGAAGTAGCCCCGCACATTCAACTAATAAACGATTATTTTCATCCCAAAGCCCGTCACCTGAACGTTGAGTGGGATATTTTTGGGCAAAGATATTACAAATTCGTCTAGTTAATTCGTAAACTCCGGCGTTATGCTCAAAGCGAGTGTGTGTTGCACCGGGAAAGACATAAGCAATCGGCCCCAACTGTTTAATTCTACGCATACGCTGAAATTCTTTAGTGGCAACTAGGTCTTGGATTACTTGGTCTTCAATATGAATGTATTCGTGAACCGGATCACGCAGCACAATTTCTTTAGTTAATTTAATATTTTGAAATTTAGGCATATGGGACCTCAGATCTGGTTAACTAAGTAGTTAAAAAACGTATATATCTTAATTATAACAAATTTCTAGTAATGCAGGCTAATTGAATTCTATTCCCAGCTCCGTTGATTAACTGTAAAGTGAGCCTAGCAGAATTTCTAGCTAAAAAAAAGAAATTAACTTATAATAAAGCAGAATAAAAGCTTTAAAAATGTGGTTTAGAGTAGCTAATTATAAACTATTTTTAAAGGCTATAAACAGTTTGGCAAGGGAGAATTTAAATTAAACAATGACTAGAGTAAAAGTTAACTTTACCAGTACAATTGTTCAAGAAAAAGAAAGTGAAACATTTACTAAAACTAGTGTGGGTGAATTGATTAAAATTGGAGAGGTTACTAGAGTTTCATACTTAGAAGATGGTCAAGTACCGGTTAAGATTTTAATTAAGCCTAATGATGTGATTATTAAGCGCAGTCAGGACAGTGCTAATTATTCACAGTTACATTTTGTTTTAAACGAACAACGAAATTGTCGATATGTAGCGCAAGGTTACCAAATGGATTTAAAAAGTATGACTAATTTAATTAAATTTTTCCCTAAAATTGATGGTTCACAAGAACTTCGAATTGAATATAACCTCTTTAGTGGTCTATACTTAATAGGTAATTATACCGTCACATTGATTTTTACTTAAACGCCTAGTAAAATGGAAAAGATTGACAAAAGAGAGGAATGCATTGTGGGATTAAACGACTTTAAAGACAAAAATCGCAACGAATTATCAATGATTGAAGTTGCTCGCGCAATTTTGGAAGATAACAATAAGAGAATGGCCTTTGCTGATATTGTTAATGCTGTGCAAAAGTTTTTGGGTGAGAGTGACGAAGAGATAAGAGAACGTTTGCCTCAATTTTATACAGACATGAACACTAATGGTGAGTTTATCTCTATGGGAGAAAATATTTGGGCACTACGTTCGTGGTTTCCGTATGAATCAGTTGATGAAGAGGTTAATCATCCTGAAGATGAGGATGAAGAAGATACTCGTACGCATCATAAGAAGGTTAATGCCTTCTTAGCTAGCGCTACTGGTAGTGATGACATCATTGATTATGATAACGATGATCCTGAGGATGAAGATTTAGATGCTGCCCCTGCTGATGAAACTGATTTTGTTGCGGATGACGATGATTTCACTGATGCAGCTGATGATGAGGATGAAGATTTACCAGACGGTATCGAGGGACAATTATCAGAATTAAATGATGATGAGGATGAAGATGAAGAAGACGAATAATTTTCTTGACTTCAACAATAAAAATAGATAGTATTTTATTTGGGCACCTTATGTGCGTTTATGCTCCCGTTAGGGAGCTTTTTTTATTTTATGGGTTAATTTTATTTTTGCAAAAGGAGTTTGGCTAATGACAAAATATATCTTCGTTACTGGCGGTGTGGTTTCTTCGTTGGGAAAGGGAATTACTGCTTCAAGCCTAGGACGGTTGTTAAAGAATCGTGGTTTAAAGGTAACAATGCAAAAGTTTGATCCTTACATCAACATTGATCCAGGGACTATGAATCCATATCAACATGGGGAAGTTTTTGTAACTGATGATGGAACAGAAGCTGATTTGGACTTAGGACACTATGAGCGCATGGTTGATGTGCGGACCAGTAAATATTCAAATGTCACTACTGGGAAAATTTATAAAGAAGTTCTAGAAAAAGAGCGCCGTGGTGATTACCATGGTGCTACTGTGCAGGTTATTCCGCATATAACTGATATGATTAAACAAAAAATAATGCGTGCAGGGCTAACAACTGATTCTGATGTCGTTATTTCTGAAATTGGTGGAACGGTTGGAGATATTGAATCAACACCTTTTATGGAAGCTATTAGACAGATGCGCCGTGAAGTTGGTAAAGAGAACGTAATGTATATCCATTGTACCTTAGTACCATATTTGCATGCCGCACAAGAAATGAAAACAAAACCAACCCAGCATTCAGTTGCTGAACTTCGTAGTATTGGTATTCAACCTAATATGTTAGTTTTACGAGCAGAAAGGCCAATTAATCAAGAACACAAAGATAAGATTTCGACTTTTACTGATGTTCCAGTTGACCGAATTATCGAATCAATTGATGCACCATCACTATTTGATTTGCCATTGGCCTTTAAAGAACAAGGAATGGATCAAAAAGTTTGTGATTTTCTTAATCTCAAGAGTCCTAAGCCTGAAGCTGATATGGCAGAATGGATTCGACTTGATGAACGGGTCAAAAATTTAAAGCACACAACTAAAATTACCTTAGTTGGTAAATACGTTGAATTAGAAGATGCATATATTTCAGTGACTGATGCCTTAAAGCATGCGGGATATGCCTATGATACTAATATTGAAATTCAAAAAGTCCAAGCAGAAGATATTACTGCAACTAACATTGCCGAATTAATGGAAGGCAGTGATGGGTTAATTGTTCCTGGTGGGTTTGGAACACGAGGGCTCGAGGGAATGATTACTGCAATTAAATATGCTCGTGAAAATGATATTCCTTTCTTGGGAGTTTGTCTTGGGATGCAGATGGCAACAGTAGAATTTGCTCGAAATGTTTTAGGCTATCAAGATGCTAATACGGCTGAAGTAGACCCAGAGGCTGCTCATAATGTAATTGATATTATGGCTGATAAGCGTGATGAAGAGAATATTGGGGGAACTCTACGTTTAGGTCTTTATCCAACAGCATTAAAGCCAGGTACTAAAACTGCGGCGGCCTATGATAATCAAGAAGTGATTCAAGAGCGTCATCGTCACCGTTTCGAATTTAATAATGAATATCGATCAGAATTTGAAGCTGCTGGTATGACCTTTGCTGGCGTTTCACCTGACAATCATTTGGTTGAAGTAATTGAACTATCAAAAAATAAGTTTTTTGTTGCAGCACAATATCACCCTGAATTCTTGAGTAGACCCCAAAGACCTGAAGGATTATATAAGGCATTTATTGGTGCAGCCAGTGGTTTGCCAGAAAAAGAACTTTAATAAAATTTTTTTATTTTTAATGGAGAAGACAAAGGTCTTCTCTTGTTTTTTCTGGTAAATTCCTTTAACATTATTATGATTAAATGAAATAGAAAAGGATTTTTTCGCCAATGAAGCAAATGATAATTCATGGTGGAAAGCCCCTACAGGGTGATGTCTGGATTGGTGGTGCTAAGAACTCAACGGTAGCCTTAATTCCGGCATCTATTTTGTCGCGTACACCAGTTACTTTGGAAGGCGTTCCAAGGATTGCAGATGTTGACAACTTAATGGATTTGCTGAGTGAAATGGATGTTGAAAGTGAATTTCACCAAACAAGTTTGCACATTAACCCAGAAAACATTAAGATGAGTCCATTACCAAGTGGTAAAATTAAGAGTTTGCGTGCGTCGTATTATTTTATGGGTGCACTTCTTGGACGCTTTGGTAAGGCTGTTGTGGGCTTCCCTGGCGGGGATGATATTGGTCCCCGCCCAATTGACCAACATATTAAGGGTTTTGAAGCACTTGGTGCGTGTGTAAAAAATGAAAATGATCAAATAATAATCACAGCTCCGTCTGGTGGCTTGGAAGGTGCTCCAATTCACCTGGAAATGCCATCGGTTGGAGCAACTATGAATATTATCATGGCCTCAGTTACGGCCCATGGTCAAACTATTATTAATAATGCTGCCAAAGAACCAGAAATAATTGATTTAGCTACTTTTTTAAATAATATGGGTGCAATTATTCGGGGGGCTGGTACTGATTCAATAAGAATTGAAGGGGTTGAGCTCCTCAAAGCCAGAACGCCCCATACTATTATTCCTGATCGCATTGAAGCAGGTACTTATATTTCATTAGCAGGATGTATTGGTAATGGTATTTGCATACATAATATTATTGAAGAGCATTTAGATTCTTACCTTGCTAAGGTTGAAGAAATGGGACTCGTCATTGATGCAGATGAAGACTCACTGTTTATTTATCCGGCAGGAGAATTGAAAATGACCCAGATTAAAACCGATGCCTACCCAGGTTTTGCAACTGATTTGCAGCAGCCGATCACGCCGCTTCTTCTTTCTGCTAAAACTGGTGAAGGCGTAATTATTGATCGCATATATCCTAAAAGGATAGGTCACATTGAACAGTTACGTAAAATGGGTGCCAATATTAGTGCGGAAGATAATGTTATTTTAGTTCACCCTACTGATGAACTTCATGGTGCAACAGTTTCAGCAGGCGAGATTCGCGCTGGTGCTTGTCTAATGTTAGCTGGGTTAATGGCTAATGGTGAGACAGTTATTAATAATGCTGGTAATATTTTGCGGGGTTACGACCGAGTACAAGAAAAATTGCGATTACTTGGTGCTGATGTCACTATTCAAGATGTGGCAGATAAATGAGCTTAATCAATAAAAAAGTGGTACTTTTATTGGCAATTCTTTGGATATAATTTAAGTATGAGCTAGTTAATAATTTTGTTGCAGTAAGTATTAAATACACAAAAAGAAAATACAGTAAGTAAAACCGTTTAGTTTTAATTAACTAAGCGGTTTTATGGTTAAGCTTGAATTTAAGATTTTAAACTTAAAGAAAATAGTTTTACGATAGTTCCGCCTTGTGGTTATTTACAAATGGTGAAAAGCAATCCCAAAAAGCACAACTTTATTTTCAAAGTTGTGCTTTTTTGCATTTATGAAACGGGAATATTTACAATCAATCAAGATACAATATAATTTTATCAAATAAGGTGAGGGCTGTTGATAAGCAAAAATAAAGTTTACTTTTAATATATAACTTTTTTTATTTATTTTCATCTGTATCTTTTTTAGTAAAGACTGAAGTCAATCAAATGATTAAAAAATATAGATTGAATGGGCAAAAAAAGAATGTGGCATAAAAAAGGCTTTATCCCGATTTTCATCGGGATAAAGCCTTAAGATAAATGATTTATAGTTAAAATTTAAGTTTAAGCGGTAATTCACAAATTACTTTTTACTTATATCTTAATCTAATAAATCGAACTTCAATGTGGCTAAGTTGTGTCCTTCGTTAACCATGTTGCCGAGCAACTCAATTGTATTGTTGTAAACTTGGTCGGCCATCTTTTGATTAGCTTCTGTTAGGGCATCTTCAACTGCTTTACCTGAAAGTCCAGCGACTTTTTTATCAGTTTCATGTTGAATGAAGTGGCATTGAGCTAACGATTTTTGCTCAAAATCATTTTCTAATTCACCGTAAACTTTAAAGTTAGTGTCACCAAGTTGAGCAGTTAGCTTGTTTAACCAGAAAATCTTGTTCAAGTCAAACTTAGGACCGGTTTGGAAGCTAGCTGGTGTGTCATTAACGTTGGTGTAGAATGGGACAAAACTGTTAAAGGTATTTGGACCAAAGCAAAGCCATTGAACACCAGCGATTTCTTCTGGTACATCGTTTCTAACTTGTAAAATATGTGTTTCAAAGTTACGGTTCAAAGCAATTGGCCGAAAAGCTTTCTTTTGTTCAGGCGTACCTTGATCGCCGTATGGATCAAATGGGGTATCTTGGTAGTGTGAACTTTCAACAAAGCAAATGTCCTCGATACTAATCTTGCGGTTAGCATGACAAATGAATGGTTGATCTTGATCGCTTGGCTTGCCACCAAATTCTGGATCAAAATAATTATGGACATACCAAGCCCGTGGATTATTATAATGAGCATCTTTAATAGTTGAACTACCAAAGATGTGGCGCATATTGTAACCGTCACGATCAGGATTTAAGTGGTAAGTGTCAATTAATTCTTCTAGTTGCGTATCAGCCATAAAGTCATCTTGACCAAAGTGAAATTCGTCAATATTTAAGCGGTTAGGGGCAACTACGTAAGCATCATCTGGAATTCGGCGGGCAATCCAGTGGTGACCGCCAATTGTTTCCAGGTACCAAATTTCATCGTGGTCAGCAAAAGCCATCCCATTCATTTCATAGGTACCGTATTTTTCTAGCAGGTAGCCAACACGCTTAACACCTTCAAGGGCGCTATGGATATAAGGCAAAGTTAGGGTAACAAAATCTTCTTCACCAAGTCCGCCTGCACTAACTAGTGGATCAATTCCCTGAATACGGGAATTTGTTGTAATTGTTTCAGTCGCAGTCATCGCAATGTTATCGGAGTTGATTCCGGCTGCTGCCCAAATACCACTTTCACCAGAAACATCAGGTGCGCTGGTATAACGCATAGGAGTTTCAGCTAAATCTTTATCATCAATTTTTTGGTGACTGATGACACTTTCATAGTGTTTAGGTTGTTTTTCAGGGGTAATAACTTCAAACCCTTCTGGAATAATGGTTCTACCACCATCTTCACTGCGGGCAATCATAGTTGAACCATCAATACTGGCATTTTTACCAACAAGAATGGTTGTACATTCTGCTTTTTTCATAAATATTGTCCTTTCAAAGTTCTTAAGGTATATTGTATTAAAAAATGGACATTAATTGCAAAAAAATGGTTGATTTTTAGGAGAAATTATAGTTGTTTTTGTCGAGGGTAACTAGTAATGGAAATTAAACGGTTGTTAGAGCAAAGGTTGCAGGCAAAACTAAGGGTAATTAGTCATCAGTCGTTTAATCGCACTTTTGTTGGTTTTAGTCAGCAGTATCAGCAGTCAGTTTTTGTTAAAGTCTTTTTACAAGAGCGTAATTGGCTAACAGAAAAAGCAGTTAACGAACAACTTAATTCAAGGGTTCTTGCAGCTTTTAAAGTTGATGTTGAACCGATTTTGTATGTGTTAGTGATGACTGATATGGCACCAGCAGATATTGTCGTACCAGTTTCAAAATCATTGGCCTTTTTAATGGGTGAGAAGTTAGCCACATTTCACGCTCAAGTGCGTCCTTTTGCGGGAATTAGACAAGATAGTGAGCCTTTTATTAAAATTCATCAAAGAATTAAGCAGTTGCGTAGTGGTTCCATGCGCAATAGATTAATTAAAATCTTTAAGTACTTTGTGCACGATCAAATTATGATTGAAACAGAGCTACTTAACTCCAGTACAGTTCTACACGGTGATGTGGGTGTACGTAATTATCAGCTTGTCTCTAATCAGCTGGTATTAATTGATTATGAAAAAGTACAGTTGGGTGTTAGTTACCAAGATTTTATTAAGCTATTTTATCAGGATTTTAAACTGCAGCCAGAATTAATGGCCGCTTTTATGGAGGGATATACACTCAAGTTATCTGAACCTAAAATTAGCCAGTTAATGCAAGCTTTTTTACTTTTTAAAACAGCTTGTGGCATTATGAGTTATACTGACAAAATTGAGGATCAGCCTTTTAAGCAGATTGGGGAAAAGATGTTAGTAAAAGTAGAAGAAGATTTACTCTAAAGCTTAATTAGATTTTTTAATAAAAACTAGTTTATTTAAGAGGCAGAAAACAAAACCCCCATAATTAGGATGCTAAATTATGGGGGTTTGTTTGATTAAATTATCTAAACAAGACAAAAGTGAAATTGTGATGTAAGCAAAAAAATATTGTTAAATCTATTATTCGAGTATATAATAAATTATTATTAATTTGTTATTAAAATTAATTAAAAAATAGTTAATAGGAGAAAAGAAGCAATGATCTTTAAAAACTATTCGCATTTTAAATTCTTTTTACTTAATGTCTTTGGTTTTATTTACAGCACGGAAAATGTCATTATGGCCTACATGGTAGGATCACTGATCAATATGGCTGCAGCCAAGCAATTTGCTAAGTTACCTTGGTTGATTATTCAAGTCTTAATTGCACTAATTTTAGTCTTATTGGCTCACTTAAGCTTTAACTATTTAAAGGCGGATGCAATTAAGCAAACTAATATTAAACTAAGAAGGCAGACACTTAAAGGGATGCTTGCTAGTCCCAGTGAGGATACTGCCAACCTAGGTTTTTTAACTAATGATTTTAAGTTGTTAGAAACAAATCGTTATGAAGCAGAGATTTCTATTTTAACTTATTTTTATACAGTAATTTTGGCCTTATCATATGCCCTGTACTTAAATCCTATTTTAACCGTCATATTTTTTGCAGGTTCATTGCTTCCTATGCTTGTTTCTAATCTGCTTCAAAAGCCAATTCAAACCGCTGCTGATGAATGGACTAAGGCCAATGATCAATATGTTAATCAGACCAAGAACACACTAGCAGGAACTAGGACATTAAACCTTTATGGTCAACAAAATAACGCTGTTAAGCGAGACCTAAAAGTAATTAATTTATTAGAAACCAAGTTGGCAAGAATGAATATCTTGAAAAACAATACGAATGCCTATCTTAATCTCATTGCTATGGGTGGTTCTTACTTAGTTCCCTTTGCTATAGGGATTATGCTAGTAATCAAGGGTTTTACCACTTTAGGTGCACTTTTTGGCATTATTCAGCTTTCGAATTCTTTTGTTAACCCAATCTTACAAATTCTTAGTGAACGCAATAATTTATCTACAACCAAGGGAATTGTTAAGCGCATTACTCAGTTCGGTCAAAAGGCTGCTACTTATCCTCAAACAACGAGTATGACAGCAAATTTAGTAGAATTGGAGGTTAAGGATTTGTCTTTAATCCGACAAGGCCAGCAGTTAGCTAGCGATATCGACTTGACAATTGAGAATGGTCAAAAAATTGCAGTTATCGGACCATCTGGAGCCGGTAAGTCAACTTTATTACAGTATTTGTTATATGGTGACTATGGTCAAGCTAGCAAGATTTTACTCAATCACCAGCAAGTAGACGCGGGGGCGTTTACTAATCTTTTTGCTTACTCAAGTCAAAATGCCGTAATTTTTGCTGACACTTTACTCTTTAACTTAACTTTAGGCGCTGACATTGCGCCAGACAAAATAATGGCCGTTTGTCAGGGTGTTGGTCTAGCTAAGCTAATTCAAGAAAAAGGGCTAAACTACGGCCTAGGTGATAATGCTGATCAATTGTCAGGCGGCCAATTATCTAGGATTGAACTCGCGCGGGCAATTTTGGCTCAGCGTCAGATTCTTTTACTCGATGAAGTCAATGCTTCTCTGGATCAAGTAACCTCCAAGCAGGTTCATGATTACCTCTTCGCTTCTGATTTGACTTTTATTGAGGTAATTCATCACTATAAACCAGCAGACCTGGCACGTTATAATCAGGTAATTGATTTTAATTCATACCTTTCTTCGTAGCGACTATGTTTCAGCGAGTATGACTAATTTTTGAAGTAACCGCTTAGTCTAGGATGCAAATTAAGTTGAGTATGTAAAAATTTACGGCAATAGTTTTTATTAAAATGGCACTCCTTTTCTTTATATAGAAAAAAAGTGCCATTTTGCGATGGATAATAGTATAGCTATAATTTGGTTAGCTACTAATTTTTTTAGAATTTGCACCATTGAGTAGTAAGTTTAAGATAGTAGCCGATAAACTGGTAATCACAATACCATTATTTAGGAAAAGTTGAATTGTTGCAGGTAAATTATGGAAAAATTGTGGATAAATAGTAACACCTAGTCCCAGGCCAATTGAAATAGCAATAATTAAAATATTATTGTTATTACTTAAATCAACTTGGACTAAAGTTTTAATGCCCTGAACGGCAATCATGGTAAACATTACTAGCATGGCCCCACCTAATACTGGTGTTGGAATAATGGTGACGAGAGCGCCAACTTTGGGTAGCAGTCCCATCGTCATCAACAATCCAGCGGCCCAATAAATGGGGCGTTTAGTTTTAATGCCTGACAATTGTAAAAGTCCAACATTTTGCGAAAAGGTCGTGTAAGGAAAAGCGTTGAATAAACCACCTAGGATTTGAGCGAGTCCTTCTGCCCGATAGCCTTTTTTAAGATCATCTTCTGAAACTTGATGCGTGATCAAATCACCCGTGGCAAAGAAGACGCCAGTTGATTCAACCATTGAAACTAAGGCAATGATGATCATTGTTAAACTGGAAGACCATTCAAAATGAGGCGCTCCAAAGTAAAAAAGTTGCGGTAAATGAAACCAGGATGCTGTAATTACTGGGGTAAATGAAACTAGACCTAGGCACGCAGCAATAAGTGTGCCGCTAATTAATCCTATTAAAACTGAAACTGATTGTAAAAAGCCTTTTGTCCAAATTTCTAAAGCTAAAATAATGAACATAGTGCAGAAGGCAAGTAATAAATTTTGACTACTACCAAAATCCTTAGCAGTAGCATTTCCTCCGCCCATATTTTGAATGGCAACTGGGATTAAGGTTAGACCAATTGTGGTAATTAAGGTACCGGTGACAACAGGGGGAAAGAATTTTTTGATTTTGGCAAAAACTCCAGCAATTAAAATTACGAAAATGCCGGCAATAATAATGGCCCCATACATATCATTAATTGAAAATTTGCGACCAATCATTTGTAAGGGAGCAACCGCCTGAATAGCGCAGCCAAGAATTACAGGAAAGCCAATACCAAAAAAGCGATTAGTAATTAACTGTAAAAGAGTTGCCAACCCACACATAAAAATATCAATTGAAACTAAGTAGGTCATTTGTTCAGCGTTGAATTTTAGAGCTGTCCCAATTAAAAGTGGTACTGCGACTGCACCAGAATACATTGCTAACAGATGTTGCAGCCCAAGGACGGCGGCTTTTTGTTGACTGACTTCTTTTTGCATTAATTTTCCCCTACAAAATGTACTTGATTATCAGCTAAACTAGCAATGTTTGCTAAAGCTTCAAGTTTATAGCCATGTTTTTTAATCCAAGTGCTACCGCCTTGAAAAGACTTAGCTACGACTACGCCCACGCCAGCTATTTCCGCATAGGCTTGATGAGCAATATTAATCATGCCCTTAACGGCTTCACCATTAGCTAGAAAATCATCAATAATTAATAAACGGTCGTTGGGATTGAGAAATTTTTGTTCAACACAAATTTGGTTAGTGGTTTTCTTGGTGTAAGAATAAACATCCGCCCAATATACTTCATCGTTAAGTGTCGAGGGCTTTTTTTTACGGGCAAAGACCATGGGTACGTGTAACTCATAGGCAGTCATTACCCCGGGCGCGATTCCTGAAGCTTCACAAGTTAAGACTTTGGTGATACCGGCATCTTTGAAAAGATGAGCAAATTCTGTTCCAACGGCCATCATTAATTCAGGATCAACTTGATGATTTAAAAATGAGTTAATCTTTAGGACATTTCCGGGTAAAACTTCGCTATCGTTGCGAATACGATCTTCCAGCAATTTCATACTTTTCCTCCTAAAACAAAAAGGTCTTTTCTACCAAAACTATGGTAAAAAAGACCAATAAGACAGTGACACTGCGCTATTTGTACTTGATCCATAGTTCAGAATTCACGGTTCTGAGTAGAGACTGCCGACCAGATTACGGCAATATATAGACATAATACTTGCTTGTGTATGCATTCTAACAAAGTAAATTTAGTTGTGCAAGATTAAGGGGGATTTTAAAAATAAATTAGTTCAGGCATATATCGATATAATTTTTGAGAAAAAATTTTTTATTTAAAAAGTAGTTGACCCCACCTTAAATTCTTAGTACAGTTTAGATGATTTGATATTTAATTAGCAAAGGAGCCAGAATGTCAGTGAGAAAAAAGATTCATGATTTTGATGAAATTATTGTTTTAGACTTTGGTAGTCAATATAATCAACTAATCACGCGGCGCTTGCGTGATTTTGGCATTTATTCTGAACTATTACCGCACGATCTTAGCTTAGAAAAAATTAGAAAAATTAATCCTAAGGGCATTATTTTTTCCGGTGGTCCTAACAGTATTTATGATGACAATGCTTTAAAGGTTGATCCTAAAATTTTTGAATTAGGAATTCCTATCTTAGGTATTTGCTATGGCATGCAATTAATGTCGTCTTATTTAAACGGTAAAGTTGAAAAAGCTGATAATTCTGAATATGGTAAAGCTGACATTCAAGTAGAAGATGCAAATTCGGTTTTATTTGATGGCTTACCAAAAGATGAATTTGTTTGGATGAGTCATGGTGACTTAGTTAAGCAGGCACCAAGTGGTTTTAAGACAATTGCTTCAAGTAAAAATTGCCCGATTGCGGCGATTGCTAATGAACAAAGCAAGTTTTATGGCATTCAATTTCATGCTGAAGTTCGCAATACTGAATATGGCTTAGATATTTTGCGTAATTTTGCTTTTAAAGTCTGCAAAGCTAAAGCTAACTGGTCAATGGCTGATTTTATTGAGCTGGAAATTGCTAATATTCAGCACACAGTTGGTGATAAAAAGGTAATATTAGGCTTATCTGGTGGGGTAGACTCTAGCGTGACGGCTACTTTGTTACATAGGGCAATTGGTGATCAATTAACTGCCATTTTTGTTGATCACGGGATGTTGCGCAAAAATGAAGGTGACGAAGTAATGGCCGCCTTGAATCGTGATTTAGGTGTGAACATTGTGCGGGTAAATGCCCAAGAGCGCTTTTTAACTAAATTAAAGGGTGTAACTGATCCCGAGCAAAAGCGTAAAATCATCGGTAAGGAATTCATCGAAGTTTTCAACGAAGAAGCGCAAAAGATGCATGAAGTTGATTTTTTGGCGCAGGGTACACTCTATACTGACGTAATTGAAAGCGGCACCAATACAGCACAGACAATTAAGTCCCACCACAATGTCGGCGGTCTGCCTCAGGATATGCACTTTCAACTAATTGAACCATTACGAAAATTATTTAAGGATGAAGTGCGTCAGCTTGGTGAAGAATTAGGGATTCCGCATGACTTAGTTTGGCGTCAGCCGTTTCCTGGTCCTGGTCTTGGGATTCGGGTGTTAGGTGAAGTCACTGCACCTAAATTAGAATTAGTACGTGAAAGTGATGCCATCTTACGTGCAGAAATTAAAAAGGCTGGTCTAGAAGAAGACGTCTGGCAATATTTCACAGTTTTACCAGGAATTAAATCAGTTGGCGTCATGGGCGACGAGCGGACTTATGACTATACGATTGGCATTCGGGCAGTAACTTCAATTGATGGGATGACAGCTGATTTTGCGCGCTTGCCGTGGGATGTCTTGCAAAAAGTTTCAACGAGAATTATTAACGAAGTTGATAACGTTAACCGCGTCGTTTATGATGTAACGAGTAAGCCACCTTCAACTATTGAATGGGAATAAAGTTAGTTAGTATTGTTAAAATTGGAATGTCAATATTATATTTTTACATTGTATAGGACTGCTCAAAAAGGTATTAATTAACATTAAAGTATACAAAAATAAAACTCTCCAGTTAAATTAAAATGGAGAGTTTTTGATTATTATAAGTTTTAGTGGATATTGAATTAGTTTAACTTTTTAAGGATAATAGATAATAATAAAAAATTTTACTGAAAAATAATCATTGGAGGAACTATGCGAAGTATAGAAGAAAAGGTCGAAGAATATTTTAAAGCACTGTTCGATCATTATAATATTAGGCATTTTGGCAAAACTGAAACTGTTAACGAAGAAATAGGAAAAGCATTAAGTGTGGCAGAATCAAAGTCTGGAGGAGTTGGAAGCAATTATCCTGATATTCAGTTGTTATTGGAAAATAATAACTCAAGAAGAATTCCTGTAATGATTGAGGCTAAGGGAGGAAAAAATAAACTTGAGAAGTTAGATAAAGCTGGAAATATAGTGCAAATAACAAATTATCCGTCCGACTCAAAGCTTAATGCTAAATCACCTCATAAAAAGGATGATAAGAATTATTCGACAATTAATAATTTCGCTACTAATGGTGCGTTTCATTACGGTAAAGCTATTTGAGAATATTCTAGTTACAATGAAGTTCTCATAATTGGCGTAAATGGTACAACTTTAACAAATAGTGGAGAAGTGGCAGATCCTGAATGTAAAGCATATTATGTATCTAAGAAGAATAATGAGGTTCCTAAACACGTAGAGGAACTTGATAAATCCTTGAGCTTATTAAAGAAAGACAATATGGATAGATTGTATTCTATTTTGGATAATTTAAGTTTGTCTGAAAAAGAAAGAGAACAATTGAAATCAGCTACTGAAAC
Organism: Lactobacillus sp. ESL0237; assembly: GCF_003692985.1. Taxonomy (NCBI): domain Bacteria; kingdom Bacillati; phylum Bacillota; class Bacilli; order Lactobacillales; family Lactobacillaceae; genus Lactobacillus; species Lactobacillus sp. ESL0237. The sequence continues at coordinate 183,072 of NZ_REHE01000010.1, read as the reverse complement.
TGAATTAGAGTCTAAAATAAAGGTTATTCATCAGCGTTTATGTAATGATAAATCTCTAAGAGCTACACTGTCTACTAATGATAAACTGTATGTTTTCACTGGTTTAATCATGGCTGGTTTGACCAAAAAAGGAGTAAAATGTTTTGAAGTTAGTGATCTAACTTCAAATGATAGCGATACTTTAAACGATGGAACAATGGTTTTAAATCATATTGAAACATTTTTGAAATCCAGAAATGCAGCAACCGATAAAGTTAACTTAATAATCTCTTTATTGGGAAATGTATTTAAAAATAAAGTTATGTGGAAACCTATAAATGGTGAAAACTTGACAAGGAGCCTTTATGGTCAAATTAGCAAAAATATTATTCCACTTCTAGAAGGCAAATCACACCTGGACTTTACTGGCAAAATTTTAAATTCGCTAAGTGATTGGGTTTCAATTGATAATGATTCTGCGAATGACGTTGTTCTAACCCCAAGCTATATTACTCATTTTATGGCTAAACTAGCAAGAACTAATAAAGATTCATTTGTTTGGGAAATTCGCCTCGTACTTAGGATACAAGGGGTAGCCGCATAATAGGGGGTATCGTTTTTACAGAAGGGGTATCACTTTTCTACATTTTAGAATTTGCACTTGATTCTTTATCTCTCACCTCCGAATATAATGTTATAAAGACTTTTTTGACAGACAATATTTAGGAGCATGTGTATGGTTTCAGATGAGTTAAAAAGCATTATCGATAAGCTCAAAGAGCAGGGGAAAATGAACTTCCTTAAAGCTGTTACAGATGAGCAGATCGAAACCTTTGAAAAAGAGCACAACATAAAATTCCCATCACAGTATCGGGAATGGTTAACATTCTCCGATGGTGGAGAGTTTTTTATTCCAGCCGGTATGCAGTTACGGTCATACTCGTGATACTGACCTTCCGGGATTTCAATCCAGGTACGACTTGCTTTGTTATAGATACGCTTGCTAGGATTTTCATTGATTTTCATTTGCGATACCTCTGTTCGCTGTTCCCGAACCGGAGGCCGCAAAAAAGAGCGTGACTGACCACACGGAATGGGAAATTAACTCGTTTCGTTTGGCCAGCCATGCTCGTAGGCTAATGCCCCGTTATTCAGTTGTCGCCGTCACATCCGCTCGAGCCACTCTGCATCCCGGGTGAACGTCTGTGATGACCGGGCGGTTTTACGACATATCCGGGGTCAATTGCCTTCCCACAATACTACAGTTAACCGCCAGATTGATTGGTATTACTCTCTTTCTGTGGGTGAAATGGCTTCTTTACAAGCGTCCTTAACGCAAATATTTAATTTGACATTAGAACTTAGCTGAGGTAAAATATTTTCAATGATTTTGCGTGTAGTGTCGCTCTTTTGAAGCCATCTCAACTATACAAAATGAGGTGTCGGTGGGGATGGTTTGGTACAATAATCAGTGAGTAGGAAGGTCTGTGGAATTCAAAACACTGTTCCAGATTTTGAAAAAGCATCTGGCAGATGGACATGATGTGCCATATTTCTTCCGTGACCTTATGGCCATGCTTACTGACGTTCTTGAGAATGAATGGGGTACATCAAAAGATCCATCTCAGCAGGGTAAGGACAAGTCGTTAAAAAGTTATGCGAAGCGTGGCCTTCCGAAAAAGAGCGCGAGAAAAATTATGTACAAGCTCACGCCTAAAAATGTGATAGAGAGTATTAACAGTCGAAATGATACTCAACGAAAATTGCTCGCTGCTGATCTTGTTGTATATGACTCTTCAATCGATGCCAGTAATGTAGCCGAAAAGGTTGCTGCATGGTTGGTGAAAATAATTCAGAAATCTGCGGGTCTTGTGCAGCAAGATGATTTAGAAAGGCAAAAACAGCAAGAAGTAGATTTGGATTTGAAATCGAAATATGGTAGTTACCTTCTGGCAGAGGAAGAAAATCATTGTGTGTCTCCGGGGGTGCGTTCGAGAACTTGTTCGTACGAACAATGGAAAAATCTCATATGTCTATGAGGTGAGCCTGATTGACCGGGCGGAGCCGGGAACTCAGTAGATCTTCTGGCAATGTGTCCGCAGTGCCATGCTACTTAGCTATTGGATTCAGACAAAAAGGTCTGCAAAGAGCTTCAACAAGTAAAGAAGGTGCTGGCAACTTATCAGCATAGTGCGCACTTGTTAGATGATCTGCCGCTGGAAAAAGAAATCATTAGTGTTATTACTAAGATTTCTAAGTTGAACGAGAAGGACCTTGCGGATGCGTTGCTGGATCCGAAAGAAATAAAGCAGAAATTAGACCCGGCAAAAGGTGCAGCTATCTATTACACAGTTAAGGGATATGTGAGCGTTTATTTCTTTCGGATCAAGGAAATAATAATCAATCTTGATAAAGGGAATGTAATTGACTATGAAGAGATTAGAGATCAGATGCATACCTTATATCGGAAACTTAAAAAGGCAAACAAGTCACGGTTAGAGATTTTTAATGAGATCACGGATAAAATCCACAGAGTCTCATTACAAGATAATTTGTTCTGCCAGATTGTCGCCGCTTACTTTATCCAGAGCTGTGAGGTGTTTGATACAATTACCAAATAAGCTTTATTCATATGAAAATAGCACCCTGGCGTTAATGCCGAAGGTGCTAAAAAGGCTTTCACAGGCTCCAGTTTTGGTAAAGGAGCTATATGTTTCGATGTGTGGTGAACTTGCAAGACCCTACAGATTTTTTGTCAGTGATGGATTGCATTTATGCTCTAAGGGCTATCGACATGGATAAGGACGGGGAGGTGTTTATATGCTTGCAGAGATAATGTTTCCTGTTTTTCGTGAATACGGAAAAGAACGCCCACCGATTATTTTTCATAAAGGCCTGAATGTTGTACTTGGGATGGTTGACGAAAATTCAATCGGGAAGTCTTCTGCACTACAGGTAATAGATTTTGTGTTTGGTGGAGATACATATCTAAAGGGAGATTGGGAGAAACATGTAGGCGAGCACACAATGTTTTTTGCCTTTATATTCGACCAACCGTATTATTTTGCCAGATCCACATAAAATGCGGATGAGATTATTGTGTGCGGTCATGATGAGCAGGGGTACCACCAGACAGAGAAAAAATGGCCTAAACATAGGTATACAGAATGGCTAGCTGATAAGTATGGAATAATTATCCCGGACTGTCTTTTCGACAGGTGCTTAGTAGTTTCTTTCGTATTCATTATAAAGAGTGATGTCAGCGAATATGAACCCCCTTTATATGGAATCAAGGGCGACAACATGCAAAAGTCGCTGGATAGGCTGGTCACTCTCTTTGACCGATATAAGGACATTGAGGTCTATAAAGAAAAGCTTTCGGCCTATAAAGCCGCTAGGAAGTACAGATTCGTATCGGACCTTGCTGGCGGCGACAAGCAGTATGAGGCCAATGTTCAGAAGATCAATTCTTTGCAGGTGGAATTTAGATAACCTTACTTCTGAATAGGCTGAGATTCATTCGGAAGAGGACATAGAGAAAAATAAACAGAAAGTTGAATTGCGAGGCCAGAAATTACAGATTGAAACGCAAATCTAGGCCAACAACGAAGGCTAAAACTGCTTGATATGAGTCTGGAATATGGTCTTTATTCATCAGAAGCGGATCTCGATTCGCTACAGGAGTTCTTTCCAGATACAAATATAAGGAAACTGTATGAAGTAGAAAATCATCACAGAAAATTGGCTCAGATTCTTGATGACCAGTTTGAAACAGAAAAGCAGGAGGTTCAATCCGATATCAGGGATCTGGAAGACCAGAAAAGATCAGTGGATGAACAAATTAAGGAACTTGGGTTCGTCGGAAATATATCAAAAGAGTTTCTTGATAAACACTCAGAAATAAAGAGAGTGATTGATGCACTGAAGACGCAGAATGAATCTTATCTTACATTGAAGGATTTGAAGGATGCGAAAAAATATGCAGATAACCAGTTGAGAAAGGTGACAGAAAAGATTATATCTGATATTCAAAATACGATTAATGACCGGATGGCTGAGTATAACAGCACGCTGTACGCGATTGAACATAAGCCACCGGTGCTAAAAATCAATGCATATAACAGGCTATAGTTTCTAGATACCTGATGATATAGGGTCAGCTGCTGCCTTCAAGGCCAAAATAATATATGACTTGGCTGTTCTTAACAGTACGGGTCTTCCAGCCATTGCTCATGATTCCCTGTTGTTTGGAGATCTTGGCTTTGGTCTTGTTGAAGGAATAATGGAACTGTATGAGCAGAATGACAAGCAGATTTTTATCTCGTTCGACCGTCAGAGTGCTTATACAGCGGAAACGCAGCGGATTCTAAATGAGCATACTGTTTTACGACTCTTTGGAGGCGATGAAAAACTGTATGGACAGTCATGGAATACAAAAGAGGGTAAGTCATGAAGATAAAAATGAGCTACAAAAAATTATGGAAGCTACTGATTGACAGAGATATGAAAAAAACGGATTTAAGGAAGGCGGCTGGCATTAGTTCATCGTCACTGGCGAAGTTAGGGAAAGATGAGAATGTTACCACTGACGTCCTTCTTAGAATATGCGAATCGTTAAATGTTAATTTGAACGATATTGCGGAAACCGTTCCTGATAGAAGCAAGTCGGCAAAACACTAGGAACTAAAATAAGCGAAAAGATAAAATCGTCTTGTATTGGAGGACAACATATATGGCTGATATGGCTGACAAATTAAACAAATTACAATTACTGGTCGATTCATTTGGTCGTAATTTACGATATATGAAGGCAACGAAAAATAAATATAATGAGACTTCCTGCAGAAATGAGTTTATTGACCCATTTCTTGAAATACTTGGCTGGGATGTTACAAACAAGAAAGGAGTAGATGCCCAGTATAGAGAGGTGATTGTTGAATTCAATTTATCTCGCAAAGAACGGCCGGATTATTCATTGACATTAAGTGGTGTTCCGAAATTGTTTGTGGAGGCAAAAAAACCGTCAGTAAATATCCTTACTGATTCCGATCCTGCTGTTCAAGCAAGAAAATACGGATGGAACGCCGGCCATAAAATTGTTGTATTGACTAATTTTGAAAATCTAGCCATATATGATACAACAACCGTTCTGCAAGAGGGGGAAGCTCCGAATGTTGCACGATTCAAACTGTATAATTATACAGAGTATGTATCAAAATTTGATGAAATATACCATCTCCTTTCTAGGGAGTCAGTATATTCTGGTGAGTTCGATGATTATTTCAATGAGAAATTTTCGGGTGCTGGTCATGATACTGAATCTGTTGATGAATATTTCTTAAAGCAGATTAATGAATGGAGAGTCGAATTAGCCAATGTTCTCTATAAAAAGGGTGTAGAATATACTAATGCTGAAATTCTCAATGATTTTGTTCAAGAATTTATTAATCAGATTGTTTTTTTACGAATTTGTGAAGATAGGAATTTACCGGTTTATCATAGTCTGCAAAAAAATATACAGGATCATTCCAAGTTGCATTCTGAACTGGAAAAAATGTTTAAAGAGGCCGACAGACGATATAATTCCGGACTTTTTGCAAGTGATCCGATAATATTTGATCTTAATAATGAAGTTATTGAAGAAATGATAGAAGGCCTATATTATCCACAAAGCCCTTATCTTTTTAACATCATTGAGCCTAATATGCTTGGGAAAATGTACGAGATGTTTCTTACAGAGGAGCTGACAATTGAGGACAATCGTGTAAAACTCACGCAAAAAAAGGACTGCAAGAATCGCTCGGTCGTTACCACACCTGTGGAAATTGTGCGTTATATGGTGTCAAAAGCGCTCAAACCTCTGTGTGATGGAAAAACTCCCGAAGAAATAAAAGCCTTAAAAGTTGCGGATATTGCATGCGGCTCCGGTATTTTTTTGGAGGAGTCTTTTCAATATTTACAGGATTACTGTGTTGCTTGGTACTTAAAGAACGGTGACGTTGGTCACTTGGAAGAAATTTCAGGTAAACGCTATAAGCTACCTCTTTATGAAAAAAAGGAAATACTTGTAAATTGCTTATACGGCATAGATATTGATGTGCACGCAGTTGAAGTAGCAAAGTTCTCTTTGCTTATAAAACTTATCGAAAATGAAACGAAACCGTCTGTATCCTCAAGCAAAAAGATTCTTCCGGATTTATCTGCAAATATTTTTTATGGCAACGCATTGGTTGATAATAATCTGCTTGAAGGTATCTCAATTTCAGAAAATGAACGGATGGAACTCGTACCATTTGATTGGGACGATATGGGGGTAAATGGTTTTGACGCCATTATCGGCAATCCACCTTATGTAAGCACATCGGATATGCATAATCTTTTGCCGGGCATTGAGGTAGATAAAATTTATAAGAAAAAATACACTACCTCCTATAAGCAGTTCGATAAGTACTTTATTTTTATAGAAAGGGCTATCTCTAAATTAAAGGACAGGGGATTCCTTTGCTATATTGTGCCTAATAAATTTTTTAAGATCGTAGCAGGAAAGAATCTAAGAGGACTTATTGCCAAAGAAAAAATATTGAAAAGCTTGGATGATTTTGGAGATGCTCAGCTTTTTTCAAATAAAACAATATACAGCTCGATTCTTTTAATCCAGAAGAATCAACAGCAGACTTTTGAGTACTCAAGTTTGAATTCCGTAGCATCATTATGGGACGAAAAGAAGAAAGACTCAATTGAACTTAATGAGGATATTTTAACATCTGACTCCTGGAGACTGACTTCTGATATTACATTCATGAAGCTATTAGAAAGGATTCAGGAAAAAGCTAGTCCAATTACAGATTACGTGGATATTTTTAATGGTATTCAAACAAGCGCAGAAAGACCAAAACCAATTTACTGGTTTACAAAAGATGAAACAGTTTCAGATGACGGAAAAACTGTTGAGATAAAAAGAAATGGGAAGAATTACAGAATTGAGAAAGAAATACTTAGACCGTTTTTTAAACCGGTAAAACGGGAGGAAAAAAGCCTTAACTCATATAGTATATTGAACACCAACAAATTTATCATTTTTCCTTATGATAAAAATGGTAAGTTGATTCCAATTTCAGAAATGAAGAGCAAATACTCTGGGACGTTGGAATATCTTGAGGATAATTACAATGCGCTTGTTCCTAAATCAATTTCCCCAGAGGGTACACGAGATATCCCCTTTGCTACAGAAGATACATGGTATCAGTATGGACGCTCTCAGGCGTTGTCTGCTTTTACAGATACACCAAAATTGATCGTTGGTATTCTAAGCAAGGAACCTATGTATGCATATGATGATAAAGACTGGTTAATAGCATCAGGAGGAACCGCTGGATATTGTGCCATTGCTAAAAAAGAAAACTCGCCATATAGCTTGGAATATATTCAAGCGTGGCTTACAAATCCATATACTGAAAAGATTATTTCTATTTACGGAAGTGATTTCGAAAATGGTTTTGTGTCACGTGGTACAGCTGTTTTAAAAAGTCTCCCATTTATTCCGTTAAATTTGGAAGACAAGGATCAAAAGGAACTATATGACGATGTTGTAAAAAGCTCGAAAGAAATTTATTCGATTAATGATCAATTATCATCAAGAGATGTATCGAAAGCTCAGCTTAATGTATTAGAACGACGAAAAAAGAAGCTCATATTGGACATCGAGAAAAAGATACAATATGTGTACAAGATGAGGTACAGCAATGCTCTTAAAGGAAAATAATCCGGAAAATAAATTAAGAGGAATTTATTATACTCCGAGGATTTTAGCAAATGCCATAGTCGATAAAATAAATCTGGCTAACATAAAAAGTATTTTAGAACCAAGCTGTGGAGAAGGGGTGTTTATTAATGCTCTTGAGAACGAATGTTCCAATGCGCATATAACTGCTATTGATAATGATAAAGATGCTATAAAAGCAGCTAAAAGGAAATTTAGCGAAAATCATAAACTCAATATTTCGTGCGAGGATTTTTTCGATTTTTATAATTCAGAACGAAAGTACGACTTAATAATAGGAAATCCTCCTTACATAAGGTATCAATATCTTACTGATAACCAGCGCAATCTCCAGGCAAAAATTTTAACTACAAATGGGATGAAATCTAATAAGTTAATAAATGCCTGGGTTGCCTTTTTGGTGGCATGTGTCAGGATGCTTTCCAATGATGGCATTATAGCATTTGTCATACCGGCAGAACTACTTCAAGTGGCTTACGCAGAGGACTTGAGAACTTTCTTAATGAGTAAGCTAGATTTTATAACAGTTATTACTTTCAAAGAGCTGATTTTTTCTGATGTACAGCAGGAAACAATTGTTCTTTACGGTAAGAAGGGTGTTGGTAATGGAAAAATCCGAATCGTTGATGCTGCCGATGCTAACGATTTTAGGAAAATGGATTTAAGTAAGATCACTTATCAAAATGTTGCTGATAAACACGATAAATGGACCAAGTATTTTACCTCTGATAAAGAGACAGGGCTACTTGACAAAATACGAGCTGATTCTCGGTTTAAGAATCTTAGTGATTATGGAATCATAAATGTTGGGATCACTACGGGAAATAATAAATACTTTTCTATCACAGAGGAAACAGAAAAGAATTACGGATTGGGTAGCACTACGTTGCCGTTAATTGGTAGAAGCTCACACGTTCATGGGATTTATTTTACCAAGGAAGATTGGACTCAAAATCGTAAAGCTGGGAAAAGAGCCATGCTTTTAAGCTTTCCTGATGAACCGTATGATGAATATCCGTATGGCTATAAACAGTATATAGCCTATGGAGAAGAACACGAAGAAAACAGAGGCTATAAGTGTCAAATTCGTAATAGATGGTATATTGTTCCATCAGTTTGGGTGCCAGATGCTTTTTTATTAAGACGAAACTACCTTTACCCAAAATTTGTATTAAATAAATGCAGAGCTGTTTCAACAGACACAATGCATAGAATGAAATTTCATGAAGGTGTTAGTGGCGAAGATGTATTGCTTTCCTATTATAACAGCATATCATTTGCTTTTACAGAAATCTGTGGAAGAAGTTATGGCGGAGGCGTACTAGAAATACTGCCAAGAGAAATGGGAAAAATAAGAGTACCAGATATTTCTAATGTGGATAAAGTCCTGAAAGTGAAACTGTTACAATACATTGACCAGATTGTACGACAAGATGACGATATAGCTAAGGCTCTTGAAAAAGTTGATAATGAACTCTTAGTTGAGTGCTTAGGTATTCCTAAAAGCTGGTGTGAAGAAGCTAGAAATATTTGGAAAACCTTACAACAGAGGAGATTGAACCGGGGAGAAAAATTATAGATGTTGTTGAGCACAATGGGATAACCTTTCGAGAATATCTTGCACGTTTCAAGATTATTCTGTACCGTTTAAGAATATACTTTACCTTTCAAGGTTAGTGTAAGTGTTTACCGAAGGAGATGTCAACGGCCATGATGGCAGCAGTGAAAACTCAAAACCAGACCAGATTCCGTGGCCGGGCATCGTCCGCCTGGAGCCGGAGAACGGCGGGAAAACGCGCAGTTATGGGCTTTCTACGCCCTTTTGTATTTCGTAAAGTTGGTATCCAAGATAACAAGAAAATAGATTTGGCTATAGGTAGTTGGTGGATTCCTAGTTTCTGCGATGGATATTATGATTAAAGATGCAGAAGACAGTATTAGCTGAACAAATTAAAAATATTAAGCAAAATCAATTATTAGTGTTGAGATTTTAGGTAATATTTATATCTTAGCAGTTCTAAATATGATACTAATAGGGGACGGATCAACTCATATGTATAATGACGACACTCATAACATCTATAACAATTTAGCTAAATCATTTCCAGCAACAGTTTTCTTATTAAATTCATCTTATTCTGCAGAATGCAAAGGACTTATATTTGTAGAAGAAGAACTATCTAAAATGACACAAGGCTATGCAGCAATACTAATTCAAGAAAATGCTGGAAGTGGGAGTGGATTACCGTTTGCCAAAAGAATTTTAGAAAAAAATACATTAGTAGCAGCTATACATATGCCTAATGATTTGTTTTCTGGAAAAGCGTCAGTTCAAGTTGCTATTTATGTATTTAAGGTTGCTTAACCACATAATGAAGATAATTTAGTTACTTTTGTAGATATGCCTGAAGATGGTTACACGTGTCAAAATCGTAAAAAATCTAATTTACGTGATACAGATCATGCAAAGGAAAGATATGCTGAAGTTGAAGCGATTATCTTAGGTAAAAAAACAAAAACAAACTATTATACTAAGGAAAACGGTAAAGTTGTTCGTGATACTATTAATTTGAAAGGTCAAGATTGGACTTTTAGACAACATCAAGTAATTGATACGACACCTACGGAAAAAGATTTTAAAAAAGTAGTCGCAGAATATTTAAGCTGGAAAGTAAGTAATTTGCTGAAAGATGGTACTAAAAATGATTGAGTTTAAAAAAGTAAAGATTTCAGAAGTACTAGAAAAAGTTGATGTATCTAACGTTGAAGGAAATGCACATGAATATCCTAGTACTCCGGATAAAATTAATGATACCCCCTTACTTGCAGCCGGAATTTATAATCAAGGATTAGCACGATATGCGCCCAAAGATAAGTGCTCAGTAATTTTAAGTAATGTAATTAGCGTATCGGCTAATGGTGCTAATAGTGGGGCTGTTTTTTATCAAAGTGAACCTTTTTCAATTTTGCAGGATGCGTATGTAGTGAAAATTAAAAATCATGTTTTTGACAATAAGGAGCAAGGACTTTACATTACAGGTGCATTACACAAATCAATCTATGCAAGCCATAGCTGGACAAATAAAGCTATATGGAATCGAATAAAAGAGCAATATATTACTTTGCCATTTACAGACAATGAGCTGGCATGGGAATATATGGAAGATCAAGTGAAGGCACTTGCTAACTATTTAACTGTTACTGGCTTAGATAATTATGAATTAACAGGTGAAGATAAAGAAGTATTAGCATATAAGCCTAAGTTTAAAAAATTCAAAGTAGAAGAAATATTTTCTACACCTGGAAAGGGGAACATTGATCTTCAACAGAAAGATCTTAATGGTAGAGGTGAATATTTTATAAATAGTGGAAAAACAAATCTAGGTATAAAAGGGAAAACAGATAAAAAGGCTAAAATCTTCCCTGCTAATACTATAACCATAGATTTTTTTGGAAATTCTTATTACAGAGATTTTAGGTATAAACTTGCTACTCACAATCATGTTTTTTCATTTGATGACAAAATAATAAAAAATAAAGAAGTGGCGCTGTATTTGTTAGGTTCGTTTCAATTTTTGCAACGAAAATTTTCCTATTCTAATATGATGACATGGGATAAGCTAAAAACTTTAAATGTAAATTTACCGGTAGTTTTAGATACTGAAAATATAGATTTTGACTATATGGAAAAGTATATCAAGGTAATTCAAAAAGTGACTATCAAAGATGTTGTTAAATATAAAGATAAAGTTATTGAACAATCTAAAAAAGTTGTGGAAGATGACAGTAATTATTAGTAACAATATAACTATTATTTAATATATATGCTTTGTAGTTTGAGATTATAGTATGGAGTGCGTGAAGGTAACTGTTTCTTAAAAGCTTATTGTGGTATAGAATTTTTGGATTTTTGTATGTCGATAGATATAGTTGGTATACAAGCAATTTTATATGTATATAATAATTTGTTGTTTTATGTAAAAATAAGTAAAATAATCTTTAAGACTAATAGGAGATATTGATATTATAAACTTGAGCAATTTTGGTTTTTGATAGTGTCTCCTTTTTTGTTTTTTAAAATATTATAAAAATGCTGTTTTAAAGGTAATTTAATATTTATTATTTATTTGTATTGGAGGTGAATTATGGCTGGAGAGTTAAAGCACTTAAGTGATTTTCACTTTTTCGATAATAAAGGGTTCTTTGAATCTAAAAAGTTAATACTGTCCTCAAAAGAAGAACGGATTGATTTTAAAACTAAAAAGTCTAAAGGAATTAGACTTAATGTTGTTATTATGGAAGACAATTTAAAGTATAATGATTTTAAATTTTAGTAAAGTTGGTAAAATTCTTAGTTGTAAAGATTAAAGGTTTACAAGTTAAATCTGAGTACCCAGGCTTAGTAGCTTTAAAAAAACCTAAAGTTACTATACTACGATGAATATAACAATCAATTATCCGTAGTGGCAGATGGATTCAGCTACATTAAAATTTATTATAAGACAAAAAGTAGGTACATATTTTATACCTACTTTTTTAATTTTGATAATTATAACGTTGATCGTTCAATCAAATTAACCGGAATGATATCATGCTCGCTTGAAACTAATTTAGTATCTTCACTTTTAATTGCTTTAATTAGATGCTGACTAGCTCGTAAGGCAATTTCTGCAACATTTTGTCTAATAGTAGTAAGTTCAGGAAATGAATATTTGGCAATTGGAGCATCATCAAAGCCAATAATTTTTACATCTCCCGGAATATTTAAGCGAAGGTCGCGTGCAGAAACTAGGATATCGGCAGCTAGAGTATCGCTTGTAGCAAAAATGCCCAAAGGTAATTTTTGTTTTTGAACTAAGTCTCGTAGAATAGTTCTAATTTCTAATCTTCGTTCGTCTGAGCCTTGCTTATAAGTACTGTTAAGGTAGAAAATTGAATTATCAATTTTACTATTTAAATTAAGTGATTTAATAGTATCCTTAAAGCCTTTTATTCGATGCTTAATAGATGAGGAGCTACCAACTATTGTAAATAGTAATGGTTGGGTATCAGCTTTGATTAGAGTTTGGGTAGCTATTTTAGCTCCCATATAATGATCTGACCCTACATAGATTGTATCTTGATTTTTAGGTTCACGGTCAATACAAACAACTGGAATATCTCGGCTAAGAATTTTAGTATTAAAAGGATTATCACCAGAAATTACAATTAAGCCATCAATCTGTTTTGATTCTAACATTTGGAGGTAAGTCATTTCTTTTTGAGAATTACGTCCAGTATCACAAATAATAGTGGAATAATTATTAGAAAAAAAGTTGTTTTCTATTTTTTCAACTAGTGAAGAAAAGAAAGTATTTGCTAAGTCTGGCACAATAATTCCAATTGTATTTGAGCGTTGCATTCTAAGACCTTTGGCAAAGCTATTAGTTTGATAATTATATTTTTTAATGGTTGCAAGTACGCGTTGCTTTGTCTCTTCAGAAAAGCGCCCATTATTGTTAATGACGCGTGAGACAGTTGAAGCTGATACACCACTTAATTTAGCGATTTCTTTGATAGAAACTTTATTACTCACGATTAATTTTAATTCTCCTAAATCATTAATTAATGTGAGCTATTATGACCAATCATTAATTAATTTTTTATATCTCAGTAATATTATTTTTTATTTTATCAAACTTTTGGTTATCGTGTGCATCTTCTGCAGCTAGTTCGTCAATTCGTCTTTGGTGCCTGCCACCTTCAAATTCTGCAGCTAACCAAGATCTTACAATCATTTTTGCTAATTCAGATCCAACAACACGTGAACCAAAAGCTAAAATATTTGAATTATTGTGACGTCTTGATAATTCAGCTGAATATGGGTCACTAACACATGCCGCACGAATACCAGGAACTTTATTAGCAGCAATTGAAATACCAACCCCAGTTCCACAAATGACAATTCCTAAGTCATAATTACCAGCAGCTACTTCTTCACCAACTTTTTTACCATAAAGCGGGTAATCAGTTCGTTTATTCGAATAAGTACCAAAATCATAAATTTCATAACCAAGTGACTTAACATATTCCATAATTACAGGTTTTAGTTCGTAGCCAACATGATCAGAACCGAATGCAATTTTTAAGTTTTTCATAATTATTCTCCTCGTAATTTTTTGATGATTTCAGAATAATTTTCTTGTTTTCCAAAAAGAGTTGACGTTCCCAAAATAAAACCATCGACACCAATAGCTGATAATTCTTTGATTTTTCCTGGTGAAATAGCGCCATCAACCATTAAAGTAAAATCTTTTTCTTGCTTTTGTTGTGCTAGATTTTTAATCTTAGGAATGACAAAATCTAAAAATTTTTGACCTGCAAATCCTGGATTGACAGTCATGACCATTACATAATCTGCAAGAGGTAATAGTTCTTTAATTGTTTCAATTGAAGTACCAGGATTAATTGCAATCCCGGGACGCTTACCTAAACTTCTTATTTTCAATAATGTGCTAGTAGGAATTGGATCTGCTTCTGGATGAATATAGATAATATCAGCCCCAGCATTACTGAATAAGTTAATATATTGATTTGGATTTTTAATCATCAAGTGAGCATCCATAGGTAAGGAGGTCAGGCTACGAATTGCTTTATAGTCTTCTAAACCTAAAGCAAAGTTAGGTACAAAAATACCGTCCATAATATCCATATGGAAAATATCAACGCCAGCTTTAATTAAATTAGAGACCTCAGATTTAATGTTGGCTAGATTAGCGCACATCATTGACGGACATAGTAATCGTTCCATAAATTATTCTCCTTTTTGAACAATCGTTTTCTCAGAAATGAATTTAACATTGAATTAAATAATAGTCAACCCGAACATTTTTGTTTGTTATATCAGCATATTCATAATTGCTATTTAGGTTGATGGTTGACAAATTAAAAAAGCATGCTAATATATCATTTAAATTAGAGAAAACGTTTGCTCAAAAAATATCAAGGAGGATTAACCAAATAAAAAGAAAAGTTAATTAATAACTAGCGTGTCTGTTTTGCAATTCATGATATTTTTTTGTAATTTTTTGAAAAAATATGAAAAATAATTATTGAAATATGAAAATTATTGATTATAATTGAAAATGTAAACGATAACAATTATGGATAAGATGAAATGAAAGGAATCTATCACATGGAATTAAAATTAGCTACAAGATTAAATGCATATCTACCCCACTATAATAATGATCTGGAAAAAGTCTTTGAACAATTAGAAAAAGTAGGTATCAACTATGTTGATATTAATTTTCCACAACAAACTCTTGGCATTACTCCAGAACATATGAAAGAGATGCTTGATAAACATAATCTACAGCCAAATGGAATGGAGATGCGTTTTGAAACACACTATTTGACTGGAGATTTGGGTAATCCAGATGAAAAACTTTATCAAGATGCCATCAAAATGTGTAAAGAAGCCGCAGATTATTGCCATGCAATTGGTGGATCAATGATTAATATTTGGAGTGCGCATGATGGCTTTGATTATAGTTTTCAAATAGATTACGTTGAATATTGGAATAGAATTGTCAAAGCGTGTCAAGAAGTTGCAGATTATGCTCCTGACATTAGATGGAGTATTGAATATAAGCCATATGAACCTCGTGGCTATGCTTTCGTTGATAGTATGGGAATAGTAGAAATGATGCTCCATGATATTAACCGCAAAAATTTTGGAGTTTTACTAGATTATTGCCACATGTTGATGAAACATGAAAATCCAGCAATGGGTACTGCACTCTTTTGTAGTAGAAAACAACTTTTTGGCGTCCACTTAAATGATGGATACGGAGTGCATGATGACGGATTAATGGTTGGTACAGTAACACCTTTTAAGACACTTGAATTTTTATATTATATGAAAAAATATAATTTTGACGGCATGATTTACTTTGATACAGAACCTGTGAGAGAAGATCCTTCAGATGAAACAAAATCAAATATTGAAATGCTCAAGTATTTATTAGATTTACTTGATCAAATAGGTATGGATAAAATTCAGCAGGTTATTGACTCTAATGATGGAGTGAAGGCAAGAAATTTAATGCTTGAATTTTTACAAAAATAGATTTCTAATTTGTAAGTAAGAAGGTGCAAATCTATGGATTATAAAAAAACTGCGCAGGGAATACTTCAAGCAGTAGGTGGATCAAAAAATATCACAAATATGACACATTGCGCTACCAGACTAAGATTGACTTTGAAAAACGACAATGTAGATGATACTAAGGTCAAAGCAATTGATGGAGTAATAAATGTTGCCCGTGGAGGTGGTCAATATCAGGTTTTAATAGGTCTTGATGTTCCTAAAGTATACGATGCCTTTGAAAGTCTAGTGAACGGTTCAGGAAATACAAACGTTGAAACTAAACCAGAAATTCATGGTTTAAAAGATTGGATAAATAATTTGTTTACGGCTATTGCGGGAATATTTGCCCCATTATTACCGGCATTGGCAGGTTCAGGAATCCTATATGGATTATTACTTTTGAGTAGTCAGCTAGGATTAGTAAGTCAAAAAAGTGGTACTTTTGTGATTTTAACTGCTGCTTCTAAGGCAGTATTCTATTTCTTGCCAATTCTATTAGCTTTTTCCGCATCTAATCGGTTTAAAGTCAGTCCATATATTGGTGCTTTAATTGCGGGGGCCTTGTTATTTCCAGATTTTATCCAGCTGATGGGTAATCATGGTAATGGTGCGATGTCATCTTTTATGGGAATACCCGTAGTTTTAATGAATTATAACTCAACAGTTGTGCCAATTTTGATTTCCATTTGGGCATATTCATACCTATATAAATGGCTGGAAAAGCATGTTCCAGAAAATTTACAGTTAGTTATTACACCCTTAATTTCTTTATTAATAATGGTTCCATTAACAGTGATTGTTATTGGCCCATTGGGAGTATACGGTGGTCAAATTGTCGGTGATGCTGTCAATTGGTTAATTAAAAATGCCCCAATTCTTTGTGGCATTGTAGTTGGTGGCGGGTGGAGTTTCTTAGTATCTTTTGGTATTCATTGGGCGGTTAATCCAATCATGATTAATAATATTGCTACTAAGGGATTTGATTATATTTGCCCGTTGACGTTTGCTTGCAATTTTGCTGTTATTGGTACTGCCTTTGGCGTTTGGTTAAAAACGAGAGATAAAGAATTAAAAAATTTCTCTATAACTGGTATCATTACAATTTGTTTATCGGCAATTATTGAACCAACTTTATTTGGTTTGTTAGTTAAAAACCGAAAGATTTGGTTAGCACAAATAATAGCTGGAGCAGTTGGTGGAGCTTATCTTGGTTTAACTAAAGTATTTACTACGGCATTTGTATTTGGTAGTGTAACTACTTTTCCAGCATTTATCTCTAAATCAGGTGGCAATTTTATTAATGCAATGATTGGACTTGGGATTTCTACAGTAGTAGGTATAGTTCTAGGGTTCTTAGTTACAAGTAGAGAAGAAAAATTGGCGTAGGAAATTTTTGATAGTATAATTGAAAGGAAGTGAAAGAGTTATTAAGTATTAGTTATGGAGAAAAATATTTGTTACCTGTTGAGAGACAAAACAAAATTTTAACAATTTTAAAAAATAATAAAATGATTAAACTTGATGAATTGCATCAACAAATTCCTGAAGTATCATTATCTACGCTAAGAAGAGATATTAAAGTTCTTGAAAAAAAGGGAAAGATTGAGTACCTTTTTGGTGGAGCGATTCAGCTAGTATCAAAGATTGGTGAAATATCTTTTATAAAAAAAGCAACGATGCATTTACAAGAAAAAGAAGAAATTTGTAAATTAGCTTCAAGCATTATTCAAGATCATGACACGATATATATTGATTCAGGATCGACGTGTACACTTCTTTTAAAGCAAATAGTTAATAGACAAGTTGTTATCTATACTACTAATACACAGGTTTGTAGTATTTTAGGTAATTTAGTTGCTGATGTTGTTTTAATTGGCGGTAATTATAATGGTTTTACCTCGTCTTTGACTGGTTCCTTAACCGAGGCAACCTTAAAAGATTTACATTTTGACAAAGCCTTTTTTGGCATCAGTGGTGTAAATGTTGAAACAGGTTATATGACACCATCAATTGAAGAATCTTCTAAAAAAAGAATAATTAGTCAACGGTCGATTCAATCTTATATTTTATGCGATAGCAGTAAGTTTGGTGTGACATCAATAGTGAGTGCTTTACAATTAAAGGAGGCAACTTTGATTTCTGATCAGTTTGATAGTGAAATTGCTGAGGGTACGCAGATGGTAGTTCCTAAGACTTTTAAGTCGTAAAAAGGGAGGATAAATGTGTTTAAGTTATTTTCCAGAAAAGTAAAAGCTGAAATAGTTGTTCCAATTTCAGGTAAGTTAGTAAAGATAACTGATGTAAAAGATGATATATTTTCGCAAAAAATGATGGGTGATGGTTTTGCAGTTATCCCTAGTGGTGATACAGCTGAAATAGTTGCTCCAATTGATGCAGAAATAATTATGATTCCAGAAACGAAGCATGCAGTTGGTTTAAAGAGTAAACAAGGATTAGAAATTTTAATACACATTGGGTTAGATACTGTTAACCTTAATGGAAAGGGATTTGAGCTACTTGTAAATCAAGGAGATAAAGTAACTAAGAATCAACCTTTGATTAAAATTAAACCAGATTTTTTTGAAAAACAAGGTTATGATCCAACTACGATAGTTGTATTTACTAAAGGGTTTGACAGAGAAATAGTTCCGGTTCCTGAGTACGGCTCACTAATTAATGCAGGCGAAGTTGTGCTTGAATCACTATAGTGTCAATAATAAGCTTAATATTTTTTTAATGAACATATATAAAAAGCTTAGAAATTGTTAATATTTCTAAGCTTTTTGTTTTTTTAAAATATAAATAAAAATAGTTAGTGCATTCACTAATATTAAGTCCAACTAATGTGAGGCTAGCTTTAATTTATCTTATAGCCATCTTTTTTATGTGATATGTGAATTGAATTATTAAGATAATAAAAAGCAATATTCTTCATTATCATAATGAAGAATATTGCTCTAAAATCTATTTAACTAAAAAATTATTTTTTGTTTTCAGGAGCTTTGTCCGTCTTGCTTGGTGTATCTACTGGGTGATCAGTTGGTACATCAGGTAGTGGATTAACAATTTTAGCTTGTTGTTCCTTTTCAACAATTGGCTTTAACCAGTTAATTTCTGCTTTTAAATAAGCACGATATTTTTTAGCATAACTAGCATGATTCTTAGAAAAGTGCTTCAAAGTATCAGTATATAGGTTTAAACGCTTTAACTTAGAAAGTTTGCGTCCCTTCTTGATAGCAGCATTGTAATATTTATTGGCAGCTTTCTGCTTTTTGGACCATTTAGCACTAGTTTTAATTAACTTAGCTTTTGGTTCTTGAGTCTGGGCTTCTTCTTTAGGCTTTTGTGCATCAGCATTCGGGTTTGGTGCAACAACTTTGTTGTCTTCTTTAGGCTTTTGTGCATCAGCGTTAGGTGCAGTTACCTTGTTGTCTTGACTAGCATTTGAATTGTCAGTAGTTGCAGTATTGGCATCAGTTTTTGCAGTATTGTTAGTTATTTGATTAGTAGTATCAGCTAAAACAAGTGCAGATTGACTAATAATTGGGGAAACGGCAGTAATACCTGCTACAGCAAGGGTAATTATTTTTTTATTAAATTTCATAATTTTACCTCTCTAATTAATAAATACCTATGTATTTTAACACAGAACATATTAAGGATTATAAATTAATTGTTAAGTTATGGTTACAGAAAGTAAAAATTCTCATCATTTTTGTAAAATTATAAAGTTTAGCGGACAGGGAGTAATTAACTAGTTAAAAATAGCTCCAATTACTTCTATTTATTTTGATGCTGGACATAAAGGTACACAGGCCAGCCACTCAGAGTGAGTAAAATACCGGTTAAAGCTAAAATGGGTTGGGTAAGGGTGGTACTAATGACGATAAAACTAGCGCCAATAATAGCTAGAATAGGTGGTAGTGGATACCAGGGAGTCTTATATGGTCGCTGGAGGTTAGGCTTTTTAATTCGTAAGAGCAAGACGCCAATAAATAATAAAATTGAGAAAATCCAAGAAACATAAACTAGCATATCAGTTAGTGAGTCAAAAGTTCCGGAAAAAATCATAATGGTCGCGACCAAACACTCAAACAGCATGCTATTTGTGGGTACTGCTGTTTTTTGATTTAGGGTGCCGAAAAATTTGGCACCAGGTAATTTGTTTTCTTTCCCAAGAACATATGGCATCCTTGATCCTAACAGTAGGTGACCATTAATTGCTCCGGAAATTGAAACTAAAATTCCAAAACTAATAATGATACTCCCAAAATTGCCGAACAACTGTTGCGACGTCAAAAGCGCCGTTGCTTGATTGCCCACAATCAGTTTCCAAGGAAGTATTTTGATGAAGCTCCAATTAAGCAAGGTATAAATGACAGTTACCCCAAATAATCCCCAAATGATTGCTTTAGCAAGTGTTTTGGCTGGATTTTTAATCTCACTAGCCAAATTACCAATGCTTAACCAACCGTCGTAAGCAAATAAAACTGCTAACAAAGCTTGGCCAAAGGCAACAGCACCACTTGCAGATGAAATTTGTGGTCGAGGAGCTGAAACTAAATGGTTTTGATTGCTAATGACGGCTAATACAATGATAGCTAGAATGGGAATTAATTTAATTATCAAAGCAATTTTTTGAACTTGTCCACTTAATTTAGAACCAAGCCAATTAATAGCAAGAATTATAAGCATGACAATCAGTGCAATTGCTGTAATTGAAAGGTGACTAAAGCCAGGAATTGCTTTAAGTTGAGTTGCAAAAACGATAGCTAAAGCGCCAATGTTAGCTGGATAATAGATAATAATTAATGACCAACCAAATAAAAAAGCAACTTTGGGACCATAAATTTTTTCGAGGTATTTAACCGGACCACCTTCTTCAGGGAAAATTGCAGCTAATTCGGCGATGCTTAAGCCCGCCATCAGCGTGATAAATCCAGCAAGTGGCCAAACAAGAATACTCAGCCAAGGGTTATGGGTAAGTGTAGAAGTATTAGCAATTTTAAAAAAAGCACCACCGCCAATCATTGTCCCCATGACGGTTGCCAAAGCTGCGAAGAAGTTTAATTGTCTTTTCATTGTTCAATACCTTATTAAATCAAAATTAAATTTATCATTGTAATTATAGGATAAGGTTTGCAAAATAAAAAGATTATTTGTAAAAGATAATTAATAAACTTAAAGGAAATAGAAAATATTTACTTCTTGCATACTTGAAGGCAATTACGTGTTATTATTTGGAGGAAATAATGTTGATGATCTTTCTTTTATATGTATAAAGGAGAAAAAATGAGTAAAGTTACAGTAGTCGGTAGCCTTAATTTTGATACTAATCTACGAGTAAAGCGGATGGCAAAACCTGGCGAAACAATCCATGCTAAAGATCACTATTCTGCTGCCGGTGGGAAGGGTGCTAATCAAGCAGTTGCAGCAGCTCGAGCTGGTTGTACTGTGAAATTTATTGGTGCTGTTGGTAATGATGCACCAGGTAAGGAATTGCTTGCCGCACTTAAACAGGAAAAGATTGATACAAGTGGAGTTATGACAGTTGACCAAGAATCAACGGGGCAAGCCTACATTACTGTTGATGATGCTGGGCAGAATTCAATTACAATATATTCTGGTGCCAATTATCGCTTTGACCAAAATTATGTTAGTCAGAATAGATCATTACTCACTGATAGCGATTTTGTTGTGGCTCAATTTGAGACGCCAATTGCGGCCACTATTACAGCTTTTGCAATAGCTCATCAAGCTGGGATTAAAACCATTTTAAATCCTGCTCCTGCAATGGAAGAAATCCCTTCAGAATTGCTTAAATTAACAGATATAATTATTCCTAATGAAACAGAAGCTGCTACAATTACTAATGTACAGGTTGTTGATGAAGCTAGTGCTAAAAAAGCCGCTGAAAAATTACATCAGCTAGGTGTGGCTACAGTCATTATCACTATTGGCTCCAAGGGAGCTTTTTATGATTTTCAGTCTAAGAGTGGGTTAGTTCCAGCATATAAAGTCAAGGCTGTCGATACCACTGCTGCGGGTGATACCTTTATTGGAGCACTGGCAAGTACTCTTAAACCCAATTTAGTTAACTTAAGTAATGCAATCAATTTTGCTAATAAAGCTTCGTCACTCACTGTTCAAAGATATGGTGCACAGCCTTCAATTCCTTATCTTAAAGAAATCGAAAAAATTTAAGTAAAGTTATTAAGCAAAGAAAAAGAGGTAGGTATTATGACAACAAAGATTGGAATTATTGGTGATGGTCATGTCGGCTGTACTGTAGCACATCAATTGATCATTTCAGAACTAGTTGATGATTTAGTAATGATTGATGTTAATGAAAAAAAGGTCAAAGCTGATGCAGTTGACTTTGAAGATGCTATGGCTAACTTGCCCAATCACGTAAATATTAAGGTTAATGATTACTCAGCTTTAAAAGATGCTCAAATTGTAATTAGCACCTTAGGCAGGATTTCGCTTGAAACTAAAGGCGATCGTTTTGAAGAACTAGAATTCAATAAAAAACAATTGAAGCCAATTACTGATGCAATCAAAAAGAGTGGCTTCGATGGAATTTTGTTAGTTATATCTAATCCAGTCGATGCAATTACTAATCTATATCAACAATTAACGGGATTACCTAAAGAACATGTGATTGGAACAGGTACTTTACTTGATACTGCACGTATGAAAAAAGTAGTAGCACAAAAATTTGATGTTGATCCACGTTCAGTAAGTGGTTTTGCTTTAGGTGAGCATGGCAATTCACAATTTACAGCTTGGTCGACTGTAAAAGTTTTGCAGCAACCAATTTCTGAATTTACACAAGATGGATCTTGGCGAGTAGAGGATCTTGATAATGAAATTAAAGAAGGGGGTTTTACGGTTTTTAACGGTAAGGGTTATACTAATTATGGTGTTTCAGCTGCGGCTGTTAGAATTGTTCGGACAATTTTAACTGATGCACGCACAGAATTACCAGTGTCGAGTTTTCAAGAAAAATATGACACTTATATGTCTTATCCAGCTGTTGTTGGGCGAGAAGGAATAGTTGCTAAAATTAACTTAAAACTAACAGCAGCAGAAGAGGAATTGCTACAAAAATCTGCTGAAACAATCAAAGAAAAATCGCAAGCATAATTTATAGTGAGCAAAAATATCTAATAGTTATGTGATCCTAAATCTAGGAATCATTGTTTTAAATTACTAAGCCTGTTATAATTATTAAGGCTTGAAATTTAACATTAAAAATGTTATTGTATTTAGCGTTAATCGATTAATCTATGGTTTGCAATAAAGCCATGGCAAAGGAGTAATAAACATGAAACAAGGCATTCATCCAGATTACCAAGAAGTTGTCTTTATGGACTCAGCAACAGGTGCTAAATTTGTTGCAGGTTCAACTGTAAAGTCAAAAGAAACAGTAGATTACGAAGGTAAGACTTATCCATTAATTCGGGTTGAAATCACTTCAGATTCTCATCCATTTTACACTGGCAAGCAAAAGTTTGCTCAGGCCGATGGTCGAATCGAAAAATTCAACAAGAAGTATGGTATGAAAGAGAAGTAGTATCTTTGATCTGGTGGAAGCAGTCCCATTGGGGCTGCTTTTTTATGTAAAGCCTATGGCTTATTTAAAATTGGATTAGGATGCTTTACCCAAATTTCTTTTTAGCTAGGAGAAAAATAGATGAAAATGCAACTGGCAGAAATTGCCAAGGCAATTAATTCAACTTGTGAGGGCAACGAGCAAACTGTTATTACTTCTGTTGTCTTTGATTCAAGAAAAATTACAGCTGGCGGCTTATTCGTCCCATTGAAAGGAGAAAGGGACGGACATGACTTCATTGATAACGCAATCAACAATGGGGCCAGTGCCACTTTATGGCAAAAGGGTCACCCCAATAAGCCTAATAATATTGCAATTCTAGAAGTTGAAGATCCTTTAACTAGTATGCAACAGCTAGCACAGTATTATCTTAATAAAGTTAATCCAACTGTAGTTGGAATAACTGGTTCTAATGGCAAAACTACTACCAAAGATATGACCTCAGCTGTTTTGGCTAAAAGGTTTAACGTTCATAAGACTGATGGGAACTTTAATAACGAAATTGGTGTGCCAATGACTATTTTGGAAATGAAACCTAATACAGAGATTCTGGTTTTGGAAATGGGAATGGATCATGCAGGGCAATTACATTTATTAAGTGAGCTTACTCATCCGGATGTTGCTGTAATTACAATGATTGGGGAAGCCCATATTGAATTTTTAGGCTCGCGGGCAGCAATTGCTGATGCGAAGATGGAAATTACTGATTTTTTGCGTGAAGACGGCGAACTTATCTATAACGGTGATGAACCGCTTTTGCAAGCGCGAGCTAAGAAAATTAACCAAGCAAAAGTTACCTTTGGCCTAGCAAAAAATGATACAGTTTATATGACAGGTTATCGAAGTTATAAGCGTCATGCTACATTTACGGTTAACAATTCTGATAATCAATTTACTATTCCCATGATTGGTAAACATAATGTTTCTAATGCACTATCGGCTTTGTGTGTAGGGCGTTATTTTGGTGAAAGTGATGAAGAAATTGCAGCGGCTTTGGCTGGCTTTACGCCTACTGCTAACCGAATGGAGTGGGAAAAAGGCGATGTAGGCGAAGACATTATGAGCGATGTCTATAATTCAAACCCGACAGCTGTACGTGCTGTTTTAACTAGTTTTGGTCAAATTGAAGTACCAAAAGATAGTAGACGGATTGCCGTTTTAGGCGATATGTTAGAATTGGGGCAGCAGTCGGATAGTCTCCATGCTAAATTAGCGGATTGTCTTGACCCACAAGTAATAAATGAAGTATATTTATTTGGCTCAGAAATGAAGAATTTAGCAAATGTTCTCAAGGGAATATATTCCGATGAGCATTTGCATTATTATACAAAAGATCAGATGCAGCACATGATTGCTGATTTGAAAAATGATATTAAGCCGCATGATATAGTTGTTCTTAAGGGATCGCATGGCATGCATCTGGAAAAGGTACTAGAGCGGCTTAGATAGGAGAATTTAGTGAAATTTTCGGAATTAGGATTAAATGATGAGCTTTTAAAAGCTATTAAACGTTCAGGCTTTGAAGAAGCGACACCAATCCAGGAAGAGACAATTCCCCTTGCTTTAGCAGGCAAGGATGTAATTGGTCAAGCACAAACAGGAACAGGTAAGACTGCTGCTTTTGCTTTACCAATCTTACAAAATTTAGACAAAGATAAGAAGGTAATTCAAGCCTTAATTATTGAACCGACTCGCGAACTGGCAATTCAGACGCAAGAAGAGCTTTTTCGCTTAGGACGTGATGAACGTGCCCGTGTGCAGGTCGTATATGGTGGGGCGGACATTAGTAGACAGATTCGTTCACTTAAGAATCATGTACCAGCGATTTTAGTTGGTACCCCCGGAAGACTACTCGATCACTTAAAGCGTAAGACAATTAATTTAGCAGATGTTAACACTATTGTTTTAGATGAAGCTGACGAAATGCTTGATATGGGTTTTATTCAAGACATTGAAAGCATTTTAAGTTATGTTAAAAATCGCAAGCAGACTTTACTTTTCAGTGCAACTATGCCTAAGCCAATTATGAATATTAGTGAAAAGTTTATGGATAATCCAGAAATAGTCCGAATTAAGACTAAGGAACTAACTGCTGATTTGATTGATCAATATTATGTTAGAGCAAAAGACTCTGAAAAATTTGACATTATGTGTCGGTTAATTGATGTTGAAAGTCCTGATTTAGCAGTGGTTTTTGTGCGAACAAAGCGACGTGTTGATGAGGTTACACGAGGCTTGCAAGCCCGCGGCTATAATGCAGCTGGAATTCATGGCGATTTATCACAGGCACGAAGAATAAGTGTTTTAAAACGCTTTAGAGCTAGTAAACTTGATATTCTAGTTGCTACCGATGTTGCTGCGCGTGGGTTAGATATTTCAGGCGTAACGCACGTTTACAACTATGATATTCCGCAGGATCCAGATTCATACGTCCACCGTATTGGACGTACGGGTCGGGCTGGTCAAAATGGGAGCTCTATTACCTTTGTTACACCAAATGAATTGGGCTATATGAGAACAATTGAGCAATTAACCAAGAAGAAGATGACCCCGCTTGCTCCACCTTCAGATGATGAAGCTTTAAGAGGCCAGTTGAAACTTGCTAAGACTAAGGTTGAGGATTTGCTAAAGGAAGACTTGACTAAATATGCTGCTGATGCTGCTGAGTTATTAGAAAATTATTCGGCTATTGATTTAGCAAGTGCCTTACTTAAGAATTTATCAAAAGATTCTTCTAATGTTGAAGTCAAAATCAGTTCCCAAAAGCCATTGCCATATAAAGGTGGCGATGGGCGTCGCAGCGGAAACAGAAGTCGCGGTCGTGGTAATTACCGTGGTGGAAGCCGAGGTCATAGTAATTATCGTGGTGGTAATCGTGGCCATGGTAATTATCGCGGTGATCGTTCACATAAAGCAAATAGCAGTCATAGTTTTGTGATTAAAAGTAAAAAGGATTAATGATTTACAAAATAATGAGTTGGCCTGATGTACAACTCTTTTTTTGTATTATACTTTTTTATATGAGGTAAAAAAATGATTGTAGGCGTAGGTATTGATGCTATTGAAGTTGAACGTGTGGCAAAAATTGTGACCAAGGGCGATTCTTTTGCAAAAAAAGTTTTAACGCCTAAGGAATTTGCTCAATATCAAAAGATGGTTAATAAGCGAAAAGTAGAATATTTAGGTGGTCGTTTTTCAATAAAAGAATCTTTTTCTAAGGCCATGGGGACTGGACTTGGAAAAGAAATTGGATTGCAAGATGTTGAAACGCTGTGGGATAAGGTAGGGCATCCGGTGACAACTTCACCAAAGTTTACTGGTAAAATTTGGTCGAGTATTACCCACGACAATGATGAAATAGTCACATTAGTTGTTTTGGAGAAATAAAATGATTCCAGGAATACATCGTCCGGCTGCTGTTTGTGTTGATTTGGCAGCTATTAGGCAAAATATAAAAGAAGAAATAAGACATTTAGAACCGGGGCAAAAATTGTTTGCGGTTGTTAAAGCTAATGCGTATGGACATGGGGCTGTACAAGTTGCTCAAGAGGCAGTAAAAGTTGGTGTGAGTGGTTTTTGCGTGGCTATTTTAGATGAGGCCTTAGAGTTGCGTCAAGCAGGGATTGTTCAGCCAATTCTAGTCTTGGGTGTAACACCACCTAAATTTGTCTCGCTAGCTGCTGCTAATGATATTTCCCTAGCAGTTCCCAATTTAGCGTGGTTAGAAGATGCAGAAAAAATCTTAGTAGCAGAAAATGCAGATTTAGTTCTTAAAATACATTTGGCGATTGATTCTGGGATGGGGCGAATTGGTTTTAGTGAGGATGCTGAATTTCTCAACGCTAATAATTTTTTATTAAATAATCCTAATTTTTTTGTTGAAGGACTATTTACTCATTTTGCTTCAGCTGATAGTAGTGATGATACTTACTTTAAAAGTCAAGTTCAGCGCTTTAATCATTTAAAAAAATTGCTTAAAGTAAAGCCCAAATGGATTCACGTGGATAATACGGCAGCTAGTGTTTTTAATAAGGGTGTTCATAGCGATTTAGTGCGCTTTGGAATTGGAATTTATGGTTTGAATCCATCCTCAAATCCTACTAGTCCAGATTTGTCACTAACAATTAAATTAAAACCCGCCCTTTCATTTGAAAGTGAACTAGTGCAGGTGCACACCATTCATGCCAATCAGGGGGTAGGCTATGGTTCAACTTATGTTGCAACTAGTGATCAAATAATTGGCACGGTACCAGTAGGATATGCTGACGGTTTTATTCGTAAGTTTCAGGGCTTTAAAATAAAAGTAGGAAACGAATATTGCCCAATTGTGGGACGAATATGTATGGATCAATTAATGGTGCGATTGCCTCATGAAATGCCCGTGGGTACAGAAGTAGTGCTGATTTCTAATGACCCACTAGCTCCTAATAATATTAAGGCGGCAGCTGATTATGTTGATTCAATTCATTATGAAGTAGCTTGTTTATTAGATGATCGCTTACCGCGTAAATATTACGGGCAATTGAATTGCTAATCAAAAAAAGACATTGCAAAAGCAATGTCTTTTTTGTCAATGAAATTAATCATTAATTGGCTTATTGAGATAAACTCCTGGATTTTCATCGCTCATAATGGTCATGCCAGCTTGTAAATCTTCAATTTCTGCAACTACGTAACCCTTATGTTCTAATTTACCAACAATAGTTTTCAGTGTTTCTTCACTCACACCAGCTGGAAGAGTAAATAAGATTCGGCGAACGAAATTATGACTTTGCTGAGCAGTAGATGCATCTAAACTCATTGTTCCAGCGATATTAGAATATTTATTAATAATTTTTGCCATTTTTACTAAATTACCATTTGAATTATCGGTTAAAACGGTGAGGACATACGAACCGGTTTTAAGATTCCATGCATCAGATAACATGTCTAATAAGCGAGAGTGTGTTAAAATACCATAGAACTTACCGCTTTCATCTAGAACAGAGATGTAAGGTAGGTCTTTTATTGTGAAGAATACTTTAAAAAATGGTGAATTAACTTTAATTGTTTTAGTTGCGTTTTTAAGTAGATGTGTTACTGGTAAATCCATATCTTTTCCTTGAGATTTGTGGCGGTAAATATGCATCTTATAAATATTCCCACGAAAAATAGTTCCAGTATCATCTAAAATAGGTACACATCTGTAGCCCGAATCTTCTAAAGTTTCCAGGGCTTCAGCTAATGTAGCATGTTCGTTGACTGTTGTTAGATAATCTTTTTTGATAACTAAAGATTTAATAAGCATGAAACTGCCTCCATTATAAAAATTGTTCTAGATAATTATAACATAATAGTATATTAATTAGATAAGTATTAAAATTAAATATTGGATAAATAGAGTTTAGCACGTACAGGATAATTAAAAAAGATTTTTACTTCACATGTACATGTAAATGTAAGTATGCTTATTAATTATCCTATGAGGTGGCTATACTATTCATTAAATACGATTAAAAGTAAGGGGAATTACTAATGAAATTAATTGTTGGTTTAGGAAATCCAGGTAAAAAATATGATGGTACCAAGCATAATACAGGCTTTATGGCGCTAGATTATTATTTAAAGCAAGGTTCCCTTCAGCTTGAGCGCGAAAAGTTTGAAGGCAGATATATTAAACAAGTTATTAAGGGTGAAGATGTTATTTTTCTTGAACCACAAACTTTTATGAATGAATCTGGCCGCTCAGTTGCCCAATTTGCCCACTTTTTTAAAATTAAGGCACAAGATGTTTTGATTATACAAGATGATATGGATCTACCATTAGGAAAAATTAGAATTCGGGCAACTGGTAAATCTGGTGGGCATAACGGAATTAAAAGTATCATTCGCGATCTTGGCACTAGTGATTTTAACCGGCTCAAAATCGGTATCAAACATCCAGCTAATGTTACTGAAGCTAGTGTTATTTCGTGGGTTTTATCCAAATTTAGTATGGAGCAACAAAAATTAATGGATAATGCTTTTGAAATTAGTAGTGATGTAATTACTGATTTTATTACTGGTAAGGGTTGCCAATTTTTGATGAATAAATATAATTGATATGCGTTTAACTAATTTAATTGAAAAAGATCAAGAATTAACTAATTTTATAGCTAAAACAGTTAATGTGAAAAATTCACTCATCACCGGTGCCAATGCTGGTGCTTTTAGTGTACTTTTATGTCAGCTAGTAAGTGAGCTTGACCGACCAATAATTTTAATTGAAGAGAATGAAAACAAGGTGCAAAAGCTCTATGGTGAATTAAAGCAGTTAATGCCAGATGGTAGAGTACAGCTTTTTCCATTGAATGCAACGATTGCTACCCAAGCAGCAGTTAGCTCACCGGATGAACTGAGTAGTCGAATACAAGCACTTAACTTTTTATTAACTGGTGAACAAGGAATTGTGCTAACTACCCCACAAGGGATGCAATACAAATTGTCTAATCCTAAAGAATATCAAGCTGTAAGGCAAGAATTTAGGGCTGAAGCTGAGTACGATTTAGCTGATTTAACAAGTTGGTTGGTTAGTTCAGGGTATCGACGGGAAAATTTAGTAGCTAAACCAGGAGAATTTGCTTTACGAGGTGACATTTTAGATATTTATCCTCTAGATCGTGAAAATCCAGTTAGAATCGAATTCTTTGGTGATCAAATTGATACTATGCGCGAATTAGATTTAGCTAGTCAGCGTAGTCAAAAAGAAATTAAGGCTTTAACAGTAGGACCAGCGCAGGATCATGTTTTTACTGCACATAACTTTAAAAGTGCAGTTAAGCAAATTGAAGTTGCAATGGCCGATGCTCCAGCACCGAAAGAAGAAGTGGAAAATCATTTTACTTCAATTTTAGCGAATTTGAATGATAATAATTTACCCCAGAACTATTCTTTTCTAATTGACTTCTTACTTTCTAATTCAAGTAGCATTTTAGATTATCTAACTAAAGATGGCTTAATTGTATTGGATGATTGGTCTTTAATTAATCAGTCAATTAAAACAGTAGATCAGCAAAATGCAGACTTTATTGCTGACGAATTGAAGACCGGTGCAATGTTGCCAGGGCAAGTAGTGCGCAGTGATTTTTATAAAAATTGGGCTATAGACGGGCACCATCATGTATATTTTTCCCCTTTTCAAAGGAGTATTGGTCGAGTTCGGTTAGGGCAACTCCTTGATTGGCAAACTAGACAGCCTCAAGAGTTCTTTAGTCAGATGCCGCTGTTGAAAACTGAAATTGAGTCTTATCAAAAAAAGAAACAAACGGTTATCTTGCAAGCAGATAATATTCAAAGAGCACAGCAAATTAAGCAGACTTTAGCTGAATTTGGTTTAAATGTTCCCATAGTTGAAGCTGATCAGTTAATTGAGCAACAAACGCAAATAATTGTTGGCTCATTTATGCGTGGCTTTTCTTTACCTAATAGTAAGTTAGTTTATTTAACTGAACAAGAATTATTTAATAAACCCACTCACCAACCCTCAAAAATTAAAACATTAGAAAATGCACAGCGTTTACGTAATTATACTGAGTTAAAACCAGGCGATTATGTTGTGCACGTCAATCACGGGATTGGCCGTTTTGAAGGAATTAAGACGCTAGAAAACCAAGGAATTAAGCGCGATTATATTACTATAACTTATCAACATGGTGATCAGTTATTTGTTCCAGCTGATCAATTAAAGTTGGTGCAAAAGTATGTTGCTTCAGAAGGAAAGCAGCCGCATATTAATAAATTAGGTGGCAGTGAATGGGCTAATACCAAGCGTAAAGTTCAGTCTAAAGTTGAAGATATTGCAGATGACCTGATTGAACTTTATGCAAAACGTGAAGCAGAAAAAGGTTTTGCTTTTGCTCCGGATGATGAATTACAACAGCAGTTTGAAGCTGCTTTTCCTTATGTTGAAACAGCTGACCAGTTACGCTCGACTAAAGAAATCAAGCATGATATGGAACAAGAGAAACCAATGGATCGTTTATTAGTTGGTGATGTAGGTTTTGGTAAAACTGAAGTGGCATTACGGGCTGCCTTTAAAGCGATTGAAAGTGGTAAGCAAGTGGCTTTTTTAGTGCCAACAACTATTCTGGCTCAACAACACTTTGAAACAATTCAAGATCGATTTAAAAACTTTCCAGTTAATTATGCAGTCTTATCAAGGTTTCAAACTGCAAGTGAAACCCAAAAAATTATTGCTGAACTTCAGGCGGGTAAGCTTGATTTAGTTGTAGGTACGCACCGACTTTTATCTAAAGATGTGCAGTTTAAAGACTTGGGACTGCTAATTGTTGATGAAGAACAACGATTTGGCGTTAAGCACAAAGAACGTCTAAAAGAACTAAAAGCTAATATTGATGTATTAACACTAACAGCTACGCCAATTCCAAGGACCCTACATATGTCAATGGTTGGTGTACGTGATCTTTCGGTGATGGAAACACCGCCTTCTAACCGTTTTCCAATTCAAACTTATGTCATGGAGGAATTGCCAAGCGTGGTCAAGGATGCCTGCTTGCGTGAAATGCAACGCGATGGGCAAGTCTTTTATTTACACAATCGAATTGGTGATATTGATGATGTGGTAGTCAGGTTACAAGAGCTATTGCCTACGGCTCGAATTGCTAGCGTACATGGTCGAATGAGCAAAAATCAGATGGAGGATATTTTATATCGCTTTTTAAATCGCGAATTTGATATTTTGGTCACAACTACAATTATTGAAACAGGTATTGATATGCCTAATGTAAATACGATGGTCATTGAAAATGCCGACCATTATGGTTTAAGTCAGCTTTATCAGTTGCGCGGACGAATCGGGCGTAGTGCAAGGTTGGCTTATGCCTATTTCTTATATCAGCCTAATCGAGTGTTAACTGAAGTGGGTGAAAAGCGCTTAGAAGCGATTCGTGATTTTACTGAATTAGGTTCAGGCTTTAAAATAGCAATGCGTGATTTGTCAATTAGGGGTGCTGGCAATATGCTTGGAGCACAGCAACATGGCTTTATTGACAGCGTAGGGTATGATTTATATTCACAGATGCTCAGCGATGCAATTGATAACCGCAAGGGTAAGCATAAAGTCAAAAAGAGTAATGCGGAAATTGAGCTAGATTTTGAAGCTTATATTCCCGAAAGTTATATTAGTGACCAAGAAGAAAAAATTGAATTTTATAAAAAAATCAAGGCTGCTAATTTTGATGAAATTCAGGAAATCCAGGATGAATTAATTGATCGTTTTGGTGATTATCCTGAACCAGTTGAAAATCTTTTGGCAATTTCAAATTTAAAACTTGAAGCTGACTTAGCCCAAGTGTTGAGTATTATTAGAGTAAAGCAACAAATAAAAGTTGAATTTGATGTTTCAGCTAGTAAAGAATTGACTGGACCTAATATTTTTAAAGCTTTAGAACATGTTTCCTTAAAAGTCAAAATTAATTTAAATCCACAAAAGCACTTGGTTGTGCTGTTGACGCTTTTAGATAATATGTCTAAGAGACAGTTGATTAATGAACTAATTAAATTTATGAGTGCAGCAAGTGATATTATTCAAAGATAAGAATTGAGGCAGAACAATGAGAATTGATAAATTTTTGAAAGTTTCCCGTTTAGTTAAAAGACGGCCAATTGCTAAAGAAATGGCTGATCAAGGACGAATTAGGGTAAACGATAAAGTAGTGAAGTCAAGTTACGAGGTAAAACTTGGTGACCTGATTGAGGTTGGTTATGGTTCCAGAACAGTTAAAGCAAAAGTGTGTGCTATTCGAGAAACAACTAAAAAAGCTGAAGCAAGTGAACTTTATGAATTAGTTGATTAAGCAACTTAGATATATGACATTTATTTTAGTCATTGTTATAATTGAATTAGGATTAATTTAATTTATATAGGGGAAAGCCATGAAAGGACCACGTATTTACAATTCGCCAGGTGAAAAGGAGCAACTAGCTCTTCTAGTAAAAAAGCAGCGGCAGCGTGAAAAATATATAAAACATGTTCATCGAGTTCGGCGTAGGCTAATTGCTGGTGGTTTTGTGATTTTATTTGTGTTGTTGGGTATGCAAATAATGCATACGTATATGCAAACAAAGCAAATAAATGATCAAGTGCAGACCTCTAAGCAAACACTTAGCGAACTTAATGAGCAAAAACGTAGTTTATCGATTAAACGAGATAACTTGAAAGATTCAGATTATGTAGCTAAATTGGTTCGTTTTAAATTTTTATACTCTAAGCCAAATGAAACAATTTATAATTTACCTGAGGAAAAAAATAAGGATCAATGAAGTATCAAGTAGGACAGCGTATTACAGGTGTGATCAATAAAATTACAGATTTGGGTATATTTGTGACACTACCCAAAAACAAGTTTGGACTGATTTATCATAAAGATTTTGGGGCTAACTGGTTACACGAACGGCAAAATTATCACAGTGGTCAAGCTATAAGGGTGGTTGTTATCCACAATTATCGCGGGAAAATAAGTCTGTCAAAAATGCGGGTAAATGATTCACAGCTGATTGATCAGACCAATGATTTTTTGCAAACAAAAAAGGAAAATTTTTTATCTGTTTTGGCTGAGACCGTAAGTAATAGCCAGACAGAAATCAAAAAATTAGAACAAGAACTGGTTATCTATGCAAATTGAAAATTTTTTTAATCAAAGAAAAATTTCTTTATCTGCTAAAACTTTAGTTGTCGCCACAAGTGGTGGGCCAGATTCAATGGCATTACTGGATATGCTCTATAAATTAAGGGGTAAGTATAATTTTAGATTAGTTGCGGCACATCTAGACCACCAATTAAGACCTGATGCTCATCGTGAAATTGAGGTAATTAATAACTATTGCCAAAATAAAGAAATTGCAGTAGTAAATGAGTATTGGCCAGTTGAAATGCATCCGGAAAAAGGCATAGAGGCAGCTGCCCGTGCGTACCGCTATTCATTTTTGTTACGAACAGCTAGAGCTAGACATGCTGATTATTTGCTAACAGCGCATCATTTGGACGATTTAATAGAAAATATTTTGCTTAAATTTATTCGTTCAGGGAATCCAAGTGAAATGAATAATTTGCAGGCTATAAGTCATTTTCAAGAATTTCTGTTATTGAGGCCCTTGTTATCAATGGAAAAGGCGGCTTTATTCGCCTATGATAAGGCTAATCATATTCCTTTTGTGATTGATCAAACTAATGACCAGGATGATGTTTTACGGAATCGCTTACGTCATAATGTTGTTCCGCTTTTAAAAAAAGAGAATCCATTAATTGGACGTAATGCGTTGCGATTTAGTAACCAAATTAATTTATTGCTTTCATTAGTTGCCCATCGATTTGATCAATTAGTACAGCCAGAACCTTTTGTTGGGGTATCATATCGCTTACCGATAAGTACTTTATCCACTTTGTCTAGGGCAGAACAAATTTCTTATTGGCAATATTTTATTTGGCGCACTTGGCATAGACGTGTTAATGAAAACTTATCTGGCTTTAAACTTATTAGTTACCAAGGCTATTTTTATTTATGCAAAAACAAGCTACCAGTATTAGAAAAGAGCAAATCGATTAAGATCGATTATGAGTTTTCCTTTAATCAGCGCCGCTTCATAATTAGTAGAAGCAAACCGGAACATGGAACTTTAATTGATTGCTTTAAAGCGCCAGCTAAAGCTAAATTTAGTGTAGGACTTTTAGCTCAAGGTAAAAAATTGCCTTTAAAGAATGGCCATCATGTGCTAAGTAAAAAAAAGTTTGCGGAAAACAGTATCCCTAACTTATTACGGCCATATTGTTTAAGCGTATATGCAAATGGTGTTACTGTATACGTGGAACATACGTATCACAATCAGTTGGTTAGTGAAAATGAACAAAAATATTACATATATGCGATCAATTGATTATGCAATCAATTGATAAGAAATTTTAAAAAGATAGAGCATTAGTGAAATTTGTGATAAACTTTTATTCGTGTATCTATAGAAACTTTGCGGAGGTTTTTTATGAAGAATAACCGGAATCGGCTGTTTTCAAATGGTTTGTTCTATTTAGTTGTTTTCCTTTTGTTAGTAGCGGGAATCAACTGGGCACTTGGTGGATCTAATAGTTCTGGTGGTAGTGAAAATATTAGCTATTCAGAATTTGTAAAAGATTTAGATCAAGGTAAAGTTAAAAGTTTTAACGTTCAGCCTGCCAATGGTGTGTATACGATTTCAGGAAGCTATAAGGAAGCACAAAATAGTAAAGAAAAATCAAGTTTTGATTTTTTTAATGATAAATCTGTTGCAAAAGTAGATCACTTTTCTACAACTATGCTTCAGAATGATTCAAGTGTGTCTAAAATACAAGATTTAGCTCAACAAAATGGTACAAAAATGACCACTCAGGGTGAGTCACAATCTGGTAACTGGATTTCTACTATTGTAATGCTAGTGCCGACAATTCTCTTTATCGTTTTACTTTGGATGATGATTAGCCAAAGTGGCGGTGGTCGAGGTGGCAATGGCGGAATTATGAATTTCGGTCGCTCACATGTTAAACCAGAGGATCCAAAGAAAAATAAAATTCGTTTCTCTGACGTTGCAGGTGAAGAAGAAGAAAAGCAAGAGTTAGTTGAAGTAGTTGAATTTTTAAAAAATCCAGCTAAGTTCACTAAACTTGGAGCAAAAATCCCATCTGGAGTTTTATTAGAGGGTCCTCCAGGTACGGGTAAAACTTTGTTAGCCCGTGCTGTAGCGGGTGAAGCCAATGTGCCGTTCTTTTCAATTTCAGGTTCTGATTTTGTGGAAATGTTTGTTGGGGTTGGGGCCAGTCGTGTGCGTGATTTATTTACTAATGCGAAAAAGAATGCCCCAAGTATCATTTTTATTGATGAAATTGATGCGATTGGTCGTCGCCGTGGTAGTAATGCCAGTGGTGGTGGTAATGATGAACGCGAACAGACTTTAAACCAGTTGTTAGTGGAAATGGATGGTTTTGAAGGAAATGAAGGCGTAATTGTTATTGCTGCCACTAACCGGTCAGATGTTTTAGACCCAGCGTTATTGCGACCTGGTCGTTTTGACCGTAAGATTTTAGTGGGTTCACCAGATGTACGTGGACGTGAAGCAATTTTGCGGGTACATGCTAAAAACATGCCACTTGCAGATGATGTTGATTTAAAAGAAATCGCCCGGCAAACTCCAGGTTTTGTTGGTGCTGATTTAGCTAACCTATTAAATGAAGCTGCTTTATTAGCTGCTAGACGTAATGGATCAGAAATTACTGCTCTTGATTTAGATGAAGCTGAAGATCGTGTTATTGCTGGTCCAGCTAAGCGTAATAGTATGATTTCACAAAAAGAAAGACAACGAGTTGCCTTTCATGAAGCGGGGCACTCAATTTGTGGTTTGGTTTTAAGCGATTCACGTACTGTACGCAAGGTTACTATTGTTCCCCATGGTCGTACTGGTGGTTATAATTTAATGATGCCTAAAGATGATCAATTCCTTCTGACTAAAAAGCAATTAATGGAACAAATTGTTGGTTTAATGGGTGGACGTGCCGGTGAAGAAGTTGTTGTAGGTGATCAATCAACTGGAGCATCGAATGACTTTGAACAAGCAACTGCAATTGCTCATAGTATGGTAGTTAATTATGGTATGACTGATTCTTTAGGAATGGTTGAATTAGAAAAAGAGGGTGAAACCAATCCATATGGCTTAAAGCCGTATAGTGAGGCTACTTCGGCTAAAATTGATGAAGCAGTCAGAGAAATACTTGATGAAGCTCATACTCAGGCGGTTGAGATTGTAAAGAATAATCGTGAAAAACACCGCATTATTGCTGAAGCATTACTTAAATATGAAACGTTAGATGAAAAGCAAATTATGGCACTCTATACCACTGGTAAGATGCCAGAAAAGACTGAGCAAGAATATCCTAGCGAATCTAAAGTTTTAACTTATGAGGAAGCTAAAGCTGCGGCTGAGAAGAAAGACAATCATAAGGAAATTATGGCTGATGGTAAGTCGGAAACTCCCGCACAAAAAAACCAAGAAGTAGAAGCAAGAAATCCTGAAAATCCGGTGAAAGCCAAATCTTCACTTGAGTCTAAGGAGTCTGATTCTAATAAGTCTGAGTCAGTTGCAAAAACTGATAAAAATAAAAATAAAAAGGCTTCGGATAATCATCCGCAAGACTAATTACAAATAGGGCCTAGCTAGGCTCTATTTTTTTAGGAGAATACAATGAGCGATTACTTAATTAAAGCAATTGACAAAACAAAAAATTTACGGTTATTAACCATTTCGGCTAAAAATTTAGTGCAAGAAGCACAGACTAGACATAATACTTGGTCAGCCGCTTCTGCTGTTTTAGGACGAACTTTACTTGCAGGTGAATTACTTGCAGGAGCTCAATTAACGGATCAGGAAGAGCTCACAATCCGCTTACTTGGCGATGGTCCCGTTGGGCCTACAATTGTTACAGCTAAATCTGACTTAACTGTTAAGGGGTATGTAAAAAATCCGCATATCGCTTTGCCTGCTAAAGCGGGTGGGCATATTGATGTTAAAAAGGCAGTTGGTCAAGGATGGCTTGAAGTGACAAAGGACTTAGGGTTAAAAGAACCCTATACTGGGCAAGTTCCTATTGTATCTGGTGAAATTGCGGAAGATATTGCCTATTATTTAACCAAGTCAGAACAAATTCCTTCTGCAGTAGGGCTTTCAGTTTTTGTTAATCCTAATAATACAATTGGTGAAGCAAGTGGATTTATGCTTCAAGCATTGCCTGGGGCAAGTGACAGCCTGATTACAAAAACTATTGAGCGAATTGATCATTTACCAGCTTTGTCAACCGCTTTTTTGGCTGGAATGACACCAGAGGAATTGGCAGAATCGATTTTAGGGAATGATTGTAAAATATTAACTAGGGAAGATGTGGCTTATAAATGTGACTGCTCAAAGGAAAAATATTGTCAGATTCTGGCAACATTAAAAACAAGTCAAATTGAAACGATGATTAAAGAAGACCATGGTGCTGAATTAACGTGCAATTTTTGCGGCAATAAATATCAATTTACTGAAAAAGAATTAAGGAATATTATTCAATAAATAAAAGCACAATATTTTAAAGTATAGTTGCATGTTAATAAAAATAGAGATGCGATATCGTATGGTTTTTATTATAATGAAAGAGTTAATCTAAATAAGAAAGCGAGGATCAGCCCAATGCTAAATGTTTATATTGTACGGCATGGCCAAACTGATACTAATAAAACTTTTGCCATTAATGGTGCCGGTACTAATTTACCTTTGAATGAAACAGGAATTAAACAAGTTACAGCTTTAGGAGATAGTTTTGATATAGAAAAAATTGATTACGTCTATGCTAGTCCCTTAATTCGTGCAAAGCAGACAGCTGAAATTTTAGATCGTGGCAAGCACGATATTATTTACGATGACCGCTTAAAAGAGATTGACTACGGCAATTGGGATGGGAAACCAGCTCAAGAACTACTTGCCAAGTACCCCGAAGCATTTGACGAGTTAGGCTATTTTACAGAAAATTATACTAATTTCTGTTCGGGTGAAAGCTATCAGCATTTAAATGAGCGCTTGATGGAATTTTGGCAAGATCTTGTACACAGACATGTCAATGAAACAGTACTTTTGGTATTTCATGGCACAGCTTCAAGGGCATTAGTTCAAAACATATTGCATACGCCTAACATTGCAATAATTGGTGAAGCTAAAAATGCAAGTGTTACCAGAATTTCTGTTGCTGATCATAGTAAGCAGCCCTTTTTACGTTATTATAATCGGGTGGCACCAAGTGATTTCTTCTCTGATTAATTGGTAAAAAAGCCCTTCTATAGTATTTTTTAATTAATGCTACAATGAAATTTTCTTTAGGGGTTTGTTTTTGTTATGATATTAGAGTATTTGAAAGGATGATTGTGTGGACAATAGCTGGAAAATTGGTGATTTAACCATTCCCAACCGCGTGGTAGTCGCTCCAATGGCAGGAGTTTCTAATTCTGCCTTCAGAATGATTTGTAAAGAATTTGGGGCAGGACTAGTTGTATGTGAAATGATTTCTGATCACGGTATAATTTATCGTAATAAAAAGACGATGTCGATGATGAAAGTTGATCCGCGTGAACATCCGATGAGTATTCAGATTTTTGGCGGTACTGAAGCAACACTCCTGGAAGCGGCGCAGTATATTGACCAACACACTGCTGCTGACATTATTGATATTAATATGGGGTGTCCGGTACCTAAGGTAACTAAAACTGATGCTGGATCAAAATGGTTGCTTGATGCCAATAAAATTTATCAAATGGTGCATAAAGTTGTGCAAAATGTTTCTAAACCAGTTTCAATTAAAATGAGAATTGGTTGGGATCGGAAGCATATTTTTGCGGTTGAAAATGCTTTAGCTGCCCAAGAAGCTGGTGCCAGTATGATTGCGATGCATGGTCGGACCCGCAAGCAGATGTATGCAGGTGAAGCAGACTGGGAGACTTTGCATGATGTAGCTCAGGTACTAGATGTACCCTTTGTAGCTAATGGTGACATTACTACACCTGAGTTAGCTCAAAAAGCCCTGAATGAAATTGGTTGTACTGCAGTCATGGTCGGACGAGCAGCACTTGGTAATCCTTGGATTCTAAAAGATATGGTGCATTACTTAGAAACGGGTGAAAAACTACCCGAACAGACAGTAGGAGAGCGTGTTGAGACAGCTAAGCATCAGCTTAAGGGGTTAGTCGAACTAAAGGGAGAAAAAATTGCAGTTCCAGAATTTAGACAGCAAGCTGCCTATTATCTAAAAGGAGTTCCCCGTTCAGCCCGAACTCGTGCTAAAATAAATGAAGTTTGGACTGCCCAAGAAGTCTATGATTTGCTTGATAATTTTGTGACAGAATATGAAAAATGGCATGCGCAAAAAGCGGTCAAAAATGAAATTAAGCTATAAATATAATGGAGGAAAAGTAATTGGCTAAAAATGAAATGAATGATCAGTTAATTGTTCGTCGCCAAAAAATGGAAGAGCTACGTGATAATGGGATTGAACCATTTGGTATGAGAAAATTTGCTCGAGCAGATTTAGCCCGAACTTTGAATGAAAAGTATGCTAATACTGACAAAGATGAATTAAATGCTGAATTGCCAAAGACTAAAATTGCAGGTCGTATGTTGGCTAAAAGAGGAAAAGGTAAAGTTGGTTTTGCAGATTTGTACGATCGAACTGGTAAAATTCAAATTTATGTACGTAAAGATGCAGTTGGTGAAGAAAATTATCAAATATTTAAAAAGTCAGATATTGGTGATTTCTTAGGCATTGACGGTGAAGTTATGAAGACTGACACCGGTGAATTAACAATCCGTGCCACGCATATTACCTTCTTATCTAAGGCACTAAGACCATTACCAGATAAATATCATGGCTTAAAAGACGTTGAACAAATTTATCGTCAGCGTTATCTTGATCTTATTTCTAATCGTGCAAGTTATGAACGTTTTGTTAACCGGACTAAGATTATTCAAGCAATTCGTGATTTCTTAAACCAAAAAGAATTTTTAGAAGTTGAAACGCCAGTTTTACATAATATTCCTGGCGGTGCTGAAGCGCGTCCATTTATTTCACATCACAATGCATTAGATATTGATTTATATATGAGAATCGCGCTTGAATTACCACTTAAACGTTTAATTGTTGGTGATATGGAGCGAGTTTATGAAATTGGCCGTGTATTTAGAAATGAAGGTTTAGATACCCATCATAATCCAGAATTTACTGAACTGGAAACGTACGCCGCATATTGGGATTTTCATGATGTGATGGATGAAGCAGAAGGAATTATTCGTGCGGCTGCTAATGTGGTTACAGATGACGGTAAGGTTACTTATCAGGGAACTGAGATTGACTTAGGTAAGCCATTCCGTCGGGTTCACATGGTTGATTTAATTAAAGAAAAAACTGGAGTTGACTTCTGGCAAAAGATGAGCATTGAAGATGCTATTCAAATAGCTAATGAGCATAACATTCAGGTTGAAAGTTTTTGGAAAGTTGGTCACATTATTAATGCCTTCTTTGAAAAATACTGTGAAGAAACAATTGTTGATCCAACTTTTGTTTATGGTCATCCAGTTGAAATATCGCCACTTGCCAAGAAGAATGCCGATGATCCTCGTTTTACTGATCGTTTTGAAATTTACATTATGGGTGAAGAATATGGTAATGCCTTTTCAGAATTAAATGATCCTGATGATCAAAGAGAAAGATTTGAAGCCCAAATGGCTGAGCGAGAAGCCGGTAATGATGAAGCTGATATGATTGATGAGGACTACTTGCGAGCTATGGAATATGGTATGCCACCAACTGGTGGTCTAGGTATCGGGATTGATCGCTTAGTAATGCTTTTAACTGATGCTCCAGCAATTAGGGATGTACTACTCTTCCCAACAATGCGTCCAGAGCATATTGAAAGCGTCGAAGCAGAAGTTAAGGCTGATTTAGCTAAAAAAGGCTAAGAAAGACTAATATTAGGCTTCTAGAGTGTTTTAGCAATAAAGTTTAGGTTTACTTTTAAATCCTTAAATTATTTAAAAATGATGGTGTCTACACCAAGAATACATCAATTTTGAAACTAATTTGGTAAAAGGCTGACGAAAATCAAATCTCATATTTATGTTTTTAAACATAGATATGAGATTTTTTTATAAAATATAATTACAATAATTTTATAAGGTGTTTAAATAGCAAAACAGTGCATAACAAATGCAAAAAAAGGCCAAAGAGGATTGATTTGATAGATGATCCGTTTGAAAGTAATTTCTTTAAATATTTTGTAGTTTACTTTAACGATTATGTCTTAAAGAAATTAATTGCTACAAGCCATGATTCAAGTCCAGTCGTTAATCAACAGCTTTCTTTATTTGGTGATGATGAAGAAGAAAAGATTACGGGAAAAAGTATATAAGATAGAATCAACTCATGTAGATGATTTCGTTTTTCCATCATATTTTTATGCTTAAAATTAATTGAAGCCTATCAGATTAGTACTTAAAAGGATTAATTTGATAGGCTTTTTACTCGTTTTTAAACAAAAAATTATTTTAAATAGGCACACAAAGTGATTTTAGTAGTTGAAATTAAGATTTTGAGAGTGCCAAAAAGGCTTAATGGTGGGCTTTATGTTCACTTTTTGTGAAATAAAAAGTAATTTTTAAAAATAGGCTATCTAAAATGTTCACATTAAGAATAATATGAGTATAATATTAATTATTGATGAAATGAGTGAGGAAAAATGATCAGACTAGATAATGTTTCATTCGATTATGTAACATTTGAAAAAAATCCTGGGTTAATGGGTTCAGTGCACGACTTTTTTAAACGCAAGAATCAAAAAAAGCGGGCAATTGATACATTAAATTTAAACATTCCTGATGGTGAATTAATAGGATTGATTGGACCTAACGGGGCAGGGAAAACTACTTTTGCAAAATTATTAACGGGGATAATAGAACCAACTGAAGGCGATATTAGGGTTGATAATATGAATCCAGCTTTGCACCGGAGATCATTTTATCAAAATATTGGTGTAATGTTTGGCCAAAAGACCCAGCTTTCTTGGAACTTGCCACCTATAGATACTTTTAATATGCTCAGTGCGATTTATCAATTAAATGATGAAGATTATGAAAAAAGATTAAATTATTTAATAAAAGTGTTGAATTTAAAAGATATCATTAAAATCCCTGTTCGAAAATTATCTTTAGGTCAGCGGGTAAAATGTGAGTTGCTATGTACACTTATTCATTCACCTAAATACTTATTTTTAGATGAACCTACTTTAGGCTTGGATATAGGGACTCAAAAAAATATATATGATTTTTTACTTGAAGAAAATAGGGTAAATCAAACTACGATTATATTTACGTCACATAATTTACGTGATATTGAAGCGATTTCTAAGCGATTACTTATTTTAGCTCAAGGACACATTATTTTTGATGGATCTTTAAATTCGTTACCAGTGGATATAAACGATCATCAAAAATTTAAAGTTAAATTCTTGGATCCAAATAACAATATGGTTTCTAAAGAAAAAGTACTATCAATTTCAGAATTACAGAATGAAATTGATAGTGTAGGAGAGCAAAACATAATATCTATTAATCGGCAAGGAATGACAATCGAAGATTTGGTTTTATCAATATATAAAGAATGGGATAAAGCTAATGAAAAAAATTGAAAAATATATGCCTGTTTTATATTTAGGGATGAAGGATAATTTGGTCTTTCGCTCTAATATAATCCTTACAATAATATTACAGGTAGCTAACTTGGCAGTATCTTTATGGATATGGAATTTATTACTACCACATTCTGATTTTATAAACATGGCCAGATATTTGATTCTTACTAATACAACTGCCTTGATATTTACAACTACTCCACTTTATTATTTAGCGGGTTTAATCAGTTCTGGAAGATTATCAATGTATATAACTAAACCTATATCACTTTTTTGGTATATTTTTTTGTATAGCTTTGGCAGGCAATTTTATATACTAATATTCTATTTGGTCTTACTAGTAATACTCTCTAACAATTTTCTTATAATTGTTTTTTTGTTTTTCTATTTTATAGTTGCAAATTTTATGTTTTTTAACTTGATGTTGTTACTTGGAGAATTAAGTTTTTGGATTATTAATATGTGGCCCTTACGTAACGGCATAAACGCAATTTACTTACTTCTGGGCGGATTGTACTTTCCCTTAAATATGCTGGATAAAAGAATTTATAGTTGGCTGCAATATAATCCCTTTTCTTTGGTTACTGATGTACCTGCAAGGTTGATAATTAGTGGGGGCAATAATAATGCGATTATTAAATATTTTTTTGTAGTTTTTTATGGCTAGTTGGTTTTAATTTCCTTAGAAAATATATTTTTAAAATAGGAATTAAAAAGTATGAAGGTGTAGGTGCATGATAAGAATTGGTAAAACAATCTGGAAAAAAAGTATTGAAGAATTCTTGATTTATAG
Source organism: Lactobacillus sp. ESL0237 (assembly GCF_003692985.1). NCBI lineage: Bacteria > Bacillati > Bacillota > Bacilli > Lactobacillales > Lactobacillaceae > Lactobacillus > Lactobacillus sp. ESL0237. Next base: position 138,510 of record NZ_REHE01000010.1, on the reverse strand, counting down.
AACAGCAAGTATTATAACTTTTGTTTTAGCCTTGATATTTTTGATTATTGAATTAGTAACAGGAAATATTTATTATGCTGATAATCGGAGTATTCCCGGTTGGACTGAAAATCAATATTTTATTTTAATAACTTTTGTTAACTCTTCTACATATGTCTATAATATATTTTTTATATTAGGACATGAAGAACTAAATGATGATATCTTAGAAGGTAATTTAGATTATATTCTAATCAGACATAGTTCTTCGTATTGGCTATCTGCAATTAGAGGTATAGATATTCCAAGTATTTTTAATTTTATAATTACATATATTTTGCTAATCATTTTTCTAAATAAAGAAGTAATAACACAATTTCAATTTATAGTTGTTAATATTTTAATAATTACAACTGCTTTGATGATTTTTGTCTTGAATCAAATATGTTTAACTTTTTTATTTTGGTTTAACGGATTAGTAGGATTAGGTGGAGTTGTTGAAGATTTATTCAATTTTGCATCACGGCCTACAAAAATATTTCCTAAAATAATACAAAATATTTTTGTATTCGTGATACCTATATTATTAGCAACGAATATCACTAATGAATTTTTGAAATATGGAATACAGTCATATTTTATTTATTATTTGATTTTATTGGTCCTTTTTTATGTAATTTCTAGATTTTTATGGAGATTAGGAATAAAAAAGTATGTTTCGGCTAATTAAATTTTAAAGTAAGTGAGTGACATGGGACGTACAAGATTACAGCATACTAAGCTAGATGTAACCCCATCGTTTATTTTTAATAAAGATGAATTGGCTTTCTTTAATCATGTAGAAGAAAAGCTAACTTATATTCGTAAGTCATGTAAGTCAGGTAATCCTGAATTAGGTGAAAATGTTAGAGTTTAAATAAAGAGCCTGTAGTCAAGCACTTGTGTTCTATGATTGTTCAAAAGCTAGGCAAAACTGGATATGGCATTAATACACCTTATTAGGGATGCTAATTTCAACGCTTTAAGTAAAAATCCTATTAAATAAAGTAAAAAATTTATTACTTAACTTTAGTTGTCATACATTACGGCATATATTTACTACTAGATTGATTGAATTTGGAATAAATATAAAAGTTATTCAAGAAGCTTTAGGACATTTGGACATTCAAACAAATTTAGGTATATATGTTGATGTAACTAAGGATCTGAAACCAGAACAGCTCATACAGTTTGAAGATTAATGAGCAGGCTAAAAACTCTTCCTAATAATGTTTCCAGAGCATCTTGAAGATATTTAACGTTAAGTTGAAGAAAACTTAGCTAAAATAAGCCTATCAAAAAACAGATATGACATTGTCATACCTGTTTTTTTGATAGGTCAACGTTTATTTATAAGCATCATAATATTTTTTAATTAAATTAGCAATTGGCACTTGTAATTCAGGCCTTTTTTCTAGGAGAAAATACCAACTTTGAAGCATTGCTAACCAAGTACTCAATTGATGCCAGCCGAGTAAATTGTCATTGGCTAATTTTTGGTAGCGTTCAGTATTAAATTCATTAATGAATTCAATAAAAGTAGAAGTAGAAAATTTCTGAGTCTTAAGCCCTTGAAAAAAAGCATAAGCCAAGCGTTTCTCTTCATCATCAACAAAGGTAGTTTGCATATTGTTAAAAATTGTTCGGATTAAATTTAAAAGATCTATTTGGTCTTGAATGATAAATTTGGGATGTTGCAATGTTGCAGCTAAAAAGTCACTACCATGTGCGATACTATGCGCCCAACCTTTATTTTTGACAAAGCTGCGATGATCCTTTTCTAATTCTAAATATGTAATACTCCAGTTGAACATTGTTTGCCGTTCATCGTTGGTTAAAACCGTCTGGTCGCTATCCATTGCCAAAATTAGTGCTCCCAATAGGGCAGTGAATGTGCGCAAAAAAACAGCATCATTCTCAGGTTCAGTAATTTGATGAAACAAGGTCTTTTTATTAATAAAAAAATCGATAATTATTCTAAGTTGCTCTTTGTTAAAGGAATTTTCCTGAAAACCACGTGCTAAAAGACTGTAACTAAGGTTATCGCGAAGATGTGGATCAATACTACCAAGATTATTTAAGAGTATATATACATGTTGATCAGTAAAGGATAGTTGATTTTTTGGTAAGTACAATAAATTTTCTAGTTCATTTTGCATGGCTTTTCCCCCTTTTTTAATTATTACTTGGTAAAAAGTATACCTAATTTTTACTAATATATAATAATCTTTTGTTTTATAAAGTAATTAGCTAGTTAGATTTTTTAAAAAAGGGTTGAAAAACTATATCTGTCTGCTATAATAATAGATGTCTTGCGGAAGTAGTTCAGTGGTAGAACATCACCTTGCCATGGTGGGGGTCGCGGGTTCGAATCCCGTCTTCCGCTCTATAATAAAGACTCACCACTTTAGGTGAGTTTTTTTATTAAACGGGAAATAGCTCAGTTTGGTAGAGCGCTACGTTCGGGACGTAGAGGTCGCAGGTTCGAATCCTGTTTTCCCGATAATGAAGATTTGTCTTAGTTTCAATTGGCTTCAAATGTTGATTCTAAGGCATTTTTATTTTTTTCTGATTTTTTTGAAATTACCTGAAATTAGGCTAAAAGACTTCATATTTTATAAAGATACAAAATTACCTAAAATAGGCCGCTATCATGTATCTGTTTTTTTAGTTATTAACAGGTTGATTATTAGTTTGTATTGTTTAAATTTTTATTTAAATAAGGGTTAATTTAACAGTGGAACCAGACTAAGCTTATTTATCTTCTGGAATAATTTCTAAAGTTATATGAGCTCAATTTTGTTTGTTTAACAGAAACTGAAATAAATTAGTGAAGCTGTTTTCTTGCCACTAGAACAAACACGGGAAAAGACTTATAAAGGAATAGTTAGCGATTTGCTTAAGATTACGGTAAGACACATGGTAAACATAATGAAAGAGATAGGAAAGTTAGCATCACAGTACAGTCTTTGCTATAATAATTGCGATGTTTAACGTGAACTAATATATTCTTGAAACAAAAAAATTTACAATTCAGCAAAAGAGTATATAGTGAATACACGTCATTTATAAAGGTGGTGCTATGATGAAAAAAACTTATACTAACAGTGCAAATCAAGTTTTAGAAATTGCACGTGAACAAGCACAAAATTTTCACCATCGCTTAATTGGTACTGAACATGTGCTATTGGCGATGGTAATTGAGTCTGATGGTGAAGCTGGCAAGGACTTAAGATCTTGGGGAATAACTTCAACAGCAGTTCGTGAAGAAATCGAACGCTATACTGGTTATGGTTCAGCTGGTAAAGCTACTTATATGGAAATGTCGCCTAGATTAACTATGGTTTTAGCCTATGCCGCTACGTTAGCAGGACGTGAAGGGGCTACTAAAATTAAAACTAGCCATATTCTTTTAGCACTTGTCTTTAATGAACAAGTTTTAGCGTCAGTAATTTTACGCAATCTAAATGTAGATATTGATGGCTTAAAAAATGATATTTTACATAGTTTAGGGGAAGACGACCAACTGCTTGATTTGAATGAAAATGATGACAAGGGCTGGTCAAATTATGGTAATGTAGAGGCTAATGATAAAACTAACAGTACTACTCCAACCTTAGATCAAGTATCAGTAAATCTAAATGAGCGCGCAAAAAATGGTCAAATTGATCCAGTTATTGGGCGTGATCGGGAAGTTGCTCGCGTAATCGAAATTTTGTCCCGGCGTAATAAAAATAATCCAGTCTTGATTGGTGAACCAGGAGTGGGGAAAACGGCTGTGGCAGAAGCAATCGCAACTGCAATTGTAAGTAAGCAAGTACCGCATGACTTATTGGATAAACAAGTGATTTCTTTAGATTTGGGTGGCTTAGTTGCTGGAACGAAGTATCGGGGTGAATTTGAAGACCGCCTCAAAAGAATTATTAAGGAAATTACTAATGATGGTACAATCATTCTTTTTGTGGATGAAATGCATACCTTAATTGGTGCAGGTGGTGCTGAAGGTTCAATTGATGCTGCTAATATTTTAAAGCCATCGTTGGCCCGCGGTGATTTACAAATGATTGGTGCTACAACTTTTGACGAATATCAAAAATACGTTGAAAAAGATCAAGCATTAGCTCGGCGCTTTCAGATTGTACGTTTAACTGAACCATCACGCCAAGAAACTTTCGCTATTTTATCCGGGTTAAAACCTAAATATGAAAAATTTCATCATGTTAAAATTGATAAGGCAGCGTTAGAAAATGCAATTGACTTGTCTAGTCGATACATTTCTAATCGTTATCTGCCTGATAAAGCAATTGATCTAATTGATGAAGCTAGTGCATCTGTTAAAATCAAAGCTGGTACAGGTACAAATAATCAATTAGTTCAAATTAGTGATCAACTTAAAAAAGTAATTGAACAAAAGAATCAGGCTGCAGTTAATCAAAACTTTGTGAAGGCAGCGCAATTACAAGAACGACAAAATAGTCTGCAAGTAAGGCAAGATCAAATTTATAGTCGTATGAAAAAATCAGAGAAAAATGGGGCAATTGTTCATCCTGAAGATATTGCCAAGGTGGTATCTAATTGGACAGGTGTTCCAGTAACACAAATGAGTCGAAATGAAACCAAACAATTAGCTAATCTTGAAAATAATTTACACCAACGAATTATTGGTCAAGATAAGGCTGTTTCGTCAATTAGTAAGGCAGTTCGTCGTAGCCGTAGTGGTATTAAAGATGAGAATCGTCCAATTGGTTCATTTCTTTTCTTAGGGCCAACTGGTGTAGGCAAAACCGAACTTGCTAAAGCTATTGCTGCTACCGTTTTTGGCTCAGAAAACAATTTAATCCGAATCGATATGTCAGAATATATGGATCAAATTGCTAGTAGCAAATTGATTGGTTCAGCTCCTGGGTATGTCGGTTATGATGAAGGTGGGCAGTTGTCTGAACAAGTTCGGCGTCATCCTTATTCTGTAGTTTTATTAGATGAAGTTGAAAAGGCGCACCCTGATGTATTTAATTTGCTATTGCAAGTCCTTGATGATGGCTTTTTAACCGATTCAAAGGGACGTAAAGTTGATTTTAAAAATACCATTATTATTATGACCTCCAATCTGGGTTCACGCTCAATCTTTGAAACCAAGGCTGTTGGTTTTAGTGCTGATAATTCTAACCAGGTAAAATTACGTCAAGATCGGGTAAAAGAAGCACTAAAACAATTTTTTAGACCAGAATTTTTGAATCGAATTGATGAAAGTATTATCTTTGACGAACTTGATCAAAAACAATTAAGGCAAGTGGTAACTTTACTTACGCGTAAATTAATTGAACGTTTGAATAAACAGGGGATTCAACTTAAAATATCGCCTGCGGCTCTTGATAAAATTGCTCAAGATGGTTATGATCCAGAAATGGGTGCTAGACCATTGCGGCGAGCAATTCAAAAAGATATTGAAGATCAAGTTGCTTCAATGCTAATTGAGGGAGACTTGCAAAGTGGTGATACTTTGAAAATAGGATGTAATAGGAAAAAATTGAAGTTTGATTTAATTAGGACAACAAAAGATAATTTGGCCAATGTTAAGTAATAACATTGACATCTAATTATTTGTTCGCTATACTTAATCGTGATTAAAAAGCTGATTTTCAGAATTTTGCTGATATATTGTCCAGCAAAATAATAAGGACAAAAATGACAGTAGTCGTTTTTGTCTTTTTTATGCTTAAAATTCTAGCTTTTTGAAATTGTAATCAAAATGTAATACTAGCTTTCTCTGACAGAAAGGATGTTTTCTCCTTGTTAAATGGACACGTAGTGAATTTTGGTAAACATCGAACAAGACGTAGTTTTTCACGCATTAAAGAAGTGCTAAAATTACCTAACTTGACTGATGTCCAAACTGAATCATATAAATGGTTTTTGGATGAAGGTATTAAAGAAGTTTTTGACGACATTATGCCAATTAGTGACTTTTCAGGCAAGCTTTCTTTGGAATATTTGGGTTATAAACTCCAGAATCCAAAGTATACTGTTGATGAAGCACGAGATCATGATGCGACTTACGCTGCACCAATGCATGTTACCTTAAAGTTAACTAATCAAAAAACTGGTGAAATTAAGACTCAAGATGTATTTTTTGGCGATCTGCCATTAATGACAGAATCTGGCTCTTTTATTATTAATGGAGCTGAGCGGGTTATTGTTGCCCAATTAGTTAGATCACCTAGTGTTTATTATTCTGGTGATTATGATAAAAATGGGCGTCAGATTTTTGGCACGACAGTTATTCCTAATCGTGGTGCCTGGCTTGAGTATGAAACTGATGCCAAGAATGTATCATATGTTCGTGTTGATCGGACACGTAAGTTGCCATTGACGGTAATTATTAGGGCTTTAGGTATTGGTTCAGATGATGAAATCATTGATCTTTTTGGTCAAAGTGATACTTTACAGTTTACTTTAGAAAAAGATGTACACAAGAATCCAGCTGATTCGCGGGTTGCAGAAGCCTTGAAAGATGTTTATGAACGCTTACGTCCTGGTGAACCTAAAACAACTGATTCTTCACGCTCCTTGCTATATGCGCGCTTTTTTGATCCACGCCGATACGATTTAGCAGCCGTTGGTCGCTATAAGGTTAATAAAAAATTATCTTTGAAGAGTCGGTTATATGGGCAAACTTTAGCTGAAACTTTAGCTGATCCTGATACGGGCGAAATTGTTGCTAAAAAAGGTACCATAGTTACCCACGAAGTAATGGATACTTTAGAAAATTATCTTGATCGTGATGATTTCAAGATGGTTACTTATCAACCTTCAAAAGAAGGTGTTTTACCAGATCCGATTACTGTTCAAGAAGTAAAAGTATACTCAAAAGTTAATCCTGAACGAATAGTTAAAATCATTTCTAATGGTCATATTGACAAAGATGTTAAATATTTAACTCCTGCAGATGTATTGGCATCAATTAATTATTTCTTTTTGTTACAAGATGAAATCGGTAATATTGATGATATTGATCACTTGGGCAACCGGCGAATTCGCCGGGTTGGTGAGTTATTACAAAATCAATTTAGAATAGGTTTAGCCCGAATGGAACGTGTTGTGCGTGAAAGAATGTCAATTCAAGATCCGTCAACCGTAACACCACAACAGTTAATCAATATACGGCCAATTGTAGCTAGTTTGAAAGAATTTTTTGGTTCATCGCAATTATCACAATTTATGGATCAGCACAATCCATTGGGTGAATTAACTCATAAGCGGCGCATGTCTGCTTTAGGACCTGGTGGACTGACTCGTGATCGTGCTGGATATGAAGTTCGTGATGTGCACTATACGCAATATGGTCGTTTATGTCCAATTGAAACCCCAGAAGGTCCTAATATTGGATTGATTAACTCCTTAGCAAGTTATGCTGTTATTAACAAATATGGGTTCATTGAAACACCTTACCGGCGTGTTTCTTGGAAGACCCATAAAGTTACGGATAAAATTGATTATTTAACTGCTGATGTTGAAGATAATTACATTATAGCTGGTGCTAATACTCACTTAAATCCAGACGGTTCGTTTAAAGACGATCTGATTTTGGCTCGTCATAAGGAAGATAATGTTGAAGTTAGTCCAGATAAAATTGATTATATGGATGTTATTCCAAAGCAAGTCGTTTCTGTGGCATCAGCATGTATTCCATTTTTAGAAAATGATGACTCTAACCGGGCTTTGATGGGTGCTAACCAGCAGCGCCAAGCTGCACCACTGATTAATCCGCATAGTTCTTTAGTTGGAACTGGTATGGAATATCGTGCTGCGCATGATTCTGGTGCTGCTATTGTAGCCAAAGCAGCTGGAACAGTTGAATATGTTGATGCTAACACAATTAAAATAAGACGTAATGATAATACTTTAGATAAATATACGCTTGAAAAATATCGTCGTTCGAATAATTCTAAGTCCTATAATCAAACACCGAATGTTAATTTAGGTGACAAGGTTGAAGAAGGGGAAGTAATTGTAAATGGTCCAACTATGGATCATGGTGAGCTAGCTTTAGGTCAAAACCCAGTGATTGCTTTCATGACTTGGAATATGTATAACTATGAAGACGCAATTATGCTTTCAGAACGTTTAGTTAAAGAAGATGTCTATACTTCAATTAGTATAGAAGATTATGAATCTGAAGCTCGGGATACTAAACTAGGACCTGAGGAAATTACGCGAGAATTGCCTAATGTTGGTGAAGATGCCCTTAAAGATCTTGATAAACAAGGTATTGTTCGGATTGGCGCTGAAGTTCATGATGGTGATATCTTGGTAGGTAAGGTAACGCCTAAGGGTGTGACTGAATTATCCGCTGAAGAAAGATTACTTCATGCAATCTTTGGAGAAAAGGCGCGTGAAGTTCGCGATACTTCTTTGCGTGTGCCACATGGTGGCGGCGGAATTGTGCGTGATGTTAAAGTTTATACACGAGAAAATGGTGATGAGCTTTCGCCAGGCGTAAATACTTTAGTTCGCGTTTATATTGCGCAGAAGAGAAAAATCCAAGTTGGGGACAAAATGTCTGGTCGTCATGGTAATAAAGGTACGGTTGCCGCTGTTGTTCCAGAGGAAGATATGCCATACTTGCCAGACGGTACACCAGTAGATATATGTTTGAATCCAATGGGTGTTCCTTCACGTATGAATATCGGTCAGCTATTAGAGCTACACTTAGGTTGGGCAGCTAATAAGTTAGGTATACATGTTGCTACGCCTGTATTTGATGGTGCAAGTGAAGACGATGTTTGGGATACTGTGCATGAAGCTGGTATTGATAAAGACGGTAAGACTGTTCTTTATGATGGGCGCACAGGTGAGCCATTCCACAACCGTGTATCTGTGGGTATTATGCACTACTTGAAATTAACGCACATGGTTGATGATAAAATTCACGCTCGTTCAATTGGACCATACTCTTTAGTTACTCAACAGCCACTTGGTGGTAAAGCACAGTTTGGTGGACAGCGTTTTGGTGAAATGGAAGTTTGGGCACTTGAAGCCTATGGTGCGGCATACACACTTCAAGAAATTTTGACTTATAAGTCAGATGACGTTGTGGGGCGTGTTAAAGCCTATGAAGCGATAGTTAAGGGTGAAAGAATTCCTAAGCCAGGTGTTCCTGAATCTTTCCGTGTTCTTGTCAAAGAGCTGCAATCATTAGGATTGGACATCCGTGTGCTTGATATGGATCATAATGAAATTGAATTGCGCGACATGGATGATGATTCAAGTGAGCATTTAAATATTGATACTTTATCCAAGATGGCAGAAGAACAGCAAAAGAAAAAACTAGCTGAGGAAGCGGTGAAGTCTGGAGCAGAAACAGCTGAAATACCAACTAAGAGTGAAACTCTGGTTGATGAGTCCGATGATGATCACAAGATTTCTAAATAGTAGGAGGTCAAACTTTTGATTGACGTTAATAAATTTGAAAGTATGCAGATTGGTCTTGCATCCCCGAATAAAATTCGGAGTTGGTCATACGGCGAAGTTAAAAAACCCGAAACGATTAATTATCGTACTTTAAAACCCGAAAAAGATGGTTTATTTGATGAAAGAATTTTCGGGCCAACTAAAGATTGGGCTTGTGCATGTGGTAAGTACAAAGGCGTAAGATATCGTGGTATCGTTTGTGATCGCTGTGGGGTTGAGGTTACTTCATCTAAAGTAAGAAGAGAACGGATGGGTCATATTGAATTGGCTGCTCCAGTTACTCATATTTGGTACTTTAAGGGAATACCATCAAGAATGGGATTAATTCTTGATATGTCACCAAGGTTATTAGAAGAAGTAATTTATTTTGCTGCTTATATTGTAATTGATCCGGGTGATACCGACCTTGAATTCAAACAATTGCTAACAGAAGTTGAATATCGAGAACAAAAAGCTAAATATGGTAGTCGATTTGAAGCTAAGATGGGGGCAGAAGCAATTCGTGATCTGCTACGTAAAGTTGATTTGGCCAAAGAAGTTACTGATTTAAAGAAAGAATTGGCGACTGCTACTGGTCAAAAACGTGTTCGTGCAATTAGAAGACTAGATATTTTAGATGCTTTTAAAGATTCTGGTAATAAACCAGAATGGATGGTTATTGATGCCGTACCAGTTATTCCACCGGACTTGCGTCCAATGGTTCAACTAGAAGGTGGTCGCTTTGCTACTTCTGACTTAAACGATCTTTATCGTCGAGTAATTAATCGGAATAACCGGTTAAAGAGATTACTTGACCTTAATGCTCCTAACATTATCGTACAAAATGAAAAGCGGATGTTGCAAGAAGCTGTTGATGCTTTGATTGATAATGGTCGTCGTGGTCGCTCAGTTGTCGGTCCAGGCAATCGACCATTGAAGTCTTTATCACACATGCTGAAAGGTAAACAAGGACGTTTTCGTCAAAACTTACTTGGTAAACGTGTTGATTATTCTGGTCGTTCAGTTATCGATGTTTCACCAAAATTGAAATTTTATCAGTGTGGTGTTCCACGGCCAATGGCACTTGAATTATTTAAGCCATTTGTGATGCACGAACTAGTTAAACGCAAGATTGCATCCAATATTAAGAGTGCAAAACGCAAAATTGATCGTGAAGATGATGAGGTTTGGGATGTACTTGAAGATGTAATCAAGGAAAGAACAGTTCTACTGAACCGTGCTCCTACCTTGCACCGTTTAAGTATTCAGGCATTTGAACCTGTATTAGTGCCAGGTAAATCTATTCGCTTACATCCATTAACTTGTGAAGCTTATAATGCTGACTTTGATGGTGACCAGATGGCTATTCATGTTCCACTATCTGATGAAGCAGTTGCGGAATCAAGATTATTAATGCTAGCAGCGCATCATATCTTGGCACCTAAAGATGGTAAACCGATTGTTACACCTTCGCAGGATATAGTTTTAGGTAACTATTGGTTAACACAAGCTGAAAAAGGTCGTGAAGGCGAGGGAATGATTTTCAATTCCCCAGATGAAGCAACTATTGCTTACAATAATGGTGATATTCATTACCATACAATTATTGGTATGGCTGCTGATTCAATGCCGGAAAAAGCATGGCCGAAGGGCTGTGAACACGGTATTTTTATTACGACATATGGTCGGGTAATTTTTAACCAAATTTTTCCAAAGGATTACTTCTATATCAATGAACCAACTGAAGAGAATTTAAATAATCCTTTAGCAGAAAAGTATTTCTTACATTCAGGAGAAGACATCAATCAAAAAATCGATGATATTGCTGATGAATTAATTTCTACACCATTTAAGAAGTCATTTTTATCAGATTCGATTGCAACAATTTACAAGTATTATCGGGTTCAAAGAACTTCAGAGTATCTTGATGACTTAAAGACTCTTGGTTATACAAGTTCAACCACTTCTGGTATTACTATTGGAATGACTGATGTTCCGGAAATTGATGATAAAGATGAAAAGGTAGCCAAAGCGCACAAGCAAGTTGATGTTGTTTCTAAGCAATTTAGACGTGGGCTAATTACGGAACAAGAACGACATGATCGTGTGATTAGTATCTGGAATGAATGTAAAGATCAAGTTCAAAATGAAATTGCCCAAATATATGATCCACGTAACCCAATTACAATTATGGCTGACTCAGGTGCTCGTGGTAATATTTCTAACTTTACACAGCTTGCTGGAATGCGGGGGTTAATGGCCACACCTAACGGTGGACTATTTGAAATTCCAGTTACTTCAAACTTTAAAGAAGGGCTATCTGTACTAGAACTGTTCATGTCAACTCACGGTGCACGTAAAGGAATGACCGATACAGCGTTGAAGACGGCTCAGTCAGGTTATTTGACTAGACGTTTAGTAGATGTTGCGCAAGATGTGATTATTCGTGAAGAAGATTGTGGTACTGATCGTGGAATTGATGTTCATGCTATTATGGAAGGCGATGAATTAATAGAACCACTCTATGATCGTTTACTTGGTCGATTCACTGCCGAAACGGTTAAAGATCCACAAACTGGTGAAGCAATTGTAGGGCCAAATGTAATGATGGATGAAAATCTGGCGCACCAAATTTGTGCTGCAGGAGTTACTAATGTTAAAATTCGTTCAATTTTAACTTGTGATACATCACATGGTGTTTGCCGCAGATGCTATGGTATGAATTTGGCAACTGGTGAAGCGGTTGAAGTTGGTGAAGCGGTTGGTACTGTTGCGGCGCAATCAATTGGTGAACCGGGTACTCAGCTAACTCTACGTACTTTCCACAATGGTGGTGTTGCTGGTGCCGAAGATATTACACAGGGTCTTCCTCGTGTGCAAGAATTGTTTGAAGCGCGTAATCCTAAAGGTCGGGCTGTTATTTCTGAAGTTGATGGAATAATTGATTCAATTCAAGAAAATCCAGCAGAACACACTCGTGAAATCACAGTTAAAGGTAAAATTGATACCAGAAGTTACAGCGTACCATACACAGCATCTGTTGCAGTTGCTGAAGGTGATGAAGTGAAACGAGGAGCTAAGCTGACCCTTGGTTCAATTGATCCGAAAGAATTAATCCAAGTTACAGATACTTTAACAACTGAAGAATATATTTTAGTTGAAGTTCAAAAAGCTTATAGAATGCAGGGGGTTGATATTTCTGATAAGCACGTTGAAGTTTTAACTAGACAAATGCTTCAAAAAGTTAGGGTTCTTGATCCTGGTGAAACTAACTTGTTACCAGGTGAAATTATGGATATTGGCCAATTTAAGGAACGTAACACGTCAGTAATTATTTCTGGTGGCATCCCTGCAACCGCTCAAAGTGTGATTTTGGGAATTACTAAGGCAGCATTAGAAACTAATAGTTTCTTGTCAGCTGCATCATTCCAAGAAACCACTCGTGTTCTTACCGATGCTTCAATCAGGGGTAAAAATGACCCACTTCTTGGTTTGAAAGAGAACGTTATTATTGGTAAAATTATACCTGCTGGTACTGGTCTCCCAGTTTATCGTAATATGGAACCTGAAGCAGATGTAGCTAAGCCAAAGTCTGTTTATTCAATTGCTGATATTGAAAAACAAATGAAGGAAGCTGACAAGCTAAAGGATCCACAATAATAAATTTTAAAAGAGCTTAATTTCTTATTATAAGAAATTAAGCTCTTTTTAGTTAAGAATCAACTGTATAACTAAACCTAAAAAAAGATAGGGAATAAAAGGTATAGCTTGTTTTTTTGAAAAATTTTTCTTTTCAAGGATGAATTGTGAAAGTAAAAAAATAGAGCCGAATAAAAAAACTTGATTAGCAAAATGCGCATTAAAATATAGTATTAAAATTAAATAGATAATTAAATCGCCGCTACCAAGTTTTTTCTGAAAAATATAGATAACAAGTAAAATTAAAATTGGGAATGCCTCGATATAATCTAATAATTCAGCTTTAAATAAATTGTTAATATGATAGCTTATAGAAAAAAGGGCTGGTAAAAGCATGACGAGGTGAAACTCAGAATGTGTCGCATCATAAATCGCAACAAGCAATAAGCTAAAAATTAAAATAGCTGTTAGCTGTCCTTCAACTTTACTAAAGTCAATCTGAATATAGGCAAAACCACCAATAACTTCGATTAAAAAAAGATGGGCAGAAATTTGTCCATGACAATAACGACATCTGCCACGTAAAAAAATGTAAGAAATAATAGGAAGTTCATCTAGTAAGCTTAATTCACTGTGGCAAATGGTGCAGTGTGATCTAGTGAAGATAAAGTCACTTTGGTTATAATGCTCACAAATTACAGCTGCATGAGAAGCTAAGCAACTTCCAATTATAAAATTGGTTAATAAATAAATCATTTTATAAATTCACCTCAATTAATAATACGTAAAAATAAGTGAAATTTCTTAATAGAATGGATTGATTTTTAATTAGAAGCGTGTAAAATAATCTGTGTGCATTTTGAAGTAATGTTCAGGATAAAAAAGAAACTCCTGGATGTGTGAACAAAATAAACGATTTATAGGAGGAAAAAGTTAATGCCAACCATTAATCAATTGGTAAGAAAAGGTCGTCGGACTAAGACGACTAAGTCAAAGTCCCCAGCTTTAAGCTACGGCTATAACAGTATGAAAAAAGAATTAGTATCTAACCCAGCACCACAAATGCGTGGAGTTGCTACTCGTGTGGGTACTATGACGCCAAAGAAACCAAACTCAGCTTTACGAAAGTATGCTCGTGTACGTCTTTCTAACTTAATTGAAGTAACTGCTTATATTCCTGGTGAAGGTCACAACTTACAAGAGCACTCGGTTGTTTTAATTCGTGGTGGTCGTGTAAAGGACCTTCCTGGTGTGCGTTACCATATTATTCGTGGTGCTCTTGATACTGCTGGTGTTGATGGCAGAAAACAAGGTCGCTCTAAGTATGGTGCCAAGAAAGATTAAGGAGGAGTTAAATAATGCCTAGAAAAGGACATGTAGCTAAAAGAGATATCTTAGCAGATCCAGTATACAACTCAAAGCTTGTTACCAAGTTAATTAATCACTTGATGATTGATGGTAAAAGAGCTAAGGCATCTGCAATCCTTTATGACGCTTTTAATATTGTTAAAGAAAAGACTGACAAAGAGCCACTTGATGTTTTTGAAGAAGCAATGAATAACATTATGCCAGTTTTGGAAGTTAGAGCTCGTCGTATTGGTGGATCAAATTATCAAATTCCAGTTGAAGTTCGTCCAGAAAGAAGAACAACTTTAGGCTTAAGATGGTTGGTTTCATATGCCCGTTTGCGTAATGAGCACACAATGGATGAGCGTTTAGCTAATGAAATTATTGATGCTTCAAATAACACTGGTTCAGCAGTTAAGAAGCGTGAAGATGTTCATCGCATGGCAGAAGCTAACCGTGCCTTTGCTCATTATCGTTTCTAATTTTTTAAGGAGAGAGAATTTATGGCTAATAAACGTGAATTTCCATTAGAAAAAACACGTAATATTGGTATTATGGCCCACATTGATGCGGGTAAAACCACCACTACCGAGCGTATACTTTACTACACTGGTAAAATCCATAAAATTGGTGAAACACATGAAGGTGATTCCCAAATGGACTGGATGGAAGAAGAAAAAGAACGTGGTATTACCATTACGTCCGCGGCCACAACTGCTCAATGGAATGACTACAGAATTAACATTATTGATACCCCAGGACACGTTGACTTTACAATTGAAGTTGAGCGTTCCCTTCGGGTTCTTGATGGTGCGGTAACTGTTCTTGATGCTCAAGCTGGTGTTGAGCCACAAACTGAAAATGTTTGGCGCCAAGCTGAAACTTACGGTGTTCCTCGAATTGTTTTCATTAACAAGATGGACAAGATTGGTGCGGACTTTGATAAGTCTGTAAAATCTTTACATGAACGTTTAAACGCCAATGCTTTAGCTGTGCAGATGCCGATTGGTTCTGCTGAAACATTTGAAGGCGTCATTGATTTAATCGACATGGTAGCTGATGTTTATGATGAAGACAAGCTTGGGGCTAAATGGGAAACAATTCCAGTTCCAGATGAATACAAAGAAGAAGCAGAAAAGCGTCGTGCTGAATTAATTGAACAAGTAGCTGATGTTGATGACGACATCATGGATAAATACCTTAATGGTGAAGAAATTTCCATTGAAGAATTAAAAGCTGCTATTCGTAAGGCAACGCTAGATTTGAAAGCTTTCCCAGTATTTGCCGGTTCAGCATTTAAGAACAAGGGTGTACAAATGATGCTTGATGGTGTTGTTGATTACTTGCCATCACCACTAGATGTAAAACCTTATGTTGCTCATGATCCTAAATCTGGTGAAGAAGTTGAATTAATTGCTGGTGACGACAAGCCGTTTTCAGCATTAGCTTTCAAGATTGCAACTGATCCATTCGTTGGTCGTTTAACTTATATTCGTGTCTATACTGGTTCACTTGAATCTGGATCTTATGTTTTAAATGCTTCTAAGAACGGTCGTGAGCGTGTTGGTCGTTTATTACAAATGCATGCTAATTCAAGAAGTGAAATTTCTGAAGTCTTCTCTGGAGATATTGCGGGAGCAATTGGCTTAAAGAATACCACTACTGGTGACTCTTTGACTGATCCAGATCACCCATTGATTTTGGAAAGCCTAGAAGTTCCAGATCCAGTTATTCAAGTTTCAATCGAACCAGAATCAAAAGCAGACCGTGATAAGCTTGACGTTGCTTTGCAGAAGTTAACTGAAGAGGATCCAACCTTTAGAGCAGAAACTAATGCAGAAACTGGACAAACTTTAATTTCTGGGATGGGTGAATTGCACCTTCAAATTATGGTAGAACGAATGAAACGTGAATTTCACGTTGAAGCCAAAATTGGTGAACCACAAGTTGCTTATCGCGAAACCTTTACTAAGGAAGCACAAGCACAGGGTAAATTTGTTCGTCAATCTGGTGGTAAAGGTCAATATGGTGACGTTTGGATTGAATTCACACCAAATGAAAGAGGTAAAGGATATGAGTTTGAAGATGCCATTGTCGGTGGTGTTGTTCCTCGTGAATTTATCCCTTCAGTTGATGCCGGGTTACAAGAATCAATGAAGAATGGTATTTTAGCAGGATATCCATTAATTGATGTCAAGGCTAAACTTTATGATGGTAGTTACCATGAAGTTGACTCTTCAGAAGCAGCCTTCAAAGTTGCCGCTTCAATTGCTTTGAAGAATGCAGCTCCTAAGGCTGGTGCGGTAATTCTTGAGCCAATTATGAAAGTTCAAGTGATTACACCCGAAGAATACTTAGGAGATGTAATGGGTTCGATTACTGCTCGTCGTGGTACAATGGACAATATGGTAGACCGCTCGGGTGCTAAAGTATTGAATTCAATGGTTCCACTTGCTGAAATGTTTGGCTACGCAACTACTTTGCGGTCATCAACTCAAGGCCGTGGTACTTTCACAATGGTCTTTGATCACTATGCAGCTACTCCTAAGTCAATCCAGGAAGAAATTATTAAAAATCGTGGCGGTAACGCTGAATAGTAATTTTGTCCTAATGTAAAGATCGAGTTGTTGATAAATTTAATAATTCTTTATTTTAATTAGGCTTAAAAGCATCAAACTACATGAGTAGTTTGATGCTTTTACTTTGAGCCCAATAAAATTCAATCAGTTTAAAAATTAATTTTTACTTTTATTAATGGATTTTTATATATAATAGCTATTTTTTATCAAACAAATTTCGTCTAAATTAATGCTTTAATTTAAATAAAAATAACCCTAACCCTTGATATTTAAGCGTAAAGTAGGTACAATAGTCTTTGTGCATTTAGGGCTTATTCTGCTCTAAAGCACATCTTTGTTGTAGAGCGTTGATGCAAAAGGTTGCGGCACACCAGGATGCATTGCCACAGAAGTGTGCTGGGAATTTTTGCGGAAGCTAGTCATCTTTTAAAGAGGACGTTAAGGAGGTAATTTAATGGCAAGTCAATCAATTCGTATTCGACTAAAGTCATACGAACATGGTATTCTCGATGAATCAGCTGCTAAAATCGTAGCTACTGCAAAGAGGACTGGCGCTGAAATTTCAGGTCCAGTTCCTTTGCCAACAGAAAGGGTTTTATTCACAGTTTTACGTTCACCACATAAGAACAAGGATTCTCGTGAACAGTTTGAAATGCGGACACATAAACGTTTAATTGATATTTTAAATCCAACACCTAAAACTGTTGATTCTTTAATGAAGCTTGATTTACCAAGCGGTGTTGACATCGAAATCAAACTATAAATTTTAAAAAGAAAGAGGTGTAAACATGACCAAAGGAATCTTAGGAAGAAAAGTCGGTATGACTCAAATATTCACTAAAGATGGTATCCTTGTTCCTGTAACTGTTGTTGAAGCAACACCTAATGTTGTTATGCAAGTTAAGACTGTTGAATCAGACGGTTACGAAGCAGTTCAATTGGGCTATCAAGATAAACGTGAAGTTTTGAGCAACAAACCAGAAAAAGGTCATGCTGCAAAAGCAAAGACGTCGCCTAAGCGCTTCATTCGTGAAATCCGCGGAGTAGAGCTTAAGGACTACGAAGTCGGCTCAGAAGTTACTGTGGACACATTTAAGGAAGGCGACGTTGTTGACGTTACCGGAATTACAAGAGGTCATGGATACCAAGGTAACATTAAACGTTGGGGTCAATCACGTGGACCTGAAACTCATGGTTCAAGATACCATCGAATTCCTGGTTCAATGGGTTCCATCATTAACCGTGTACCTAAAGGCAAGCGCTTGCCAGGTCACATGGGTGTGAAAAAAGTTACCATTGAAAACCTAGTAATTGAAAAAGTTGTGGCAGATAAGAATGTTTTATTAATTAAAGGCAACGTGCCTGGTGCTAAAAATTCATTAATTACTGTCAAATCTGCTGTTAAAAATAACGATTAGGAAGGAGGACTAGAATGGCTAATTTAAAAGTTATCGATCAAAAAGGTAAAGATGCTGGTGAAGTTTCTTTAAAAGATGAAGTTTTTGGTATTGAACCAAATGAGAGCGTAGTTTTTGATGCAATCATCAGACAAAGAGCTGGCAAGCGTCAAGGCACTTCAAAAGTGAAGAATAGATCTGCTGTTCGTGGTGGTGGTAAGAAGCCATGGAAGCAAAAGGGTACCGGGCGTGCTCGTCAAGGTTCTATTAGATCACCTCAATGGCGTGGTGGTGGTGTAGTCTTTGGACCTACTCCACGTTCTTATGCATATTCAATGCCAAGAAAGCAACGTCGTTTGGCTATTAAGTCAGTTCTTTCTCAAAAATTAATTGATAATAATTTGATTGTTTTAGATCAGTTGACTATGTTAGCACCTAAGACAAAAGAATTCAAAGCAATACTGGACAGCTTAAATGTTGCAGGCAAAGTGTTGGTTGTTTCAGAAGATAGAAACGTGCAACTTTCAGCTAAGAATTTGCCAAACGTTAAGGTAATCACTATTAATGGTGTTAATGTTGAAGACGTTGTCAATTATGACAAATTAATCTTGACTAAGGATGCTATTGAGAAGATTGAAAAGAATGTTGAGGGGGCTGCAAAAGAATGAGTGCACACGATATCATTTTAAGACCTGTCATTACTGAAAAGTCTACGAATTTAATGGATGATAAGAAGTACACTTTCAATGTGCTTTTAACTGCAACCAAGACTCAAGTTCGTAACGCTGTTGAAGAAATTTTTGACGTTAAAGTTAAAAAAGTTAACATTATGAATGTTCGTGGTAAGGATAAACGAGTTGGGCGCTATACTGGTAAAACTGCTCGCACACGTAAAGCAATTGTTACTTTAACTAACGATTCAAACGACATCAAAATTTTTAAAGACGAAAATACAGAAGAGAATAAGTAATAGGAGGTCAGTCAATTGGCTATTAAGATTTATAAGCCAACCACAAATGGTCGCCGTAATATGACTTCTTCCGACTTCGCTGAGATTACTACAAGCAAGCCAGAGCGTACTTTGCTTGAGTCACAATCACATACTGCGGGTCGTAACTCATATGGTCATATTACTAGTAGACACCGTGGCGGTGGACATAAACAAAAGTATCGTATCATTGATTTCAAACGTAACAAGGACAACACAAAAGCCGTTGTTAAAACTATTGAATATGATCCAAATAGAACTGCTAATATCGCACTTCTTCACTATACTGATGGTATTAAAACTTACATTTTAGCACCTAAAGGATTAAAAGTTGGTGATATAGTTGAATCAGGTTCTAATGCAGACATTAAGCCAGGTAACGCATTACCATTAAAAGATATCCCTACTGGTACTTCAATTCATAACATTGAGTTGAGACCTGGTAGAGGTGGTCAATTAGTAAGAAGTGCGGGTACTAGTGCTCAAGTTTTGGGTAGTGACGGCAAGTATACGTTAGTTAGATTACAAAGTGGCGAAGTTCGTAAAATTTTGTCAGCTTGTCGTGCAACTATTGGTGTTGTTGGCAATGAACAACATTCATTAATTCAAATAGGTAAAGCTGGTCGTAGCCGTTGGCTAGGCAGACGTCCACAATCCCGTGGTTCTGTAATGAACCCTAACGATCACCCACATGGTGGTGGTGAAGGTAAGGCTCCAGTCGGACGTCCACAACCTATGACTCCTTGGGGTAAGAAAGCTCGTGGTATTAAGACTAGAAATAGTAAGAGAGCCAGCGAGAAGTTAATTATTCGTCACCGTAAAGGTAGCAAGTAATAGAAGGAGGGTTAATTAATGAGCCGTAGTATTAAAAAAGGGCCTTTTGCAGATGCATCATTGTTAAAGAAAGTTGATGCACAAGCTGATTCAGAAAAAAAACAGGTTATTAAGACTTGGTCACGTCGTTCAACTATTTTCCCTTCCTTTGTTGGGTTGACTATAGCTGTTTACGATGGTAGAAAACATGTTCCAGTTTATATTACTGAAGACATGGTTGGCCACAAATTAGGTGAATTTGTTCCAACGAGAACTTTCCATGGACACAAAGCATCTGACGACAAGGCTACAAGATAAAGAAAGGAGAAACACTTAAATGGCAGAACAAATTAGTTCAGCTAGGGCTGAAGCAAGAACTGTTCGGATTACTGCAAGAAAAGCACGTTTAGTCGTTGATTTGATTCGCGGTAAAGATGTTGCTGAAGCATTGGCAATCTTGCAATTTACGCCTAGAGCTGCTTCCCCAATCGTTGAAAAAGTTTTACGTTCAGCAATTGCAAACGCAGAACACAATTACGATCTCGAAAGTGCAAATTTATATGTATCAGAAGCATACGTCAATGAAGGAGCAACTTTAAAGAGATTTAGACCACGTGCCAAAGGTATGGCTTCTCCTATTAACAAGAGAACTAGTCATGTAGTTGTAGTAGTTTCAGAAAAGAACGATTAAGGGAGGTATATTAATGGGTCAAAAGATTAACCCAAATGGTTTTCGTCTCGGCGTAATTCGTGATTGGGAATCTAAATGGTATGCTGACAGAGGATACAAGGAAACCTTAAATGAAGACCTGCGCATCAGACAATTCATTTCTAAGAAATTAAAAGATGCCTCTGTTTCTACTATTGAAATTGAACGTGCAGCAAATAGAATCAATGTATCGATTAATACTGCTAAGCCAGGAATGGTAATCGGTAAAGGTGGTTCTGAAGTTGAAGCTTTAAGAAAAGAGTTAAATGCTTTAACTAAGAAGCAAGTTCAAGTAAATATTGTTGAGATTAAGAAGCCAGATTTAGATGCTAAATTAGTAGCTGAAAGTATCGCTAGTCAATTAGAAGCACGTATTGCATTTAGACGTGCAATGCGCCAAGCTACTCAAAGATCTATGCGTGCAGGAGCCAAAGGAATCAGAGTTCAAACTTCTGGTCGTTTAAATGGTGCTGACATGGCAAGAAGAGAGTGGCATACTGAAGGTCGTGTTCCATTACAGACATTGAGAGCTGACATTGACTATGCTTGGGTAAACGCATTTACCACTTATGGTGAAATTGGTGTTCAAGTATGGATTAACCGTGGTGAAATCTTACCTTCAAAGAGTAAGACACCTCGAAAAGCTGTGAAAGGAGGAAACAAATAATGCCTCTAGTACCAAAGCGAGTAAAACACCGTCGTGAATTCCGTGGAAAAATGCGCGGTGCTGCTAAAGGTGGAAAAACCATTGCTTTTGGTGAGTATGGTTTGGAAGCCCTTGAATCACATTGGATTACTAATCAACAAATCGAAGCTGCTCGTGTTGCGATGACTCGTTACATGAAGCGTGGTGGTAAAGTTTGGATTAGAATTTTCCCTCAAAAGTCATACACTGCTAAAGGTGTTGGTGTACGTATGGGTTCTGGTAAAGGTGCACCAGCCGGTTGGGTAGCTGTTGTTAAGAGAGAAAAAATAATGTTTGAAATTGGTGGTGTTAGTGAAGCAACCGCTCGTGAAGCTTTAAGACTTGCAGCAACTAAATTACCAATTAAGTGTAAATTTGTGACTAAAAGTTCGGAAGTAGGTGGCAATTCTAATGAAGGCTAAGGATATCAGAGCACTAACCAATGATCAGATGTTAGATAAGGAAAAGCAATATAAAGAAGAACTTTTTAATTTGCGTTTTCAACAAGCAACGGGTCAATTAGAAAATACCGCTCGCCTAAGTAAAGTCCGCAAAAATATCGCTAGAATTAAAACAATTCTTAGCGAAGAAGCATTAAAAAACGATTAGTGGAAGGGAGTTATTAACTTGAGCGAATCAATCGAAAGAAATCGTCGTCACGTATATCAAGGTCGAGTAATTTCTGATAAGAATGATAAAACTATTACTGTAGTAGTTGATACTTACAAGAATCACCCTGTATACAAAAAGCGTACAAGATATTCAAAGAAATATTACGCACAAGATGAAAATAATGAAGCTAAAGTTGGCGATACTGTTCGTATCATGGAAACTCGTCCATTATCTCGTACAAAACGCTTTCGTTTAGTTGAAATTGTTAAGAAATCTGTTTAACTTGCGGATTTAGTGAGGGGAGGATTATATAGTGATTCAAAATGAATCCCGTTTGAAGGTTGCTGATAACTCAGGTGCCAGAGAACTTTTAGTTATTAGAGTCTTAGGTGGTTCAAAGCGTAAGACTGGTAACATTGGCGATATCGTGGTAGCAACAGTTAAACAAGCAACACCAGGTGGCGTTGTCAAAAAAGGCGACGTTGTTAAAGCTGTTATTGTTAGAACAAAATCAGGCGCACGTCGTGAAGATGGTTCATACATCAAGTTTGATGAAAATGCCGGCGTTGTAATTAATGCAGATAAGAGCCCACGTGGTACTCGTATCTTTGGGCCTGTTGCACGTGAGTTACGTGAGCACGACTTTATGAAGATCGTCTCTCTTGCTCCAGAAGTCTTATAATTAAGTGAGGTGCACTGATGTTTGTTAAAACTGGTGACAAAGTAAAAGTTATTGCCGGAAAAGATAAGGGTAAAGAAGGTATTGTTCTTTCAGTTAACGTTAAAAAGAACCGTGTGGTTGTTAAGGGCGTTAATACAATAAAAAAACACCAAAAACCTTCGCAAACCAATGCAAATGGTGGTGTAGTTGAATCAGAAGGTTCAATTCATGCATCTAATGTTAAGGTTATTGCTAAATCTGAAAGCAAAAAAGAAACTAAAAAGTAGAAGGGAGGACACAAATGGCAAATTATTTAGCTAAAGAATATAAAGAAAAGATTGTTCCTGCATTGCAAGAAAAGTTTGATTACAGTTCAGTTATGCAAGTACCTAAGATTGAAAAAATCGTTTTAAACATGGGTGTTGGTGATGCTGTTTCCAATGCTAAAACTTTGGATGAGGCTGTTGATGAGTTAACTTTGATTTCTGGTCAAAAACCATTAGTTACCAAAGCTAAGAAATCAATTGCGAACTTCCGCTTGCGTGAAGGTATGTCTATTGGTGCTAAGGTAACACTTAGAGGAGATAGAATGTATGACTTCTTATACAAGTTGATTAGTGTTTCACTTCCTCGTGTTCGTGACTTCCGTGGTGTTTCAAGTCGTTCATTTGATGGTCGAGGCAACTATACTTTAGGTATTAAGGAACAATTGATTTTCCCAGAAATTGACTTTGATAAGGTTAATCGGACTAGGGGTTTGGATGTTGTTATCGTAACTACTGCCAACACTGATGAAGAAGCGCGTGAGCTTTTAAGTCAATTTGGTATGCCGTTTGCAAAATAATGGAGGACACTAATGGCTAAAACGTCACAAAAAATTAGAAATCATCGTCCTGCTAAGTTTTCTTCACGTGAATATACTCGTTGCGAGAGATGTGGTCGCCCACACTCTGTGTATCGTAAATTTGGCTTATGCCGTATTTGCTTGAAGGATTTAGCTCACAAGGGTCAGATCCCAGGTCTTAAAAAGGCTAGTTGGTAATACGGTTAGGAGGATAGCATAAATGGTCATGACAGATCCGATCGCAGATTACTTGACAAGAATTAGGAATGCTAATATGGCAAAGCATAGTTCTGTTGAAATTCCTGCATCAAACATAAAAAAATCTATTTCAGAAATTTTGAAACGCGAAGGCTTCATCCGTGATTACGAAGTTACTGATGACAATAAGCAAGGTATTATCAAGATTTTCTTGAAATATGGTCCAGACGGAGAACGTGTCATTTCAGGCTTAAAGCGTATTTCTAAGCCAGGTCTTAGAAACTATGTTAGTGCTGAAAATTTACCTAAGGTTCTTAACGGATTAGGTATCGCCATCGTTTCAACTTCTGCTGGTGTAATTACCGATAAAGAAGCAAGACAAAAAGATGTTGGTGGCGAAGTTATCGCTTACGTTTGGTAATTCTGACAGAAAGGAGAACAATCAATGAGCCGGATAGGTTTAAAAATAATTGAAGTCCCAGATAGTGTCACTGTTACCAAAGAAGGTGACAATATCACTGTCAAAGGTCCTAAGGGTGAATTAACTAGATATTTTGATCCAAAAATTACCTTTAACCAAGAAGATGGCAAAATCACTTTTTCACGTTCAAGTGAAAGCGATAAGGCACTTCATGGTACTGAAAGAGCTAACTTAGCTTCAATGGTTGAAGGTGTAGTTAATGGTTACAAGAAGACTTTGAAGTTAATCGGTGTTGGTTATCGAGCAACTACTCAAGGTGATAAATTAACTTTAAACGTTGGTTATTCACACCCAGTTGAAATGACTGCGCCAGAAGGTGTTTCTGTAAAAGCTACTTCAGCAACTGAAATTGAAGTAGAAGGAATTTCAAAGCAAAATGTTGGACAATTTGCGGCTGAAATTCGTGATGTACGTCCACCAGAGCCTTATAAGGGTAAAGGTATTCGTTATGTTGATGAATATGTACGTCGCAAAGAAGGTAAAACAGGTAAATAATAGATAAATTTTGAGGTGAAATTGTGATTTCTAAACCAGATAAGAATAAATTGCGCTTAAAGCGTCATAAACGTATTCGTAGCAAGATTTCTGGTACTGCTGAGCGCCCACGCTTAAGTGTTTTCCGTTCAAACAAAAACATCTACGCTCAATTAATTGATGACGTAGCGGGTGTCACGCTAGCAAGTGCCTCAACTTTAGATGCTTCCATTGCTAAGGATTCAACTAAAGTAGAACAGGCTCAAGCTGTTGGTAAAGCAATTGCTGAAGCAGCTAAAAGTAAGAATATTTCAAATATTGTATTTGATAGAAGTGGTTACTTATACCACGGCCGTATTTCTGCTTTGGCAGATGCCGCTCGTGAAAATGGATTAGATTTCTAAGGAAGGAGAATAATACATGGCAAACCGCAACGATTCTCGTAATAATCGCAGAAATAAAGACGACATCGAAGATCAGTTAGTAGCAATTAATCGTGTTACCAAGGTTGTCAAAGGTGGACAACGAATGAGATTTGCCGCCTTGGTAATCGTTGGCGACAAAAAAGGTCGTGTCGGCTTTGGTACTGGTAAGGCTCAAGAAGTCCCAGAAGCAATCCGTAAGGCCGTTGAAGCTGGTAAGAAGAATATGATTACTGTTCCAACAGTTGGAACAACTATTCCCCATGAAGTAATTGGTCACTATGGCTCAGGAAGCATTTTATTTAAGCCTGCTCCAGCCGGATCTGGAGTTGCTGCTGGTGGTGCTGTTCGTATCGTTATGGATATGGCTGGTATTGCAGACGTTACTTCTAAGTCATTAGGTTCAAATACTCCAATTAATGTTGTGCGTGCAGCAATTGATGGATTAAAGAAACTTAGAACTAGTGAAGATGTTGAAAAGCTTCGTCACGCAGATTTAGATTAGGGAGACTTATAAATGACTGAATTAAAAGTTACTTTAATTAGAAGTGCTGCGCACCGTCTACCTGACCAAAGAAAAATCGTTAAAGCTCTTGGCTTGGGTAGAATCAATAGTACAGTAACTTTACCAGATAACGCTACTACACGTGGTGCGTTAATGAAAATTGCTCATTTGATCTCTGTTAAAGAGACAACTAAATAATTAAATAAGGAGGTGCCGAATTAATGAAGCTTCATGAATTACATGCTGCTGAAGGTTCACGCAATACTAGAAAACGTGTTGGACGTGGTACTTCAAGTGGTTACGGAAAAACTTCTGGCCGTGGACAAAAGGGACAATTATCCCGTCAAGGTGGTCATACACGTTTAGGTTTTGAAGGTGGGCAAATGCCACTATTCAGAACCATGCCTAAACGTGGTTTTAAGAATGTTAACCGTAAAGAATACGCAATTATTAATTTAGACGACTTAAACAAATTTAAAGATAATAGTGAAGTAACTGTTGCTAGTCTTAAAGAAGTTGGCTTGGTAAAGAAAGAATTATCAGGTGTCAAGTTACTTGCTAAAGGTGAGTTAAAAGTCAAGTTAAATGTAAAGGTTAATAAAGTTTCCGCAGCTGCGAAAAAGGCAGTTGAAGCTGCCGGCGGATCTGTTGAGGTGATCTAATGTTTTCGACTTTGAAGAACGCCTTTAAGGATAAAGAAATAAGAAATAAAATTTATTTTACACTCTTTATTCTTTTGCTATATCGCATTGGAGCTAACATTACTGTTCCAGGTGTTAATGCAAAAGCGATCACTCAGGTTGCACAAACTGGCCTAGTTCCAATGCTAGATACTGTTTCTGGTGGTGGATTAGATACTTACTCTATTTTTTCTCTAGGAGTTTCCCCGTATATTACAGCACAAATTGTTATTCAATTATTACAAATGGATATTATTCCAACTTTAGTTGAATGGGGAAAGCAAGGTGAAGTTGGACGGCGTAAGACTAATCAAGTCACTAGATGGCTTTCATTATTTGTGGCATTCGTTCAAAGTGTTGGAATTACTCTTGGCTTTAACGCTTTGACACAAATGGGGCTTGTTAAGTCACAAACGCCACAAACCTATGCTGAAATTGCAATAATCATGACAGCAGGAACAATGCTGTTAACTTGGCTTGGTGATGAAATTACTGATAAAGGTCTGGGAAATGGTGTTTCAGTTATAATTTTTGCTGGTATTATAGCTCGACTTCCACGTGGTCTTTGGCAGTTATATAAAGATGAAATTATCAATAATAGTGCAACTGATCGTTGGCAAGGTGTTGTGTTCTTCATTGCGATTATCATTGCAGTACTTGTCGTAACACAAATAGTTACGTGGGTTGAACAAGCAGATCGTCGTATTCCAATACAATACACTAAACGTGCGACTGTAAGTGGCTCTGAAAGTTTCTTGCCATTAAAAGTTAATGTTTCAGGTGTTATCCCTGTAATTTTTGCTAGTTCATTCATCATCACTCCAGCAACAATTTTAATGGCCTTTCAAAGATCTCAAGGTGACCAGCAATGGTACAAAATAATGACTAATATTTTTAGTATGCAAACTACGACTGGCGTAATAATTTATACACTCTTAATAGTATTGTTTACATTCTTTTATGCTTTTGTTCAGGTTAATCCTGAAAAGCTATCAAAGAATTTACAAAAACAAGGAGCTTATATTCCAAGCGTTTGGCCAGGTAAAGATACACAGGATTATGTTTCTAAGCTTTTAATAAAGTTGTCAACAGTTGGTTCTGTTTTCTTAGGCTTAGTTGCCTTACTACCACAGCTTGCTACTAACTTTTGGGACTTACCAAGTTCAATAGGTCTAGGAGGTACTAGTCTTTTAATTGTAATTGGGGTTGTTTTGGAATTATCTCGCCAAATTAACGGATTGTTAATGAAGAGAGAGTACGTTGGATTCATTAGATAGGAACAAATAAATGATTAACTTATTTCTTTTAGGATTACCGGGTGCTGGCAAGGGTACAGTATCAGAACAAATTGTCGATAAATATCATCTAACTCATATTTCAACTGGGGATATGTTTAGAGAAGCAATGGCTAATGAGACCAAAGTTGGTCTTGAAGCTAAAAGTTATATTGATAAAGGTGATCTAGTACCCGATGAAGTTACTGCTAGGCTAGTAGAGGAACGTTTAAATCAGCCTGACATCAAAGAAGGGTATATTTTAGATGGTTTTCCAAGAACAATTGTTCAGGCAGAAGCTTTAGAAGGCATAACTAAGCGACTTAACAAGCCTTTGACTAAAGTTATTTCATTAGAAGTTAAAGAAGAAACCTTGGTTAGTCGGCTATCAGCACGCTTTATGTGCAAAAAGTGTGGCGCAACTTATAATAAGATTACTAAGATGCCTAAAGTTGAAGGTATTTGTGATCGTTGTGGTAGCCATGAATTTTATCAACGTGAAGATGATAAGCCTGAAGTAGTAAAGAATCGTTTACAAGTTAATGAAAAAATGAATACACCTTTGAAAGACTATTATCAAAAGAATGGTTTGCTGACTATTGTTAATGGTGAACAAACTCCAGAAAAAGTCTTTGAACAAGTTGATGCGGTATTAAGTAAAAAGGAATAATTTGTATATTTATTTATCCGTGTTATAATTTCAAAGAATGACTGTTTAAATGCGGAGGAACAGCTTTGGCAAAAGATGATGTCATTGAAGTAAAGGGTAAAGTAGTTGATACTTTACCTAATGCTATGTTTAAAGTTGAATTGGAAAATGGGGCTGAAATTTTAGCACACGTTTCCGGTAAGATTAGAATGCATTATATTCGTATCTTACCAGGAGATCGCGTGACTGTAGAACTTTCTCCTTACGATTTAACAAAAGGTAGAATTACTTATCGGTTTATAAAATAATAACGGAGGGAAACATGAAGGTTAGACCATCTGTTAAACCAATGTGTGAACATTGTAAGATTATTAAAAGACATGGTCGTGTAATGGTTATTTGCCCTGCAAATCCAAAACACAAGCAGCGTCAAGGTTAAAAATAAAATAGGAGGTGCAATTTATGGCACGTATTGCTGGTGTTGACTTACCAAGAGATAAAAGAATAGTTGTTGCATTAACATATATTTATGGTATTGGTGAACCAACAGCTCAGAAAATTTGTGCGGATGCTGGTGTTTCTGAAGACATACGTTCAAAAGATTTGACTCCAGATGATCAAGAAAAGCTTCGCGCAGAAGTTGATAAATACCGTGTTGAAGGTGACTTACGTAGAGAAGTCAGCATGAATATCAAACGGTTAATTGATATCGGTTCTTACCGTGGTATGCGTCACCGCCGTGGACTCCCAGTTCGTGGTCAAAATACCAAGAATAACGCACGTACTCGTAAGGGTAGTAAGAAGAATAAATAAAATAAGGAGGTTTATTGATGCCTAAAACAGCACGTAAGCGTCGTGTGAAGAAGCACGTTGAAAAAGGCGTTGCTCACATTCATTCTACGTTTAATAATACTTTAGTCATGATTACCGACGTTCAAGGTAATGCAATTGCTTGGTCATCAGCCGGAGCTTTGGGCTTTAAAGGTAGTCGTAAGTCTACACCATTTGCAGCACAAATGGCTGGCGAGGCAGCTGCTAAGAGTGCCATGGATCAAGGTATGAAGCATGTAGAAGTTTCAGTTAAGGGTCCTGGTGCTGGTCGTGAATCTGCTATTAGATCACTGCAAGCTGCTGGGTTGGAAATTACTGCAATTCGTGATGTCACCCCAGTTCCTCACAATGGTTCTAGACCACCAAAACGTCGTCGTGTCTAATTTTTTTCTTAATAAAAGACGTTGCGTTTTGAAAGGGGTCTAGTAATGATTGAATTTGAAAAGCCAAATATTACCGTCGTGGACCAAGAGAAGTCTTATGGTAAATTTGTTATTGAACCACTTGAACGAGGCTTTGGTACTACTTTAGGTAACTCATTACGTAGAGTTTTACTAACATCTATTCCAGGTACAGGATTAGTATATGTTCAAATTGATGATGTCTTGCACGAATTTTCAACCGTTCCTGGTGTAAAAGAAGACGTTGCCAAAATAATTCTGAACCTGAAGAAGCTTGAATTAAAGTCTTTTTCAGATGAACAAAAAATTATTGAAATTGACGTTGAAGGTCCAGCAGTTGTAACTGCTGATGACTTTAAGGTTGACGCTGATATTCAAATATTAAATCCTGACCAATATATTTGTACCATTGCAGACGGTGGACATTTGCATATGCAAGTTGCCGTTAAGAATGGTCGTGGTTATGTTGCAGCAAGCGACAATAAGAGTGAAGACATGCCAATTGGTGTTATTCCGGTTGATTCTCTTTTTTCACCAATCGAAAAAGTTAATTACCAAGTTGAATCAACTCGTGTTGGTAAGAGAGACGATTTTGACAAGCTCACTTTAGAGATTTGGACTGATGGTTCAATCAAGCCTAATGACGCCCTAAGTTTTGCTGCCAAAATTTTGGCAGAGCACTTTAAAGTGTTTGAAAATGCTGATACAAGTACAAAATTTAACGATGTAATGGTTGAAAAAGAAGACGATACAGCAGAGAAAAAGCTTGAAATGACGATTGAAGAGCTTGACCTTTCTGTTCGTTCTTATAACTGTCTTAAGCGAGCAGGCATTAATACTCTGCAAGAATTAACCGACAAAACAGAAGCAGACATGATGCGTGTACGTAACTTAGGCCGAAAATCATTAGAAGAAGTTAAAAATAAATTAGCTGACCTAGGACTTTCACTTCGTCAAGAAGATTAACTGAAAAATAAAAGGAGGTAAACTGAATGGCATACCGTAAATTAGGTTGGGATAGTGCACATAGAAAAGCAATGCTTAGAGAGATGACTACCCAATTAATTATGAATGAACGCATTGTTACTACTGAAACTCGTGCTAAAGAAGTACGCAGAACTGCCGAAAAGATGATTACTTTAGGTAAACGTGGTGACTTAGCAGCTAGAAGAAAAGCTGCTGCCTTTGTTCGTAATGAAGTTGCTGACATCCATGAAGAAAAAGATGCAGTTGTTGTTAAATCAGCTTTGCAAAAACTTTTCAGTGATATCGCACCTCGTTACAAAGATCGTAATGGTGGTTATACCAGAATTATGAAGTTAGCCACTGCTCGTAAGGGTGATGGTGCTCCAATGGTTATTTTGGAATTAGTTTAATTTGAGAGTAACCAAAACTTAATAGCTATTAAGAATTATCCATGAGAGTGAGAATAAGCGTTAGGATGATGACGAAAGTTTAGTCTAGCTTAGATAATGCATATTATCCCTCCTCATGGGTGATTTTTTTTGCCTTTTTTTGGTACAATTAACTCATACCTTAGGAGGCCAAAAGCATGACGATAGATAATATTATTAAAATTAGAAATGTGAGTTTTACTTATCCTGATGCTAAAGAGCCCGCAATTAATAATGTGACTTTTGACATTGAAAGAGGTTCATGGACTTCTATAATTGGACATAATGGAAGTGGTAAGTCGACTATTATTCGTTTAATAAATGGGTTACTTGATGCGGACGAAAATGCTAATTCTAAAATTGAAGTTGATGGAATTCGGCTCACCCAAAAAACTGTTTGGGATATACGGGACCGTGTGGGGGTTGTTTTTCAAAATCCTGATAATCAATTCGTCGGTGCGACAGTTGCAGATGATGTGGCTTTTGGATTAGAAAATCGAGGGGTTTCTCGCTTAGAAATGACGAAAATTGTTCCTAAAGCAATTGCAGCTGTTGGAATGAGTGAATATGCAGATGCAGAACCAGGTTCTCTTTCTGGCGGGCAAAAGCAAAGAGTGGCGATTGCAGGTATTATTGCCATTAAGCCTAAAATTATTATTTTAGATGAGGCCACATCTATGTTAGATCCCGATGGAAGAAGTCAGGTGTTGCAAGTTGTACAGCAAATGAAAGACAAATATGGACTAACTGTGATTGCAATTACACATGATATTGATGAAACAGCTTTAGCCGATCAAGTACTGGTAATGAATGATGGTCAGATAGTAACTCAGGGAAAACCTGAGTATGTTTTTAAAAAAACTAAGTTATTAAATGAACTAGGACTGACTGTACCATTTTTTCAACAAGTAAAGAAAGATTTGCAGAGCAATGCGATAAATATACCGGATACTATAAATTCAGAAAAAGAGTTGATTAATTACTTATGTCAATTAAATTCCAAAAAGTGAGTTATGTTTATTCACAAGGTTCTCCCCTTGAAAAAAAAGGACTAGATAATGTTAGTTTTGAGTTAAAAGATAATTCTTTTACAGCAATTATTGGTCATACTGGCAGTGGTAAGTCGACTTTAATGCAACATTTTAATGCACTATTAAAGCCCACTAGTGGGCAAATCGAAATTGCGGGTAGTCTTATAACACCAGAAACTACTGATAAGCATTTAAAAAAATTACGGCGGCATGTCAGTTTAGTTTTTCAATTTCCAGAAACACAGTTATTTGAAAATACAGTTCTTGATGATATTGCTTTTGGACCTAAAAACTTTGGCTATGATTCAGAAAAAGCAAAAGCTAGTGCGCAAATGTGGTTAGACCGAGTTGGATTACCAAAAGATATTGCTAATAGGTCACCCTTTGAATTATCAGGTGGGCAAATGAGACGGGTAGCAATTGCAGGAGTATTGGCCTATGAACCTGAAATTCTTTGCTTGGATGAACCAGGAGTTGGTCTTGATCCACGTGCCAGAGCAAAAATGATGCAACTTTTCTTTGAATATCAAAAAGCTGGCCATACTATTATTTTAGTTACGCACAATATGGATGATGTTGTAGAGTATGCCGATGATGTCCTAGTGATGGAAAAGGGACGCTTAATTAAGCATGATATACCGCAAAAAATATTTAATGATCGTAGCTGGTTAAAAAAGCATTACTTGGATGAACCAAGGGCATCATTGTTTGCTTCGCAACTAACGAATTACACATTTACTGATTTACCGCTAACAAAAAAAGAATTGATAGCCGGAATCAAGTATAATTTAAGGAAGTGAGCTTGTGAATAAAATTTTGATTGGCCGCTACATTGCTGGTGACTCGATAGTTTACAAAATGGATCCGCGCGGAAAGTTAGTTGCGACTATTCTTTTTATTTTTGTGATTTTTTTAGCTAATAATCCAGCTACTTATGCAATCCTGACAATTTTTAGTTTAGTAGCAGTTGCTGCTACAAAATTAAAAGGTAAAGTATTTTGGGATGGGGTAAAACCAATCATTTGGCTAATCCTCTTCACGTCATTGTTACAATTATTCTTTACCGTAGGTGGCAAAGTATATTGGCAATGGATGATGTTGGCGATTTCAAGTTATGGTATTATCAATGCAATTTATATTTTTATTCGTTTTACGCTTATTGTCTTAATTTCAACAGTTATGACAGTGACAACTATGCCCTTAGAAATTGCTGATGCGATTGAATGGTTATTAACACCGCTGAAATTGTTTAAGGTTCCAGTTGATAAAATTGCTTTGGTAATGTCAATTGCCTTAAGATTCGTGCCGACTTTATTTGACCAAACTTTTAAAATTATGAATGCCCAACGTGCACGGGGTGCAGATTTTAATAATGGCGGTTTGATAACTCGGGCTAGGGCAATTACGCCTCTTTTGGTTCCTCTTTTTATTAGTTCTCTTGAAACGGCAATTGATTTAGCAACTGCA
The DNA here is from genome assembly GCF_003692985.1 of Lactobacillus sp. ESL0237. Taxonomy (NCBI): domain Bacteria; kingdom Bacillati; phylum Bacillota; class Bacilli; order Lactobacillales; family Lactobacillaceae; genus Lactobacillus; species Lactobacillus sp. ESL0237. Next base: position 104,961 of record NZ_REHE01000010.1, on the reverse strand, counting down.
ATGGAATCGCGCGGCTATCGCGGTGATCAAGGGCGCACTAGATATCGAATATTGCAGTGGTCATTATATGATTTAATTAATTTGGTTTATTTTATAATTTTAGTTATTTTATTATTAATATTTAGGACAAATTAATGAAAACAAGATATAAGATGACTTTAGCCTATGATGGGCATTTATTTCATGGTTTTCAATCCCAGCCACACCAGCGCACTATTCAAAAGACAATTGAAGCAGCGCTTATTAAAATGACTAAGGGAGAAATGGTTCCAATTGAAGGATCTGGTAGAACTGATGCTGGCGTCCATGCTTATGACCAAGTTATTCATTTTGATTATCCTGGCAATAAAATTGCAGCCGAGCGAATGATTTATGCCCTCAATTCAATGATGCCATTAGACATTATTTTTAAAAAATGTGAAATTGTTGATCCAAGTTTTCACGTTCGCTATAGCGCTAAAGGCAAGTGGTATCGCTATCGAATGAGTTTAGATCGCTTTGTTGATCCATTTAAGCGCTTTTATACGGGTCACTATCCTTACCCCATTGACGTAGAAAAAATAAAAATTGCTGCTCAAGATTTAGTTGGGACACATGATTTTACGAGTTTTACTGCTAGTGGTGGTCAAATTAAGAATAAAGTTCGTACAATGTATTATACTGATGTTAATTTTGACCAGGAGGCCAATGAGTTAATATTTGATTTTATTTGTTCTGGATTTTTATATAATATGGTTCGGATTTTAGTAGCAACGTTATTAGAAATAGGTAATGGCAAACGACCAGTTAATGATATACCGCGGATAATAAAAGCTAAAGATCGTAATCAGGTTCGAGAAACGGCACAAGCAAATGGTCTCTATCTATACCACGTTTTCTATGAGGATGTTCCAATAAAATATCGGCAAGACAGTAAATAATATTGACTTTTTTTATAAAAGGACGTATTCTAATATGGTATGTTTGTCCACGATAGGCCCCGGAATCTTATTGTTTTCAAACAACGTATAAACGGAGGAAATTAAATTGCGTACTACACAATTAGCAAAACCTAATGAAATTGAACGTAAGTGGTATGTTATTGACGCAACAGATGTCTCTCTAGGACGTCTGTCTACAGCAGTAGCAACTATTTTGAGAGGCAAAAATAAGCCTCAATATACACCTAATGTTGACACTGGTGATAACGTTATTATTATTAACGCTGCCAAGATTAAGTTGACAGGTAAGAAAGCTACTGACAAAATTTACTACCACCACTCTGGTTATCTTGGTGGCATTAAGGCCACTCCAGCTGGTGAATTACTTGCTAATAACCCAGTTAGATTAGTTGAATTGTCAGTTAAGGGGATGCTTCCAAAGAATACTCTTGGTCATCAAGAATTTATGAAGATGCATGTTTATGCTGATGCTGAACACAAGCATGAAGCACAAAAACCTGAAGCATTAGACATTAACAAGTTAATCTAGGAGGTTACATAAATGGCACAACAAGTTGCATATGCAGGTACTGGTCGCCGTAAAAATTCAGTTGCGCGTGTACGCTTAGTACCAGGCACTGGTAAGATCACTGTTAATAATAAAGATATTGATCAATATATTCCATTCCCTAACTTAGTTAAGGATTTGAAGCAACCATTGACTTTGACTGAAACTGAAAATCAATACGATGTTAAAGTTAACGTTAATGGTGGGGGTTTTTCAGGTCAAGCTGGTGCAATTCGTTTGGGAATTGCACGTGCTTTACTTGAAGTTGATCCAGATTTCCGTAGCCCATTAAAGAAGGCTGGCTTCTTAACTCGTGATCCGAGAATGGTTGAAAGAAAGAAACCAGGTTTGAAGAAAGCCCGTAAAGCTTCACAATTTAGTAAGCGTTAATTCTTTATTGAATTTATACTGGTTAATTACTAGTAATTTTAAAAGCATCAATCTCTGGTTGATGTTTTTTTATACGAGGAAATATAAATTGATCAATGTTCAGATAGAGCTCACAAGATTTAGAATAAAAAAAGGTAAAGAAAAAAAAGCACAAGAGTGGATGGATTTTCTTAATCAGCATCATAAAGATACCGTTGCAACTATGGCTGGGGAAAAAATGTACATTGAAACTGTATTTAAAGAAGATAATCAAGATGGCTATACATATTTCTACTGGTATTCAATCCAAGGTATTGGGGGAAATGCAGTGGAAGAGTCTGGGAGCTATATTGATAAAAAACATTTAGAATACTGGGATGAATGTATTGATGAAAAATATCATCCAGTTGACATGATATTAGAACAAAGCCTATTAGCTCCTAGACTTGAGCAAATAATAAAAAAAGCAGAAAACTAAAAAGTAAAAAAAAGACGAAAGTTTACTTTCGTCTTTTTTTTTATTCATATCTTAAAGCGGTAATCGGATCGAGCTTAGCTGCTCGTCTAGCTGGCAGTGTTCCCGCTAAAAATGTAATTAAGCAAATAATTCCAATAATTAGTAAACTATTAGGCCAATTAAATTGAATTAGGGTAAAGCCATCGATTCCCTTTAAGAAAGTCTTCCTGGCAACTGAATTTAAGGCCTGACCTATCCCCATAGCTCCAAGTAACCCTAGAAGTGATCCAAATAAACCAATTAAAATTGCTTCACAACTAAAAATAGAAAAAACTTTGCCTTGGCTTAATCCTAAAGCTTTCATTAGACCAATTTCCCGTGTTCGATCACGAACTGACATGTAAAGGGTATTGATAACGCCAAAACTGGCAGCGATTAGAGCAATTGCTCCAAAAATAATCAATACACCTGTTGCAATATTAAAGGTTTGAAAGAGTTGCTTAACCGCATCCTTTAAAGTTTGGGCAGTGTAACCTTTTTTAGCTAATTTCTTTTCGATTGTTGCGATTTTATCAGGATTCTTACTAGTTGGTGTTGCGACAATTTCAACATAGCGATCTTTAAGTGCCTTAGGCATGCCATCTTGATTGGCTTTGATTATTTTTTGACTTAAGCCATGACTATAAACATTTTGACCGCTACTAATCATACTATCATTACGAATACCAACAATTTTAGCTGAAATTTTTTGTTTCTTTTTGGTAACGGGTGAATTAGTCACAAGTGTGATTGATTTTCCTAAAGCTTGCTGAGCATTGTGATAACCAAAGGCTTTCATCATTTGTTTAGTTAAAAGAATTTCTGATGAATTACCTGAAATTGCAACTTGTCGCCCGGCTTTTAAGTCATAAGCAATTCCCAGGGTTGGCTGAGCATCGATAACATATTTGACTTTATTAAGTCCTTGGACATAAGTAACGTTGCTATCCTTTAATGCTTTAATATCTTTTATACCTTTAACTGTTTTGATTTTCTTGAGGTCATTTTTAGTCAACATTCCGTCAGCATTATTGCTACTTTTGTTGGTATTGTATCTTTCTGGTGCACCATTACTATTGCCACTAGAAAAACTAGGAGCGATAATCATTTGCTCAGTATTACCAACGTTTCCAATTTGTTTGGTTAAGTAATTATTGACACCAGAATTAATCCCCATTGTAATGCTCAGGGTTAAAGCCCCGATTAGCACAGCGATAATTGTTAAAAATGTTCGCCCTTTGTTGTGCCATAAATTACTGGCAGCCGAGTTTAAAATATCGCGATACTTCATTATGCTCCCCCTTCAACTACTAGACCATCTTTAATTTGAATTTGTCTTTGACATTTTTGAGCCAGATCAGGATCGTGAGTAACGATGATTAAGGTAATTCCTTTTTCACGATGTAACTTAAACAAAATATTTTCTACCATTTCTCCGGTAGTTGAGTCTAAGTTACCAGTTGGCTCATCAGCAAAAATAATTTGTGGCTCATTAACTAGTGCGCGAGCAATACAAACACGTTGTTTTTGACCACCAGAAAGGTTACTAGCTTTATTTTGAGCTTTACTTTCAAGGTCAACCGCCCTGATTGCCGCTAAAGCCAATTCCTTGCGCCTTTTTCCCGTTACACCAGCAATTTTTAATGGCAACATTACATTTTCAAGAACGGTATCTTGAGCATTTAAGAAAAATTGTTGAAAGACAAAGCCAAAAGTTTGATTACGTAATTTATTTAAAGCTCGCCCTTTAATTTTGTTTGTTAGTTGGTTATCTAATAAAATACTCCCGGAAGTTGGTTGATCAAGAAGAGCCATAATATGCATTAAAGTTGATTTTCCAGATCCACTTTTACCAATAATGGCAACTGATTCACCTTTATCTATTGCTAAACTAACTCCGCGTAATGCATCAAACTTGGTTGTGCCTTTACCATAAGTTCTGACCACATTCTGAGTTTCTAATAAGCTCATTGTTCTCTCTCCTTTAGTGTTATATATAAATAATACACTATATTTAATAAAATTCAAGCTTTTATTAAATAAATATAAAATAATTTATGCTAAATGATAGAATGTTTTGCTTTATTCATATTATTTGCTAGTTTGCAAAGAGAAAAATACTTGCTAACATGAGATGAACCATTTCAGGGACGGAAGCAATGCTATTATAAAATAACAAAGGTAGGTAAAATGGAATTACAAGTTATTAAAAATGAATGGAATCAGTTTAAAATTAAGGTGGCTCAGATATATAGAAAAAAAGGTTAATTATTAAAAAGGTAGTAATTTTAAAAAGCGTTATTCAATGTTTTGGATAACGCTTTTAAGTTAAGAAAAATATGGTTCTAAAATTTTTAAAGAAGACTGATCAAGGTTAATTTGCGCAAGAGCGCCGTAAGGAAGCGCGGTGTGGGGATAGGCATGACCAATATTAACGTTTGCCAAAATGGGTGTTTGATACTTTGCAGTGGCTGCTAAAAGCTTGGTCTGATATTCGTTAACATAGTAATTGTTCTGTGGCTTTCCCATTAAGATTCCTCGAACAGATTTTAAAAGACCTGCTTGATCTAGTTGATCAAGCATTTGGGCATATAAATCTGGAGAGGGACATTCTTCACTAGTTTCAATGAATAAAATGATGTTTTGAGCTTCTTGGGGAGATAAAATTAATCGGTAATGCCGAATAATTTCGGCTTGATCAGGATAACGATATTGGGTCAAGTCATCATAGAGACTGTCTAAGCAGCCACCCCAAAGTCGCCCTTGAATAATTCCATTTCCTCGAAGCACTTGATAACCAGTATCGCGATGGCTAATTCGAGGATGATTGATTGCTTTAGGCGAAAAATCGGTTCGTTCTTCATACCAAGTTTGACTTGCAGGAATATTAGTTGTAGGTGGGTTAATAAAGAAATGATTCCAAGTATTTAGGGTGTATTCTAGCATACTAACATCTAATTCTGCGAGATCATTTAAAAAATTAGGTCCATAAAAGCTCTGCATCCCTAATCGATAAAACATTAGGTGATTATTTGTCGTGTCCGAAAATCCTGTAAATAGTTTGGGGCTTGTTTGTACTGCTTTAATAAAATCTGAATCTTCCATTAAATATGGTAACAAGCGATAAGTATCATCACCGCCAATGGCCGCAATAATTGCTTTAATTTCAGGATTCATAAAAGCTTCTTTTAAATCATTAGCCCGTTCATTGGGATGCTTTTTTAGGTAAGTAGTTCCTTTTAAGGAATTAGGCATATAAATAAATTTAAGACCTAGTTCTTTTAAGCGCTTTTCCCCTAATTTTCGTTCATGAAGAACCTGCTTTTCGCCTAAGACACCACTAGACAAACTAATTAGTGCTACTTGATCACCTTTTTGTAATTGATGTGGTTTTACTAACAAAATTTAGCCTCCTTTTTATTATAAAATAATTAAACATCAGTATATCATAGGTTAAGTAAATACAATAGATGGTGAAAAATCAAAAACAATTTAATAATTTCTGTTTTCTTGACCTAAAATAGTAATAATAATAAAGTAAATATAAAAGAATTAGGTATCCATGAATGGAATAAGATAAGGAGGAAACTAATAATGAGTCATAGATCTTTTTCTGACTTAGCCCAAGATGACTATTTTACTTCAGGAAATTGGCATTTAAAGATAAGGCAAACAATAATTGCCATAATTGGCTGGCTGGGTGTTATTTCACCGTTTATTGGCGTTTATATAATTTTACATTTTCCGCAAATTGCTCAAAAAGCGCATATTAAATATTATTCGGATATTATTTTACCTATGAAATTTTTAATTGAATTTTTTATAATTATCTTCATTATCATTATAATAACCTATTTATTTTTGACCGTTCATAATAACCGTCATTTTGCTTTTGTTTGGACCAAGCAGAGAGTAGTTGATCAAAAGCGCCGTATGAGACATGAAAAATTAATTGAGCAAGGTTGGACCGAAAAATTTGGTGATTTAAAACAGCGCCAGCAATATAATTTCTATAGTGTTAAACCAGAACAAAATCTTGAAAATGATTTTGCGCAACGTTTGTTTAAGAAATGAGGTTAATTGATGGATATAACTTGGTCAACAATTAAACCGTTACTAAATGGATTATTCTTAATCTTAATTTCTTATCCTATTCTAGGTGGATTGGGTTGGTTTGTCGGAGGATTATGTTATAGATATGTATTTCGCAATAAGAAGAAGGCTTTTACTACTATTGCTGAAAATAAGGCGCCCTTTATTACGATTATGATTCCAGCCCATAATGAACAAGCAAGTTTAAAAGAAACTGTTACTTATTTACTTAATGAATTAAATTATAATAATTATGAAGTTTTAGTAATTGATGATTGTTCCACAGATCGAACACCGCAAATTTTACAATCCCTTCAAAAACATTATTCCAATTTGCGTGTTATTCGAGTTGAAAAAAATAAGGGTAAAGCCCATGCTTTTAACGTCGGGGTAGCTTTTGCTAAGGGAGAACTTGTACTTAGCAACGATGCTGACACCATCCCAGAACCGGATGCGTTAAACCGATATGTTAATTACTTTAATAGTCCAGAAGGACAAAATATTGCAGCCGTAACTTCTAATGTTGAGGTTAGGAATCGGACTAAACTGATTACTAAATCAATCACTGTTGAATTTTCTAGTATTGTTGGAATCATTAAGCGGGCTGAAATGGGTGTTTTTGGTAGTATCTTTGCGTACAGTGGCGCAAATACGATGTATCGTAAAAGCGCCTTAATGGATGTAGGCTTATTTCGTCAAGATCGTGCTACTGAAGATATTAGTATTGCGTGGGACCATCAATTAAATAATTGGCTGTCAGTTTTTGCCCCTAATATTATTTCTTATACATTAGTGCCGGAAACACTAAAAGATTTATACCATCAGCGTAAACGTTGGGCTAAGGGTGGTACGGAAGTTTGGTTGACTAACTTATTAAAAGTTTTACGCCATCCCATTAAAAATTTAGGCGAATCGTTATTATTATTTGACCAAACATTTAGTATTCTGTGGTCGTTCTTTTTTGCTATCTCGTCAATAATTTTTATTTTTTTAGTAATCAATTATTGTGCTACGCAAAATTGGCCACAGCTGTTATATTTAATATTTTCAACTTTATTACTTATTTGCTTTGAAATGATTGCCGGAACTTTACAGCTGACTACGGCTTTATTGATTGATACTCGTGGGAATAAATTAAGTTATATTTTATTCGCCCCTATTTATTTATTATGCTTATGGGTAATTAATACTATTACAATAATTACTACTTTTATTCCCGCAGTAAAAACGATCTTGGGCTATGGATCCGGTACTTGGGTCAGTCCGACAAGATAGTCTTTAGGTAATTTTGTTTTAATTAATTTAAAAGCGTTTTTCTAATTAGAAGAACGCTTTTTATGTTTCTTAAAAAAGCAAAATAAAGTAAAAATATTTAAATTATATTTTTTCCAACTTAAATGGAAATTGTTACTAATTACAAAATAATCAATTTAAGTTAGGCTTAATTTCAGTAAAGCCTTTTAGGAATTGGAAGTGATAATAAAAATGAATTTTTCACAGGAAAACGTTTTTCTAAATGTAAGTGAATCAAGCATTAATTCTTTGTTAAAGTACATTTCAGAAGTCGCTGTTATAACAGGTTACACCACGGATGCTAAAGCTTTAAATAAGAGCTTTATTGATAGGGAAAAGGAATTTTCTACTGGTTTAGAAGATGGTTTTGCTATTCCACATGCTAAAACTGCTGCTGTTAAAAAGGCTGGCTTTTTATACTTTAGATTGGCAAATCCTTTAAAGTGGCAAACATATGATGATCAACCAGTAACGGATGTTTTTGCTTTGATGGTTCCACCTCAAAATGTAGGCAATGAGCATTTAAAAATGTTGGCTAATTTATCGACAGCCTTATTGGAACACGATTTTAAAAAAGAATTACGGCGAATGACTAATAGAAATGAAATAGCAAATTTTATTAATGAAAGAATAGGAGAGTAACAATTATGAATGTAGTCGGAGTATCAGCTTGTCCAGCAGGTTTAGCACATACACCAATGGCAGCTAAAGCCTTAGAGAAGGCAGGTAAAGAATTAGGTTGGAATGTTAAGATTGAACAACAGGGGATGATGGGGCCAGTTAATGCAATTACTCAAGAAGAAGCAAAAATAGCAGATTTTGTACTCATTGCTTCTGACCAAAAAATTACCAGTATGGAAAGATTTGAAGGCAAGCCTGTAATTAGGGTAGATATTAATACTTGTATTAAAGCACCAAAAGCTGTTTTGAAGAAGTGTGCTGCCGCGATTAAAAAGGAGGACTAAAAAATGAAACGGTTGCTAAAAGAATGGGAAGGAGCCGTGATGAGTGGGATTTCGTATATGATTCCTACTGTAATTGGTGGTGCCTTAGTAGTCGGAGTGCCACAGTTGATTGGCATGTGCTTTGGCTATGGTGACTTATCAAAATTCGCAAAATCTAGTGGATTTTTTCATATGTTGTATCAAATCAATCAGGTTGGTTGGATTGGAATTGGGTTAGTTAATTTAGTTATTGGCGGTTACATTGCTTATGCACTAGGAGATAAACCTGCATTAGGTGCAGGATTTATTGGTGGTCAGCTTGCTACTAACAATCAATTAGGATTTATCGGTGCAATTGTTGCGGGACTGATTGCTGGGTATGTTGCACGGTGGTGCCGAAAGATTAAAGTTCCAGATAAATGGAATTCGGCAATTGAGCTAATTATTATGCCACTTTTAACCGTGGGGTCAGTTGCCTTATTTGTAGGTGTGGTGCTTACACCACCATTAGCTTGGATTAATAATGGTTTAACTTCATGGGTAAAATTCATGGTTGAACAAAAGACGAATGCAATTTTACTCGCAGCTATTATGGGAGGCATGATTGGTGTTGATCTTGGTGGCCCCGTTAATAAAGCAGCCTGGGGAGTTGGAAATTTCTTCTTTATCGAGGGAATTTATCAACCATGTCTATATACTAATATTGCTATTTGTGCAATTCCCATGGGTTACGCCATTATGAGTTTTATTTGGCCTAGAAATCGTTTTTCTTCTGAACTTTTAGAAATGGGTCATAATAATTTGATTATGGGTACATTTGGAATTACAGAAGGTGCAATTCCGTTTATGATGAAGGCTCCACAACTGATTATTGTGAATATCATTGGTGGTGCTTTAGGCTCAGCTACTGGAGCTTTTTTAGGAGTAAAATCACATATTCCCCCTTTAGGAGGACTGCCTGGTATTTTAACGGCTGATAATATTATTGCATATCTGGCTGGAATTTTAGTTTGTGCTATATTTATTGCAATTGTAGCCCCATTAATTGCAGACTTTACTGATCAAAACTCAACTGGTGAAGAATCGATGAGCGATGATGATATAGAATTAAACATTCAATAATAATTACGGTAAAAACTATAGTTGAAAATTAAATCATCGTTATTTTCAAACTATAGTTTTTAACTTTAGGAGAAATAATGGTTAAAAAGGTTTTTATTGTTCCGCATACGCATTGGGATAGAGAATGGTTTTTTACTTCTTCTACTGCAAAAATTTATCTTTTAAAAGATTTAAAAGATGTAATCGATTGTTTAGAAAATGATATAAAATATCACTCTTTTTTATTAGATGGACAAGCTTCACTTATAGAAGATTATTTAAAATGGCGACCACAGGATATGGATCGGGTAAAAAAGTTAGTAAAGAATAAAAGGTTGATTTTAGGTCCATGGTACACGCAAACCGACCAATTCATGGTTTCAGCAGAAAGTATTGTTAATAATTTACGCATTGGAATGCAAGAATGCGATAAATTGGGTGGCTACATGAATATTGCTTATGTTCCTGATTCCTTTGGTCAGGAATCAAGTATGCCACAAATATACCGAGAATTTGATATTCATGATGCTGTTTTATATCGAGGATTCTCATTAAGTAGCGCTCCTAAATCTGAATTTATTTGGCAGGGCGAAGATGGCTCAGAAGTTACAGTTTACCGGATGGCTTGTGGCTATTTTATTGGTGGTGTAATTAATGAAACTAAATTAGCAGAATTAATGACAGAAGAACCATTTAAAACGGTTACTCTGACAGCAACCACTAATAATTTACTTTTTCCTAACGGCTCTGATATGGCTCCAATTAGATTTGATTTGCCAAAGTTTACTAGTAAATTAAATCATGCTAATGCTGGCAAATTTACTTTTAAAGTTGCTTCGCTTGAAGAATATATCAAGGCAGTTCGTCAACAAAATCCACTATTGAAACGGATAAGTGGTGAGCAAGATTGTGGAAAAGACATGCGTGTGCATAAATCAATTTATTCCTCTAGGGCGGATATTAAACAGCTCAATACAAAGTTACAATTTTATTTGAGTAATATTATGGAACCTATACTTACATTAGGTAATTACTTTGGTTTTGAATATCCAGAGCAAGCAGTTAATGATATTTGGAAAAAAATGTTTAAAAATGCTGCTCATGATTCAATGGGAAATTGTGTTTCTGATCGTGTAAACGAAGATATTGAAATGCGGTATAAAGAAGTTCAAGATCTTGCAACCGGTCTAGTTGAACTTACCATGCGAGAAATTTCTACTAGGATAGAAAATGCTAATCATCCAATAACTCTTACAGTATTTAATTCAATGCCAGTTATTCGTAATGAGGTCTTACATTATACCCTATATTCACCAAGTCGAGCCTTTTCAATTCGAGATATACAGGGTAGCAATATTCAATTTGAAATTACAAATATTAAAGATGTAACAAAAAAAATAACTGATGCAACTATTCAATTAGATCCAGGTAAGCAAATTTATCATCCACAAAAAGTTTATCAAATTGATTTAGATATCGAATGTACACAAATTCCATCATTTGGATATAAGCAACTATACTTATCTGTTTTACCTGATCAAGAGCGTCACCTTAAGAGAATTGTTGAAGGTAAGATGATTGAAAATGAATTTTACCGTATTGAAGTTAACGACGATGGTAGTTTAAATATTTTGGATAAAAGTAATCAATATCTTTATCAAAATCAAGCTATTCTAGAAGAAAATGGAGACGATGGGGACTCCTATAATTATTCACCACCACGAAAAGATATGCATATCTTTTCCACTCAGCAATCTTATAAAGTTTATCAATATTTAGGAAAGTTAAAAAATCAGTTAATCATTAATTTTAATTTTAAAATACCAAGTAACTTAACTAAACGTGCGCAAAAAGTTGTTGATACTACCATGCCAGTTAGTTTGGAGGTTACTTTAACTAAAAATAGCAAAATTATTGCTTTTAAAATTAATGTTGATAATAGAAAGTCTAAAAGTCATCGATTGTGTATTAATTTTGATAGTGAAATAGTGACTAAGACAAGTATTGCAGATATGCAATTTGGAACGGTTAAAAGACAAGTAGTTAAAGAAAAAGAACTGACTTTATGGCGGCAAGAAACTGATAAATGGCAGGAAATGCCTATTTCAATCAATACGATGCAAAGTTTTGTTGCCATATCTAATAATACAAGATGTATGGCTGTAATACCTCAAGGTGTAAGAGAGTATGAATGTATTGGAAAAAACCATTCTATTATGAGGTTAACAATTTTTCGTACTTATGGGATGTTGGGCAAAAAAAATTTGTTATATCGACCTGGTAGAGCTTCTGGTGATGAGACCGTGGTTACACCACAGGCTCAATTGCAAAAAAAGTTATCTTTTGAATTTGCTTTAAAAACATTGGCTACAACTTATGATCAAAGTAGCTTGGCAAATGAAGTAAAGCAGTGGGATACTCCTTTACAAATTTATGAGTACGCAGAGTTCTTAAATGGCCGATTAACTTTTCCATTTAACCCAGTGAAAAGAAAATACCAAGAGGAATTGAGCTTATTTAAACTTGAAAGTAATTTGGCAACAAGCACAATTAAAACAGTTCCTGGTACTAAGTCCTATGAAATCCGATTATATAATCCACTATTCCATGAAGTAGGCGGGAAAATTGTATTCACCCAGACTCCTAAGCTTGTTAAATTGGTTAATTTAAAAGGAGTCGGTCAATCAGAATTATTAATTGAAAATAATCAAGTAGTTTTACCCAAATTAAAACATGCAAAATTTATAACAGTTTATTGTCAATTTTAGGAGGGATTATGGTTAAAGCATATTTTGTCAATCATACTCATTGGGATCGAGAATGGTATTTTACATCACAAGATGCACAAGTACTGAGTGATCAATTATTTACAGAAGTTTTAGATGAATTAGAGAATCATCCGGAAGCAAATTTTACTTTAGATGGTCAGATGTCTATCATTGATGAATACGTTGAAATTCATCCTGAGGGTAAGAAAAGAATTCATCGTTTAGTAGAGCGTAAACAGCTTTTTATTGGCCCGTGGTACACACAAACGGATGCGATGGTTCCAAGCGCTGAATCGCTACTTAGAAATTTAATTATTGGCATTATTGATGCTAAAGAAAACTATGGTAATCCAATGATGCTAGGCTATTTGCCTGATACATTTGGTTTTAATGCCAATTTGCCAATGATCCTACATCAAGTTGATATTCATGATTTTTTATCTTGGCGTGGTACAAACTTTCAAAGGCAAACTAATTCAGTTTATTTCAAGTGGAAAGCACTGGGCGGGAAGGCAGTTTTTGCAGCAAATTTTCCTTTGGGTTACTATACCGGTCAAATTGATTTAGTCTCAAAACAAAATTTGCAAAAATTTGTTAAAGAGCGTTTAGATAAAGGAATAGAATTTGAAGCCGCAAATGGTCACCATGATGAAGTTTTAATACCATCTGGTATCGATCAAATGAATATTATTCATAATATTTCAGCAACATTGAAGGAGGTGAACAAATATTCTCGTTATGAGGTTATCAACAGTACTTATCCCAAGTTTATGGCTAAATTACATAGTAAAAAATTACCTACATATCAGGGAGAATTGCGCTACCCTACCTACTCGCGCGTTCACCGTACAATTACTTCAGTTAGGTCAAGAAATAAAAGACAAAATTTTAACTTAGAGCAAGTAATTACTCGAAGACTGGAACCATTAATGATTATTGCACGTTACGCGAATATTCCAATTTCTAACGGAATCGTTATTAAACTCTGGAAATTATTATTTGAATTACAGCCTCACGATACTCTTGGTGGTAGTGTGACTGATAATGTAGCCATTGATATAGACCACCGTTTTAAGCAGGCTTTTGAAATCGCGGCAGGAGTTGAAAATTATATCAAAAAAAGATTGGCTCAACGGTTATCTTTAACTGATCATGATGTTATTGTATTTAATACCGATCCTTATAATTTTGATGGACGTAAGACAATTGAAATTATTAGTTCAAGTAAAAAAATTAAATTTCCTAATCAAAATCAGGCGGTTATTTTAGCCAGTGAGAAGATACTATCGCGTCCTAATATTATGCAATTAACTCCTAATGGTTATGAATTTAAAGATGAACCTGGATATTACAAAATAAAGGTAAGCTTAAAAATTAAGATGCAAGGATTAGGCTATCAAGTAGTTCATTTTGAAGATTGCGAAACACCGTGTGAAGAATTAAGGCAAGATGTGGGGACGAAAATCACTAATCAAAATATTGACCTATCTTTTTCAGATGGCAAATTCACAATGAAAACGGCTAATAAAATTTTTCCTGATGTGATTCGTATTTATGATCAAGGAAATGATGGTGATACTTATGACTTTTCACCACTAAAAGGTGATCAAGAAATGCAGCTTCCATGGAATGGCAATGTTAAAAAATATAGTGCTTCAGGCATTGAACGTATGACTTTAACAGGAACTTGGGAGCTGCCAAGAACTTTAAAAGATCGTTTAAAGCAAAAACAAACTGCTGAAATAAAATATAAATTAATCCTAGAATTAAGAAAAGATTCACCTGTGTTAGGTGCCAAATTGGAGATTGATAATCAAGCTCTATCTCATCGTTTGCGGCTAAAGATAAAAACAGGAATTACCACTAATTTTGCACATGCTCAAATTCAAGGTGGCTTTAGAAAAACTATTAATGAAAAGATTGCAGATGATTGGAATGATGAATTTGTTGAAAAGCCGGTAAATATTTATGTATTCGATCGCTGTGTTGGCCTGTGCGATGAAATTAACGGATTATACTTCTTTGGTACGGGTCAAAAAGAGTATGAGAAAGTTGCAGATTCCCTTTTAATTACGTTAATGGCAACTACAGGGCAATTGGGTAAATCTGATTTACTATGGCGTCCTGGCCGAGCTTCTGGTGATACTACTTCAGTGGGGCATGTAATGATGCCAACCCCATTAGCGCAAGAATTAGGACAAAATGAATTCGTTTTTGGGTTATGTGCTTATAATGGTTCAAAATTAAATGAAAAACAGATAGCTCAGGACTTAACTAAGTGGTATACCCCATCTGTTGGTTATCAAATGCAAACACATAATCTAATTGTGAATCGTTTAGATAATAAATTATGGGATATAGAATATCCTACTGGGCTTCATGAACTTAAAAAAGAGCAATCTTGGCTGACAATTGAACCAGGGGTTGAGGTTTCAGCACTGTATCTTGCCTATACGGTAGAAAATAGTTTTATTTTGCGATTATCTAATCTTACTAGTGAGACACAGGATGTGTTATATCTTGAAAAATTGGGTTATAAAGTTATTAATGGCCTTGAAGAAATTGGAAAACAAAGTTTTCAAATTGCTCCCTATGACATGATTACTTTAATCAAACAGATATAGTAATGTGTAAGTAAAAGTGGATTACAAAAAGGGGAACGGTATGAAACTATCCTATAAACGATTGGGCAATATTTTGGAAGATTTATTAAATAATTCTGCCAATTGTTATGTTTCCTCCGCTTTTCTAGCTAAAAAATATAATGTTAGTACGAGAACGATTAGGTCCGATATTCAGGAATTAAATAAGGAATTGGATTATTACAAAGTAAAAATAAAAAATAAAAGAGGAAGTGGCTTTTATCTTGCTTATTTAGATCAAAATTTACGTAAACAATTAATGAAGATTGCGCAAAGTAATTTACCAGCTTCAAGTTCTAGTGAACGAATTATTGAAATTGAGCAATACTTGTTAGTTAATAATCAAATTAAACTGTCTGAACTAACTGATCGCTTTTTTATTAGTGACAATACTTTTTTTACTTATTTAGTAACAATAAAAAAAGATTTTAATGAAGTTGGACTAAAAATTATTAAATCAAAAGATTATTATTACTTAAAAGGAACAGAAACTGTTAAAAGAAAATTCATTATTACCAAATTAATTAATAAAAGTTCAAATGCTTATATTGTGGGGTTTACTGAACAGGAAAAAATTATTTTTGCTAATATTAGACTTGATAGATTAAAACAGATAGTCCATAGTTTTTTACAGCAATATAATTATTCTTTATCAGATATTAATACAAAAAATATAATCTTGCATATTGCCCTAGCAATCTCACGAGTAAAGCTAGGTTATTCACTAGAGAAATCTCATCAGCTAAAAATCAAAGGTAATGTTTCAGCTGCTATTAGCAAATTATTCATTAATTTGGAAAAAGAATTTTGCATTAAGCTAAATGAATGTGAACGTAATGATTTAATTTATCATTTTGCCATGAATTATCCTGAATGTGTTACTGATAAAATTAGGGCTAAAACTAATAAAGATATTAATAAGGCGGTCAGGATTTTTTTAAAAAATATAAAAAAAGAGTTTGCATTAGACTTAGTAAATGATCCAGAATTATGTATTAACTTAACTCAACATTTAAATAATTTAGTCAAAATAAAAAAAGTTAATGGCAATAGAAAAAATCCACTATTGAGTGTGATTTTATCTACATTTCCTTATGCTTATGAAATTACAGCTTATTCGGCACCATATTTGGAACATATGCTTAATTTAAAACTTGATGATGATGAATTGTCCTTCATCACATTACATGTGGGTGCTGCAATTGAACGGCAAGGGATGAAATCAACCAAAAAAAATACAGCTTTAATTTGTGGCAATGGTATATCAACTGCTGCTTTAGTTAGAGCAAAATTGCAGTCACAGTTCACAGCTTTTTTAAATATTACGGGAACTTATACCTATGAGGAATATTTAGCAGGAAAAGCTACTGATAATGATTTTTTAATTACAATGGTTCCGATTACTGATGCACCTATTCCAGTCATTCAAATTGATTTGGTGAATTTAAATAATGATATTATTCAACTTTCTGAATATTTGAAGTCACTTAATAATCCATACCAAAAAATTGATAAATTGTTTGATACGGAAAATATTTACTTAGTCAAGCAAAATATGACTAAAAAGCAATTGTTAAATATGTTAATAAAAAATTTGGAGAGCAAAGCAATTGTAAATAAGGACTTTATGCAAAAAGTGTATGAAAGAGAACAAATGTATTCAACGGCTATTGGTGGGAAAATTGCTATTCCTCATTCTTTAGGCTATGCAACTAAAAAATCTAAAGTTTCATTTGCACGTTTAAGTAAAGCAATTAAGTGGGATGAAAAGAACGAAGTAAAGTATATCTTTCTCCTGGCGATTTCTCGTGATGATTATTTAAGTATCCAAAAATTATTTGATTTTATTGTGGACTTGCAAACCAACCCCACCTTTAGGAAAATAATAGATAAGAGTTCTAATGCACAGGAAGTGAAGAACGCTATTAGTATGTTAATTAAAAAAAGTTATTAGGGAGATAGAAATGCTAGGTTCAATTGAAGCAGGTGGAACAAAGTTTGTTTGTGCAATAGGTAATGAAAATTATCAAATTCAAGATCAAATTACTATACCAACAACTACACCACAAGAAACAATAAAAAAAGTTATAGACTATTTTAGGGGGTATCCAGTTGATGCAATCAGTATTGCATCTTTTGGACCAATTGAAATTCGAAAAACGGCTCATAATTATGGTTATATCACGACGACGCCCAAAAAAGGCTGGCAAGATACTAACATTGTGGGTATGCTAAAACAGGAAATCAATGTACCCATTTTTTTTACTACTGATGTGAATGGTTCAGCCTATGGTGAATATGTAATGACTTTACTTGCTAACGAAGACATTAATTCTCTTCTATATTACACAATTGGAACTGGAGTTGGTGGCGGTGCAATTATTGCGGGTAAGCTGGTGGGCAGTTTAGGGCATCCAGAAATGGGCCATGTTAAGGTTAAACGCCACCCAAATGACTTGAAATTTAAAGGTATTTGTCCTTTTCATGCTGATTGTTTAGAAGGACTTGTTGCAGGGCCAACGTTTGAAGCACGTCTTGGTAAAAAAGGAGCCGAAGTTCCAATTTCACATCCAGTTTGGGATATAATGAGCTATTATGTTGCTCAGGCTGCATTGCAGGCAACTTTATTATTTCGTCCTGATAAAATTGTTTTCGGTGGCGGTGTAACTAGTGAAGCGTTTTTACAAAAAGTGCGCCGTGATTTTGCGCAAATGTTAAACGGCTATCTTCAAGTACCAGATCTAAACAGATATATCACAATGCCAGAAATTCATGATAATGGTTCAGCGACAGTAGGAAATTTTGCTTTGGCCAAAAGAATCCTCAGAGCCATTGATTAGTTAAAAATCAAAAAGACAAAATGAGTTTATTATCATTTTGTCTTTTTTTATACATGATTTAAGGTCACTTCGCCTTGATCATAGCGATTTCTAGTTTGGGAATATTCAAAAGGTAGCCCATTGGTTAAAAAACAGACTTGTTCAATTTCAAAAATTGGATCATTTTTTTGACAGTTTAGGTATAACTGATCATAAGCATCGGCTTTATCTGCCCGAAAAGTGCGATTCGCTTTGCCAATTTTTAAATTAAGATCGTGTTCAATATAATGATAAATAGATTTTTTTAATATTTTAGGCGTAACTTGGGGGATCAGTTTGACGGGCATAATTGTATATTCTAGTCTAACTGGACTATTGTGTAAAAGACGTGAACGGATAATATCATAAACTAATTCCTGTTTATTCAGTTTTAATAAAGTAATTTCTTGATGAGTAGGTTTGCGCACATCAAAAGAAATTATATGACTTGTTAAAAATTGGCTATTTTTTATTCGTTCAGTAAAACCTACGTGTTCAACGGCATTATCCTTTTTGGAAATTTCTTGTTCTTCTGCTGTCAGAATCATAGTTCCATGACCACGGATTGGCGCTACAATACTTTTATATTGTAAAAAATGTAGGGCATTAATAATTGTTACCTTACTAGTATGATAAGTTTTTGCCAATTGATCAATATGGGGTAGTTGACATTGGTATTTGTGCAAAAGAATATCTTGTTCAATTTGATTGGCAATTAAAACATATTTGGGTTGCTTATGCATAATAGTTATTCCTTTCATCTTTCATAAGTAGACAATTTACTTTACTTACATTTTGGCAAATATTTACTTGGAAAGTAAAGTGCAATAATATTATTTTGAAAGCGCTTTTAAAATTTAAGAAAGAAGAAATATGATGGCTAAATTTTTTTGGGGAAATTCAACTTCAAGTATGCAAACAGAAGGTGGCTGGAATGAAGGGGGAAAAACTTTATCTGTTTATGACATTAGAAAGGCCGGGGATCACATAAGTGATTGGCATTTTGCTAACGATAACTACCACCATTTAACTGAAGATTTAGATTATATGCAAGATTTAGGAATGAATATGTATCGTTTTCAAGTATCCTGGTCGCGCATAATTAAGAATGGTGATGGTACTATCAATAAGGAGGGCTTTGACTACTACGACAAGTTGGTTGATGAACTAAGCAAACGTAATATTCAACCGATGATATGTCTTTATCATTTTGATATGCCATTACATTTAGCTCAGGACTACAATGGCTTTATTAGTAAAAAAGTTTGTCGTGCTTTTATTCGCTATAGCAAAATCGTGATTGATCATTTTGCAGGTAAAGTTAAATATTGGATTACTTTTAACGAGCAAAATTTGTATCATACGATGGAAGTTTTTAAAATTTCAGGTTATTTAAGAGGCAAGAAAACAATTTCAGAACTATATCAAATTGCGCATAATGTAATGTTTTGTCATGCGACAATTGCAAATTATTTACACAATAAAACTAAGGCAAAAATTGGTGGCATGTTAGCTTATAGTCAAGTCTATCCAGCAACAGCTAATCCGCAAGATGTATTTATGGCTAATCAAGTCGATGAGTTTTTGAATTTTAATTTACTCGATGCTTTTACTTTGGGGAAATATTCGACTGCTGTTACCCAATATATTAAAAAGCAGAGTATTAATATTCAGGTCAATCAAGCTGAATTGGTAGAAATTGCCAAATTGAAAAGTGATTTTTTAAGTTTTAGTTATTATGCGTCTAGTACAATTGATGCTAGTAAAATTCCTGAAAATACGCCCCCTAACCAGTATTTGAATTTTGGTAAAAAGGATAATCCTTATTTAAAGTCAACTGAATGGGGTTGGCAAATAGATCCTCTAGGATTTAGAGACGTTTTAAATAAAATATATCAACGTTATCATTTGCCTGTCTTCCCTATTGAAAATGGAATTGGGGTACGAGAAAGGTGGGATGGTAAGCATCAAATTGCTGATGATTATCGTATTAATTACCATCGCGATCATATTAAAGCAATGCAACAAGCAATAAATGAAGATGGAGTAAATGTAATGGGATACCTCGGTTGGGGCCTAATTGATATTATGAGTTCACAAGGTGATATGGAAAAAAGATATGGTGTCGTCTATGTTAATCGTACAAATCATGATTTGCGTGATATGAAACGCGTTCCTAAAAAAAGTTATGCATGGTTGAAAAAAGTTATTCATTCAAATGGTCAAGATTTAACTTGAGTTTAGAGGTGATTAAAGTGAATAATTCAGCTAGGAATCAGGCTCATCCACAATTACAAAAATTTTTAGATAAATTTACAGAAGTTTCAGTCCAAATTGGTAACCAGGTTCATTTAAGATCATTACGAGATGCTTTTGCCACATTAATGCCAATGTTTATTTTAGCTGGTGTTGCTGTTTTGTTTAATAATGTCATTTTTACTTGGTTAATGAAGGGAGCAATTTTAGCAAGATTTCAAGTTTTTGGCACAGCCTTAACAAACGGCACATTAAATGTAGCTAGTATCTTAATTGCCCCCCTGATTGGGTATTATTTAGCTAAAAATAAGGTTTACGAAAATCCAATTTCTGCCGCTGCAGTGTCTTTGTCAGCAGTTTTTATTATGTTAGCGATTAAAGTCAATGTTCAGCCGCTTTCAGGGAAAAAACCAGTTGAAATAACTGGTGCAGCTTTATATTCACAAATTGGTACAACGGGCATGTTTGCTGGTATCATTATTGGTTTACTGGCGACCGAAATTTATATTAGATTGACTAAAGTTAAAGCACTGAAAATCAATTTAGGAGATCAGGTGCCGCCTGCCGTAGGACAAAGCTTTAGCTCTTTAATCCCATCACTTTTAACTTTAAGTGTATTTGGTATTTTAGCAGCTATTTTAGCTTATTTTAAGACCGATTTGGTAACTTTAATTTCGCGCTTAATTCAAAATCCCTTACGGTCAGTTAATACTTCTCTTCCAGGCTTTTTATTAATATACTCTACAGGTAATTTTCTTTATACTCTTGGGATTCATCAAACTGTTATTAACGGCTCACTTCTTGACCCATTGAATCTGGTTAACATGAACGAAAATATGGCAGCTGTTGCAGCTGGTAAACAGCCAATTCATATTATCAACACAGACTTTGTAACAGTATATTCACAAATGGGCGGAACCGGGCTGACTTTATCCTTGATTATTGCTGTTTTATTGGTTTCGCGCTATAAGCCGTATAAAGATGTAGTTAGATTGGCAACTGTTCCGGGAATATTTGAAATTAATGAACCAATCATTTTTGGTTTTCCCATAGTTTTTAATATTCCAATGATTATTCCTTTTGTATTAAGTCCAGTAATTGGGTCATTAATTGGATATTTTGCAACGGCAATTGGTTTTGTTAAGCCACTTAGTGTACTAATTCCTTGGACAACTCCTCCACTTTTAAGTGGACTTTTGGCCAGTGCGGGAGATTGGAAGGTTGTATTAGTTCAAATTATCATTTTAATAGTTTGTACGTTATTCTATATTCCGTTCATTAAAATTTCTGAGCGAGTAGCTTTAAAGCAAGCAGAACTGCAATAACTTGAATCGTTATCTCAATAAACCTAGTTACGAAATTCATATTCATAATAATTTGGGACATGAACATAAGGTCGAATAGATTGTTTAATTTAGGGTTAATTTCCGATAGTAAGTCGGAGTTAACCCTTTTTGCTTTGATTGTTATTGAGAATAGTACGGGGTTTCTAATTAAGTTATGATTTCTTATTTTTATCAATAATACTGAATTTATTATAGTACGTTAGTTGCAATTAAACACTTTATTAGAAAAGAAATAGTTGGGCTAATGTAATATCATAAAATTTAACCATTTAATTATAATAGTAAATTTATAAAAAGTGTAACATATGATTAAAAATATAGCATAAACAATTTCTAAAGTATATATAATTAAAAAGACTTTTCCAAGATGATTTTTTGATAAAAAAAGCAATTATATATCTCTGATTTTAGTTATTTAAAAATTAATATTTATATTTTGTGATTAGTCACATATAAAAAAATAATGTTAGTAATTATTTTTTTATTTTTAGTATAACTAATAATTGTTTTTGCTAATAATTATTAAAACAATAAATATTGCTTTATCTTAGAAGCTAATTTGGATTTAAAAATAATATTAATACTATATATTATTTAAAATATATTATCTTTAATTAAGAACATTTTCAAATTTTATTGCTTTAAGAAAACAAAAGTACTTTAAAAATTGTTATTTAAATAAATATGTAAACAAAATAATTTTATATAATTTTTAGAATTTTATATGTAAAAAACTACATAAATGTGGAAACACTATAATAACTATGATAAAATGACACCTATATTGAATTGCAAGCTGTATATATTCGTGCATAAAAAGGAGAGTATATTTTGAACAGATTTGAATTAATCGAAGAAATAAAGAATACGAACTATAAAATGCATAAAAGCAAAAAAGGATGGCTAGTTAGCTATTCCTTATTAACTTTTATGCTAGGAGGAGGGCTAGTTTATAGCAATAAACTAGGTATACAAGATGTACAAGCAGCTGATATTAACAGCCAAACTAATCAAGAGGATTCTATTGATAAGCTTGCTCAACGAGCGACACTAAATCAATCAGTTACTGAAAGTAAGCCTATTGATTCAAATATGCTTGAAGAAGCAAAGAAAACGGCTTTGAGTACTTTAGAAAACAAAGCAGTTGATACTAAAGCAAAAATTAATGTTGATCAAACTTTGAGTAGTGGAGAGAAAGCAAATCAAATTAAGAATGTTGATGCTTTATTTAGTGACGCTAATAATAAGATTGAGTCAGCAATTAATTTAGCTAGTGTCAAGGCAATCGTGAATAATGTAATAACTAAAATTGATGCTAGTTATAATGTTACAGCTGCTAACAATGGTATCGAGACTAAAATAGCTTCTACCAAAGCACAGAATAAAAAAGGGGCAACGAAAAAACCATCTGTTACAAAAAGCTTATCGACATATTCAGGCCTTAATTCTTTTTTAGAAGAAAGACCGAATACTGATAATGCAAAACAGATAGTTGATGATCCCAAGTCACCTAATAAAAAATCAAAAACAAATGGTGAAAGTTTAAACGTAAACGATAATGGCCTAAAGCAGCCAGTAACTAATTCAAATCAAGTTCCCACTGCTAACACAGAAAACAGTAGGCCATTAACTATTGTTCCTAAACAATCTAATACATCTGTTAACATTCCAGCAGGTGATTTTGCTCCATCTTCTTCTATTATTAATGATATGGCTGATACCAAGTCATTAGATAAGAGAGGGTTGAGTGAGTCTACTCTAGTTAGTGAGACCACTCCTAGAGTTGAAACAGCAGCCGATGTTGGAACATCAAGGGATATAACAGTTTCTCCAGATTCTGATAGTAGTCGTCAAAAATTTAATGATGAGATTGGTAAAACTACTGGCAAAACCCCAACCTCATTGAATGTTCCTACACCTGATCAAATTCGGAATCCTAATATGTATAAGCAAAAATTAGTAAATGTAAGTGATTTTTCAAGTTTAGCAGCTGCATGGTCAGATGCAACTGTAACATATATTAATATTACAAATGATATAGCTTATGCGCCAGGAGCAGCTAATAATATTGGAAATCGTGCTGCAGGCGCAAATGTTGTAGTCAATGGTAACGGCCATACAATTGATTTAGGAACACAAACTTTTAGTTATGTTGCTGTGCCATATAATAATCTAACAACTGTAACTCTAACTAATGGAGTCTTTAAGCAAGGGTTTAATACAAATGATAATAATGCATATTCTCTTGTTTATTCAGGTAATGGTGCAGGACTTTCTGTAAACTTGGATAATGTAACCTTATCTCCAAGTACAGTAAATGGTAATAATCCGATTCATGCAGTAATGGCTAATGACTCAAAAGTAACTTTTTCAGGTGAGAATGTCTTTAATATTTCTAATGAGGTTACCCGTGGCGTCGGGAATATTATTTTTGCGAACAATAGCAGTGTAACCATGAAGAGAACTAGTAATGATATTCGCTTTTCGGAATTTTGGATGTCGAGTATATCACCACAAGCAAGTGTAGGCTACGGTAATATGATTACTATGGGTGACGGTTCTTCCAACACAGCACTTACTTACAATGATATCTCAGCCAATTATCCAGCTATGTATAATAACATTGGTGGTGTAAATGTTGGTGATAATGTTAGTTGGACTCAATCTGGCTTCCAATACTTTTTGAATGGGACCCAATCTAATGCATTTAACAATAATGCCATATTTAAATTTGGTCAAAATTTTAATTTGAAAGCGCCAATTACCACCATGCCAGGCGCAATTAGACTTCAAGGGAATCAATCTGTTGAATTTAATGCTGGGACCACTTTTGATATTAATCAACGAGCTAATGGGGCTGTAATTCAAGTTGCTAATACTTCTAGAGTAACTTTTATTTCACCAAAACAATTGCATTTGGCTATTCAAGGTCCTAATGGGGAACCAATAGCTACTAATGCTGGTATTATTTCAGGCACGGGCTCTGTAACTCTTAATAATTCAAATATTAAGACTTGGATAAGCAATAACTCCGCAAGTAATAATGCCAATGGAGATAATACTTTAAAGTTTGCCAAAATGGTTGTTACAAATGGTCAAGCAGTAATTACTGATATTAATGGTGTTACTTCTAATTCCAACATTGTTACACCAGCAACTCGTGAACTACAAACAATTGCTATTCCAGTAGGGAAAATTAAGATTCAATATGTTGATCAAAACGGTAAAAATCTTGGTTCACCAGTGGAGATGACTTTGCCACCTGATCCTTATATTGGTCAATATATACCACTTATTAATAACGAAAATGTTATTAATAATATGCCTAAAGGATATATGTGGGCCTTAGGTAAGCAAATTTATGCTGGTGCCGTAAAAGATGCTCAAAGTGGTGGTGATTTAACTACAAATGCTGATAATGGCGATGAATTTGGTCAAGCATCTATTGGTATTGCACCAATGGAAGGTGATAATTATACATATAAGGTTTATGTATACGGGGTAAAGAAGAACGTAACATATAGATATGTTGATGTTAATCACCCTGAACGCGTTTTGATCTCACCAATGTCAGGTAAATCAGGTACAGAGTCTGTTGAAAACTTAGTTCCAGCCAACTATGGTAATACCATTGACTGGACTAATAAATACTATACCCAAGATAATGTTCCAGCAGGTTATCATTATGCTGCAAAGGCGCAAAATCAGGCTACAAAGACTTTAGTATCTGACGATAACCCAGTAGTCAATATCTATGTTGAAGGTAATAAGCAGACTGTAAATCCAACATATGTAGATACCAACGGCAACAAGATTACTCCAAATAACAAAGTAGTAATTGAAGGTATTACAGGTGAAACTGTAAAATTACCACCAGCACCTGATGCAAACAATTGGGCTCCAGATCATGTGATTGTAAATGGGCAAAAAGTTGCATTTGATGCATCATTTGAATTAGCTGATGGAACAGATTCAGTAACCTATGTATATCATTCACTAGATATTGAAAAGCAAGCTGCTAATAAATCTATCGATGATGAGGCGACTAAAGTTAAGGGTGAGATTGACAATGACCCTACTCTTGATGATCTTGCTAAGAAAACGCAAAAAGATGCGGTTGACAAGGCTGCTAGTGCTGCTAAAAGCAAGATAGATCAAGCTATCGTTCCTAGTGAAGTAAGTGAGGCAGAGAAAAATGGTAAAGCTGCAATCGATGCAGCACATCAACCTGGTACGGCATTAAGTGATCAAAAGAAAGCCTCTACTGATGCAATTGATGCGGAAGCAACTAAAATTAAGGCTGAAATTGATGCGGATGTAACTTTAGATAATGCAGAAAAAGATACCCAAAAAGCTAATGTTGATGCTGATGCTACAGCAGCTAAAACCAAAATCAATGCTGCGCCTAACGCACAGGCAATTAAAAATGCACAAGCTGAAGGTATAGCTAAGATTGATGCAGATCATATTCCTAACAAAACATCATTACCTGATCAAAAAAGAGCTGCTCAAAATGTTATTGACCAAGAAGCAACTAAGATTAAGGCTGAAATTGATGCTGATGTTACTTTAGACGATACAGAAAAAGCCAAGCAAAAGGCCAATGTCGATGCAGATGCCACAGCAGCTAAAACTAAAATCAATGCAGCTACTAACTCACAAGCAGTTAAAGATGAACAAGCAGCAGGAATTGCGAAGATTGATGCAGATCATATTCCTAATAAAATGTCATTAATTGACCAAAAACAAGCTTCTAAAGCTGCTATCGACCAAGAAGCAGTAAAAATTAAAGCTGAAATTGATGCTGATGTAACTTTAGATGACGTAACTAAAGCCAAGCAAAAGTCTAATGTGGATACTGATGCGGCGGCAGCTAAAGATAAGATTGATCGAGCACTTAATGCCCAAGGCGTTAAAGATGCTCAAGCTGAAGGTATAGTTAAAATTGATGCAGATCATATACCAGGAACTACTTCATTAGCTGATCAAAAACAAGCTGCTAAAGGGATAATTGATCAAGAAGCAGTAAAAATTAAAGCTGAAATTGATGCTGATGACACTTTAGATGATGCAACTAAAGCTAAGCAAAAGTCTAATGTGGATATTGATGCTGCTGCTGCTAAGGTGAAGATAGACCAAGCGACTAATGCTCAAGGTGTTAAGGATGCAAAAGATGCAGGTATTATCAAAATTGACAGCGATCATGTTAGAAACAACATTTCTTTAGATGAAATCAAGCAAAATGATAAGAGTGCCATTGATCAAGAAGCAACTAAGATTAAAGCTGAAATTGATGCTGATGAGACTTTAGATAGTGCAGAAAAAGCTAGTCAAAAAGCTAATGTAGATACTGATGCCGCTGCTGCTAAGAGAAAGATAGACCAAGCAACTAATGCTCAAGGTGTGAAAGAAGCAACTGAAGCTGGAATTGCCAAGATTGATGCCGATCACATACCAAATAAGGTTTCTTTAGCTGATCAAAAGAAAGCAGCTCAGGATGCAATTGACCAAGAAGCTAAGAAAGTCAAGGCTGAAATTGATGCCGATTCTAGTTTGGACAGTGCAGAAAAAGCAGCACAAAAAGGTAATGTTGATGCTGATGCGGTAAATGCTAAGAAAAAGATTGATCAAGCAACAGGTGCACAGGGTGTTAAGGATGCTAAAGCAGAAGGAATTGCCAAGATTGATGCTGATTATATCCCTAATTCAACCTCACTAGCTGGTCAAAAGAAGATTGCTAAAGATGCCATTGATGCGGAAGCAACTAAGATCAAGGCTGAAATTGATGCCGATGTAACTTTAGATAATGCAGCTAAGGCCAAGCAAAAAGCAAATGTGGATACTGATGCCGATGCTGCTAAGAGTAAAATTGATCAAGCAACAGGTGCACAAGATGTTAAGGATGCTAAAACAGAAGGAATTGCCAAGATTGACAGTGATCATATTCCAGGTTCTACTTCATTAGCTGATCAAAAGACAGCAGCTAAGGCTGCCATTGATCAAGAAGCAACTAAGGTTAAGGGCGAAATTGATGCCGATGTAACTTTAGACGATGCGACTAAGGCTAAGCAAAAAGCAAATGTAGACAATGATGCGGCCGCAGCTAAGACTCAAATAGATCAAGCGGCTAATGCTCAAGGGGTTAAAGATGCTAAGAACCAAGGAATAATTAACATTGATAGTGATCATATTCCAGGTTCTACTTCATTGGCTGATCAAAAGCAAAACGCTAAGGCAATAATTGATCAAGAAGCAACTAAGATCAAGGCTGAAATTGATGCCGATAATAGTTTAGCTAATAATGAGAAAGCAGCGCAGAAAAATAATGTTGATATTGATGCCGCTGCTGCTAAGGTAAAGATAGACCAAGCAACTAATGCTCAAGGCGTCAAAGACGCGCAAAATGCTGGAATAATTAAAATCGATAGTGATCATGTTCCAAATAACATCTCATTAGCTGATCAAAAGAAGACCGCCAAAGATGCGATTGATCAAGAAGCCGCTAAGGTTAAAGGCGAAATTGATGCCGATATCACCTTAGATGATGCTGAAAAGGCCAAACAAAAGTCCAATGTTGACAAGGATTCTTTAGTTGCCAAAGCTAATATTGACCAGGCAACGACTGCTCAGGCCGTTAAGGATGCGCAAGCCGCTGGAATTATTAAGATTGATGCCGATTATATACCAAACAATGTCTCATTAGCTGATCAAAAGAAGAACGCTCAAGATGCCATTGATCAAGAAGCCGCTAAAGTTAAGGCCGAGATTGATGCCGATTCAACTTTAGATAGTGCTGAAAAAGCTGCGCAAAAGAGTAATGTTAATAAAGACGCTCAAGCCGCAAAGAATAAGATTGATCAAGCCACAAGTGCTCAAGGCGTGAAAGATGCTAAAAATGAAGGTATTAGAAAGATCGATAGCGATCATATTCCAAATAATATTTCATTAGCTGATCAAAAGAAAGCAGCTCAAGATGCCATTGATCAAGAAGCAACTAAGGTTAAGGGAGAAATTGATGCCGATGTAACTTTAGATGATGCGGCTAAGACCAAGCAAAAAGCTAATGTGGATACTGATGCAACCGCAGCTAAGAGCAAGATTAATCAAGCTACAGATGCGCAAGGAATTAAAGATGCTAAAAATGATGGAATTGTAAAAATTGATTCAGATCACATCCCTAATGCAACGCCATTAGATGACCAAAAACGGGCCGCTAAATTGTCAATTGATGCCGAAGCTAGACGAGTTAAGAGTATGATTGATAATGACGCTACTTTAGACGATGCGACTAAGGCCAAGCAAAAGGCTAACGTTGATACTGAAGCAATTAAAGCTAAATCAGCTATCGATAACTCAAAGAATGCTCAAGAGATTAAAACTTCTTTACACGATGGAATAGTAGCTATCGATGCGCAATATGTACCAGGTGAAAATGGAAGTTTAGATAGTCAAAAAGCGAAGGCAAAATCAGCAATTGATGCCGAAGCAACTAAGATTAAGACCGAAATTGATGCCGATGTAACTTTAGATGATGCGGCTAAGGCCAAGCAAAAGGCTAATGTTGATACTGATGCAACTAATGCTAAAACTAAGATAGATCAAGCAACTAATGCTCAAATAGTTAAAGATGAGCAAATAGCTGGAATCAATAAAATAGATGCTGATCATATTCCAGGTTCTACTTCATTAGGTGATCAAAAGAAAGCGGCTCAAGATGCGATTGACCAAGAAGCCGCTAAAATCAAGGCTGAAATTGATGCCGATGTCACTTTGGACGATGCTACTAAGACAAAACAAAAGGCCAATGTCGATACTGATGCAACTAATGCTAAAACTAAAATAGATCAAGCAACTGGAGCTCAAGCTGTGAAAGATGCTCGTGATAATGGGATTTCGAAGATTGATAGTGACCATGTACCAAATAGTACGTCACTAGCTGATCAAAAGAAAAATGCTCAGAATATAATTGATCAAGAAGCGGCTAAAGTAAAAGCCGAAATTGAAGCTGATGTAACTTTAGATGCAGCGGCTAAAGCAGCTCAAAAAGGTAATGTCGATATTGATGCTGCTGCAGCTAAGGTGAAAATAGATCAGGCAGTTAATGCTCAAGGTGTTAAGGATGCAACTAATGCGGGAATTGCGAAAATTGATAGTGATCATATTCCAAATGAAGCTTCATTAGCTGATCAAAAGAAAGCAGCTCAAGCTGCAATAGATGCTGAAGCTGCTAAAATCAAGGCCGAAATAGATGCAGACAATAGTTTAGATAGAGTTGAAAAAGCAACGCAAAAAGCTAATGTCGATAAAGATGCTGCTGACGCCAAGAATAAAATAGATCAAGCAATTAATGCCCAAGGTGTAAAAGATGCGCAAGCAGTTGGTATTACTAAGATTGATGCTGATCATATTTCTAACAGCACTTCACTTGAAGATCAAAAGAAAAATGCTACTCTATTAATCGATCAAGAAGCAGCTAAAATTAAGGCTGAAATTGAAGCTGATTCAACTTTGGATAGTGCTACTAAGGCCACACAAAAGGGTAACGTTGATAAAGATGCGGCTGATGCCAAAAACAAGATAAATCAAGCAACTAACTCTCAAGCTGTCAAAGATGCGCAAGCCGCTGGTATTATCAAGATTGATGGTGACCATATTACTAATAGCGTTTCTTTAGCAGAACAAAAGCGAAGTGCTCAAAGTGCAATTGATCAAGAAGCAGCTAAAGTAAAAGCTGAAATTGATAACGATCCAACGCTAGATAATACTACTAAAGCAGCGCAAAAGGGTAATGTTGATATTGATGCGGCGGCTGCTAAGAGCAAAATAGATCAAGCAGCTAATGCGCAGGAAGTCAAAGATGCACAAGCGGCAGGAATTACTAAGATTGACAGTGATCACGTACCAAATAGTACCTCACTTGCCGATCAAAAGAAGAGTGCTCAAGATGCAATTGATCAAGAAGCAGCTAAGATTAAGGCTGAAATCGATGCTGATTCAACTTTGGATAGTGTACAAAAAACAGCACAAAAGAATAATGTTGATGCTGATGCTGCAACTGCCAAAATTCAAATAGATCAAGCAACCAATTCTCAAGGTGTGAAAGATGCTAAAGCCGCAGGAATTAACAAAATTGATGGCGACCATATTCCAAATAATATTTCATTATCCGATCAAAAGAAAGCTGCTCAAAATGCAATAGATCAAGAAGCAGTTAAGATTAAATCTGAGATAGATAAAGATGTGACATTAGATGATGCTGCCAAAGCTAAACAAAAAGCCGAGGTTGATACTGATGCAGCCAATGCTAAAAAGAATATTGATGCTGCAACTAATGCTCAAGGTGTCAAGGATGCCCAAGCTGCTGGAATTGCTAAAATTGACAGCGATCATATACCAAATAATGTATCTTTAGACAATCAAAAGAAGAATGCCCAAAGTGCGATTGATCAAGAAGCAGCTAAGATTAAGGCTGAAATTGACAATGATCCAACTTTAGACAATGCTACTAAACTTAAGCAAAAAGCAAATGTCGATAATGATGCTACAGCTGCTAAAAATAAGATTGATCAAGCAGCGAATGCACAGGAAGTAAAAGATGCGCAAGCCGCTGGAATTACTAAGATTGATAGCGATCATGTGCCAAACAGTACATCACTTGCCGATCAAAAGAAGAGTGCTCAAGATGCAATTGATCAAGAAGCCGCTAAAATTAAATTTGACATTGATAATGATGCAACTTTAGACAATGCGGCCAAGATTAAGCAAAAAGCAAATGTCGATAATGATGCAACTGTTGCTAAGAATAAGATTAATCAAGCTCCTGATGCTCAGGGTGTCAAAGATGCGCAAGCAGCCGGAATTATTAAGATTGATGGTGATCATATTCCAAGTGTTACAACATTAGCCGATCAAAAGAAGAATGCTCAAAGCATGATTGATCAAGAAGCTGCTAAGATTAAAGCTGAAATTGATAATGATGCAACTTTAGATAACGCAGCTAAGGCTAAACAAAAAGCAAATGTCGATAATGATGCAGCTGTTGCTAAAAATAATATTGATCAAGCAGCTAATGCGCAGGAAGTAAAGGATGCACAGGCCGCTGGAATTATTAAGATTGATAGCGATCATATTCCAAGTAGTACATCACTTGCCGATCAAAAGAAGAATGCCCAAGATGCAATTGATCAAGAAGCAACTAAGATTAAAGCAAATATCGATGCTGATACCAGTTTAGATAATGCAGAAAAGGCAGCGCAAAAGAGTAATGTTGATAAAGATGCGCAAGTCGCTAAGGCTAAGATTAATCAAGCTCCTGATGTTCAAGGTGTCAAAGATGCGCAAGCTGCTGGAATTATTAAGATTGATAATGACCATGTACCAAACAACTCATCATTAGCCGATCAAAAGAAGAATGCGCAATCAGAGATTGATCAAGAAGCTGCTAAGATTAAAGCAAATATCGATGCTGATACTAGTTTAGATAATGCGGAGAAGGCAGCGCAAAAGAGTAATGTTGATAAAGATGCGCAAGCCGCTAAGAATAAAATTGATCAAGCTCCTGACGCTCAGAGTGTTAAGGATGCTAAGATAGCTGGAATTAACAAGATTGACAGTGATCATGTACCAAACAATTTATCATTAGCAGATCAGAAGAAGAATGCCCAGGATGCTATTGATCAAGAAGCCGCTAAGATTAAAGCGGAAATTGATAATGATTCAACTTTAGATAATGCAGAAAAGACAGCCCAAAAGAGCAATGTTGACAAGGATGCGCAAGCCGCTAAGAATAATATTGACCAGGCTACTAGTGCCCAAGGTGTCAAAGATGCTAAAGCGGCTGGAATTAGTAAGATTGATAGTGATCATGTACCAAACAACTTATCATTAGCAGATCAGAAGAAGAATGCGCAATCTGCAATTGATCAAGAAGCCGCCAAAATCAAGGCTGAAATTGATGCTGATGTAACTCTAGACGATGCTACTAAGATTAGTCAAAAGGGTAACGTAGATGCTGATGCGCAAGCCGCTAAGAATAAGATTGATGCTGCAACTAATGCCCAAGAGGTCAAGGATGCGCAAAATGCTGGAATTACTAAGATTGACTCTGACCATCAAAGTAATAAGACCTCATTGTCAGATCAAAAATTGGCAGCAAAAGCTGAGATTGATGCAGAAGCTAAAAAGGTTAAGGCTGAAATTGATGCTGATATAACATTAGATGATGCAACAAAAGATGTGCAAAAGAATAATGTTAATAATGAAGCAGCAAAAGCTAAGAAGGCAATTGATGGTGCAAATAATGCTCAAGAAATCAAATCTTCTCTGCATGATGGAATTTCAGCAATTGATGCCCAACATGTATCAGGTCAAAATGGAAGTTTAGAGGCGCAAAAAGCTAAGGCACAAGCAACAATTGATCAGGAAGCTGCTAAGATTAAGGCCGAAATTGAATCTGATCCAACCTTAGATAGTGCTACAAAGGCTAAGCAAAAAGCTAATGTAGATGCCGATGCGCAAGCTGCTAAGAGCAAGATTGATCAAGCAACAAACGCTCAAGGTGTCAAAGATGCGCAAAATGCTGGAATTAGTAAGATTGATGCCGATCATGTACCAAATAGTACTTCTCTTGCCGACCAAAAGAAGAATGCGCAAGATGCTATTGATCAAGAAGCCGCTAAGATTAAGACCGAAATTGATAATGATCCAACCTTAGATAGTGCTACAAAGGCTAAGCAAAAAGCTAATGTAGATGCCGATGCGCAAGCCGCTAAGAATAAGATTGATACCGCAACTAATGCACAAGATGTTAAGGATGCGCAAAATGCTGGAATCATTAAGATTGATAGCGATCATGTATCAAATAGCACTTCTCTTGCTGACCAAAAGAAGAATGCACAAGGTTTAGTTGATCAAGAAGCAATAAAGATTAAAGCTGAGATTGATAATGATCCAACCTTAGATGATGCAACTAAGGCAAAACAAAAAGCTAATGTAGATGCTGATGCGCAAGCCGCTAAGAATAAGATTGATGCTGCAACTAATGCCCAAGAGGTTAAGGATGCGCAAAATGCTGGAATTAGTAAGATTGATGCCGATCATGTACCAAATAGTACTTCTCTTGCCGACCAAAAGAAGAATGCGCAAGATGCCATTGATCAAGAAGCCGCTAAAATCAAGGCCGAAATTGATGCTGACGTAACTCTAGACGATGCAACTAAGGCTAAGCAAAAAACTAATGTGGACAATGATGCAGCAGTAGCTAAAAATAAAGTTGCTCAAGCACCTAATGCCCAAGGCGTCAAAGATGCCCAAGCTGCTGGAATTAGTAAGATTGATTCAGATCATGTACCAAATAGTGCATCACTTACTGATCAGAAGAAGGCTGCTCAAGGTTTAATTGATCAAGAAGCAGCTAAAATCAAGGCCGAAATTGATAATGATCCAACTTTAGACGATGCAACTAAGACCAAGCAAAAAGCTAATGTTGATGCCGATGCTAACGCAGCTAAGAACAATATTGATCAAGCTACAGATGCCCAAGGCGTCAAAGATGCTCAAGCTGCTGGAATTAACAAGATTGACAAAGATCATGTACCAAATAGTGTATCTTTAGAAAATCAAAAGAAGAATGCCCAAAATATAATTGACCAAGAAGCCGCTAAAATTAAGGCTGAAATTGATGCAGATTCTACTTTAGATAGTGCAACTAAAGCTGCTCAAAAAGGCAATGTTGATAAAGATGCACAAACTGCAAAAGATAACATTGATGCTGCAACTAATGCCCAAGGCGTCAAAGATGCTCAAGCTGCAGGAATTAGTAAAATTGATTCAGATCATCAAAGTAGCAAGATGTCATTAGCTGATCAAAAGGCTGCTGCTCAAGCAATAATTGATCAAGAAGCTGCTAAGATTAAAGCAGAAATTGATGCCGATGTAACTTTGGATTGTGATGCTAAAGATGCGCAAAAAGCAAATGTAGATAAGGATGCAACAGATGCGAAGGCCAAAATTAGTCAAGCTCCTGATGCTCAAGGTGTCAAAGATGCACAAGCTGCGGGAGTTACTAAGATTGATGCTGATCATGTACCAAGTGGCATTTCATTAAATGATCAAAAGCGGAATGCGCAAAGTACAATTGATCAAGAAGCCGCTAAGATTAAAGCGGAAATTGATGCCGACGTAACTTTAGATGATGCAACTAAGGCTGTGCAAAAGGCTAATGTAAATAAAGATGCACAAGCCGCTAAGGCAAAGATTGATCAGGCTGCAGATGCGCAAGCAGTTAAAGATGCTGTTAAAGCCGGTATTAACAAGATTGATAGCGATTATGTACCAAATAGTGCTTCATTAGCCGATCAAAAGTCATCAGCACAAGCTGCTATTGATCAAGAAGCCGCTAAGATTAAGGCTGAGATTGATGCTGACCCATCTCTAGATACCAACGAAAAGACAAAACAAAAGACTAACGTTGATAAAGATGCGCAAGCCGCTAAGAATAGCATTGATCAAGCACCTAATGCCCAAGGTGTCAAAGATGCTAAAGCAGCTGGAATTAGTAAGATTGATAGTGACCATGTGCCAAGTGGTATCTCATTAGAAGATCAAAAGAAAGCTGCTCAAGGTATAATTGACCAAGAAGCCGCTAAGATTAAAGCCGAAATTGATACTGATCCAACTTTGGATGATGCAACTAAGGCTAAACAAAAAGCTAATGTTGATACTCATGCCAATGCGGCTAAGAGCAATATTGATCAAGCTACAGATGCGCAAGGCGTCAAAGATGCCAAGGCAGCTGGAATTAGTAAGATTGATGGTGATTACGTACCAAATAGTATGTCACTAGAAGATCAAAAGAAGGCTGCTCAAGGTATAATTGATCAAGAAGCTGCCAAGATTAAGGCTGAGATTGATGCAGATGAAACCTTAGACGATGTAACTAAAGCTGCCCAAAAAGCTAATGTTAATAAGGATGCGCAAGCAGCTAAAAATAGTATTGATCAAGCAACGAATGCTCAAGGCGTGAAGGATGCTAAAGCAACTGGAATTGCCAAAATTGATGGTGATCATATTCCAAACAGTACTTCACTAGCGGATCAAAAAGTTGCTGCTCAAGCGACAATTGATCAAGAAGCTGCCAAGATTAAGGCTGATATTGATGCTGATCCAGCCTTAGACGATGCTACAAAGAATAAGCAAAAAGCTAATGTAGATAAGGATGCAGCAGCAGCTAAAGCTAAAATTGGTCAGGCAACTAATGCTCAAGGTGTGAAAGATGCCCAAGGTGCAGGAATTGCCAAAATTGATAGTGATTACGTACCAAGTAATACATCATTAGCTGAGCAAAAGACTAATGCTAAAGCTGCCATTGATCAAGAAGCTGCTAAAATTAAAGCTGATATTGATGCCGATCCCGCACTAGACGATGCACTCAAGGCAGCCCAAAAGTTGACTGTAGATAGAGATGCGCAAGCAGCTAAGGCGAAGATTGACCAAGCACTTAATGCTCAGGGCGTGAAAGATGCGCAAGCAGCTGGAACTGCTAAGATTGACAGTGATTATGTGCCAAGTAATACATCATTAGCTGAACAAAAGACTAATGCTAAGGCTGCCATTGATCAAGAAGCCGCTAAAATTAAGGCTGAGATTGATGCGGATGAAACTTTAGATGATGCAGCTAAGAAATCACAAAAAGCTAATGTTGATAAGGATGCGCAAGCTGCCAAGGCGAAGATTGATCAAGCACTAAATGCTCAAGGCGTAAAGGATGCACAAAGTGCAGGAATTGCTAAAATTGATAGCGATCACTTAGAAAACGGTGCTTCATTAGCTGATCAAAAGAGAAACGCGCAAGCGGAAATCACAAAAGAAGCTACTAAGATTAAAGCCGAAATTGATGCTGATCCTAGCTTAGATGATGCAACAAAATTGGCACAAAAGAATAGTGTTGATAAAGATGCACAAGCGGCTAAGGCGAAGATTGCTGAATCGACTAATGCCCAAGCAGTCAAAGATGCTAAAGCTGATGGAATTAGTAAGATTGATGATGATCATGTAACAAACAATATTCCATTAGCTGATCAAAAGCGGAGTGCCCAAAATGCGATTGATCAAGAAGCTGCTAAGATTAAAGCTGAAATTGATGCTGATTCTACTTTAGATAATGCAGTTAAAGCAGCCCAAAAGGCTAATGTTGATAGAGACGCACAAGCGGCTAAGAATAACATCGATCAAGCAATTAATGCTCAAGGTGTAAAGGATGCAAAATCTGCTGGTATCAGTAAGATTGATAGCGATCATGTGCCAAATAGTGCCTCATTAGCTGATCAAAAATCAGCAGCTCAAGCAGCCATTGATCAAGAAGCTGCTAAGATTAAGGCTGAAATTGATGCCGATGAAACTTTAGATGATACTGCAAAGGCAAAACAAAAAGCTAATGTAGATAACGATGCAACCAGCGCTAAAGGTAAGATTGATCAAGCAACTAATGCTCAAGAAGTAAAAGATGCAAAATCTGCTGGAATTAGTAAGATTGATGGTGATCATTTAGTAAATGGTATGTCATTAGCCGATCAAAAGCGGAATGCCCAAAATGCAATTGATCAAGAAGCTGCTAAGATTAAAGCCGAAATTGATGCTGATCCTGCTATAGATGATGCAACTAAGCTTGCACAAAAAGATAATGTGGATAAGGATGCACAAGCAGCTAAGAATAACATTGATCAAGCTCCAGATGCTCAAGGTGTTAAAGATGCCAAAGCGGCAGGAATTAGTAAGATTGATGCTGATCACTTAAGTAGTAAAGTTTCATTAGCTGATCAAAAGATTGCTGCTAAAGATGCGATTGACCAAGAAGCTAAGAAAGTCAAAACTGAAATTGATGCTGATCCTTCTTTAGATGACGCAACTAAGGCTAAGCAAAAAGTCAATGTTGATGCTGAGGCAACTAAGGCTAAAGGTGCAATTGATAATGCAACCAACGCTCAAGGTATAAAAGGTGCAGTTCGTGATGGAATTGTAGCAGTAGATGGGCAACATATAACTAATGAAAATGGAAGTTTGGAAAGTCAAAAATCTCAAGCTAAGGCAACAATTGATCAAGAAGCCGCTAAGATTAAGGCCGAAATTGATGCCGATCCTACCTTAGATAATGCTGCTAAAGCAGCACAAAAGGCTAATGTAGATAAAGATGCACAAGCGGCTAAGATTAATGTTGATCAAGCTCCAAATGTTCAAGGTGTCAAAGACGCTAAAATAGCTGGAATTAGTAAGATTGATAGTGATCATATTCCAAGTAGCATGTCATTAGCCGATCAAAAGAGAAATGCCCAAATAGCAATTGATCAAGAGGCTACTAAAGTGAAAGCAGCAATTGATGCTGATCCTACCTTAGACAATGCTGCTAAAGCAGCACAAAAGGCTAATGTAGATAAAGATGCTGCTGATGCAAAAGATAAAATTGATCAAGCAACGAATGCTCAAAGTGTTAAGGATGCTCAATCTACTGGAATTAGTAAGATTGATAGTGACTATGTAACTAATAGCACATCATTAACTGATCAAAAACTAGCTGCTAAAGCAACAATTGATCAAGAAGCTAAGAAGATTAAAGCAGAAATTGAAGCTGATGTAACTTTAGATAATGCTACAAAGGCTAAAGAAAAAGCTAATGTAGATGCAGAAGTAGTTAAAGCTAAAGAAGCAATTGATAATGCACCTAATGCTCAAGAACTTAAGAACACCATCAATAAGGGAATTGCAGCAATTGACGCACAATACATTCCTCAAGGAAGCTTAGATAGCCAAAAGGCTAAGGCAAAAGCAGCAATTGATCAAGAAGCTTCTGTAATCAAGAATAAGATTGCAAATGATTTATCATTAGACGACAAAGCGAAGGCAGATCAGATAGCGGCAGTTGACCAAGAAGCAACTAGGGCTAAGGAGAATATTCAAAAGGCTGAAAATGCCCAAGAAATTAATGATGCTCTTAATCTTGGAATTACTAATATAGATGCTAAATATGTACCTTCAATTTCAATAGCTGATCAAAAATCTTATGCTAAGAAACTTATTATGGATGAGGCTGAAATTGTTAAGAATGAAATTAACAGTGATAAGACTTTATCTCAAAAACTTAAGGCACAACAAATTGAAGCTGTAGAAGCTCAAAAGCAAAAGGCTTTGGATAAAATTGACGAAGCTACGAATTCGCAAGCTATTAAAGATGAATATAAAAATGGTGTCCTTGCACTTCATGCTCAGCATCTAGCAGCTGATCAGTTAGATGCTCAAAAGCAAGTAGCTAAAAATGCACTTGTTAAAGAAGCAGATACAATTAAGAGTGCAATTAATGCTGATTCAACTTTGGACAGTATTGCTAAGAAAACACAGATTGATAATGTTGAATTAGAGCTTCAAAAAGCACAAAATTCAATTGATCGTGCAAGAACTTCACAAGAAGTTGAAGATCAACAAGATAAAGGAATTGCAGCAATTGATGCACAATACATTCCTGGGAAACCACTTAATGATCAAAAAGATATAGCAAATAAGGCCATTGAAGATGCTGCTGCTAAAGCTAAGGAAAAGATAAGTCAAGATTTAACCTTAACTAGCGCGGAAAAGGCAAAACAAAATCAAGCAGTTGATGATGCTCAAGCCAAGGCCAAGAGCGCAATCAGGCTAAGAATGCAGATGAAATTGCTCAAGCCCAAGAAGATGGAGTGGCTGAAATAAATGCTATTCCAAAATCAAATGGTACAGTAGCAGGTCAGAAGAAGGCCGCAACTGATGCCATTGACAAGGCCGCTGCCGCAGCTAAAGACAAGATTAGCCAAGATCCAACTATCACTAGTGCTGAAAAGGCAAAACAAAGTCAAGCAGTTGATGATGCTCAAGCCAAGGCCAAGGATGCAGTAGATCAGGCTAAGAATGCAGATGAAATTAATCAAGCCCAAGCAGACGGAATTACAGGAATCAACAGTATTCCAAAATCAAATGGTACAGTAGACGGGCAGAAGAAGGCCGCAACTGATGCCATTGACAAGGCCGCTGCCGCAGCTAAAGACAAGATTAGCCAAGATCCAACTATCACTAGTGCTGAAAAGGCAAAACAAAGTCAAGCAGTTGATGATGCTCAAGCCAAGGCCAAGGATGCAGTAGATCAGGCTAAGAATGCAGATGAAATTAATCAAGCCCAAGCAGACGGAATTACAGGAATCAACAGTATTCCAAAATCAAATGGTACAGTAGACGAGCAGAAGAAGGCCGCAACTGACGCCATTGACAAGGCCGCTGGAGCTGCTAAGGATGCCATTAATAAAGACAGTAGTTTAACAGATGCTGAAAAAGCAGCTGGCAATAAAGCAGTCGATGCTGCCGCAGCTAAAGCTAAGGAAGAAATCAACAAGGCTGTTAACTCTGATGATATTAATAAGGCTAAAGAAAATGGTTTAGCTGAAATTGGTAAGGCTGTTCCAAACAGCACTTTAGATAAGCAAAAAGAAGATGCTAAGAAGTCAATTGATGACGCTGCAGCGAAGGCTAAGGATGCCATTAATAAGGATCCTAAGTTAACAGATGAGCAGAAGAAGGCGGCAACTGACGCTATTGACAAGGCCGCTTCTGCTGCTAAGGATGCAGTAGATAAGGCTAAGACGCCAGATGAAGTTAACCAAGCTAAAGAAAATGGTTTAGCTGAAATTGGTAAAGTAGTTCCAGATAGCAGCTTGAATAAACAAAAAGAAGATGCTAAGAAGGAAGTTGATGACGCCGCAGCCAAGGCTAAGGATAAGATCGATAAAGATTCAAACTTAACTGACAAGCAAAAAGAAGATGCTAAGAAACAAGTTGATGATGCCGCAGCCAAAGCTAAGGATGAAATCGACAAGGCCAAGACCCCAGACGAAGTTAACAAGGCTAAGGACAAGGGAACTTCAGATATTGACAAGCAAGTACCAGGCAACAACACACCAGGTAACAGCTTAGAAGATCAGAAGAAGGCCGCTAAGGATGCCATTGATAAGGCTGCTTCCGCTGCTAAGGATGCCATTAATAAGGATCCTAAGTTAACAGATGAGCAGAAGAAGGCGGCAACTGACGCTATTGACAAGGCCGCTTCTGCTGCTAAGGATGCAGTAGATAAGGCTAAGACGCCAGATGAAGTTAACCAAGCTAAAGAAAATGGTTTAGCTGAAATTGGTAAGGTAGTTCCAGATAGCAGCTTGAATAAACAAAAAGAAGATGCTAAGAAGGAAGTTGATGACGCCGCAGCCAAGGCTAAGGATAAGATCGATAAAGATCCAAACTTAACTGACAAGCAAAAAGAAGATGCTAAGAAACAAGTTGATGATGCCGCAGCCAAAGCTAAGGTTGAAATCGACAAGGCCAAGACCCCAGACGAAGTTAACAAGGCTAAGGACAAGGGAACTTCAGATATTGACAAGCAAGTACCAGGCAACAACAATTCTGGTGGTAATGGCAATGGTGGTAACACTAACCCAGGTAACACTAATTTAACTTTTGATAAAATTTTAGAAGACCAAAAGAAAGCTGCAGACAAAGCAATCGATGATGCAGTATCTGCAGCTAAAGATAAAATTAATAAGGATCCAAACTTAACTGATGAGCAAAAAGCAGCCGCTAATAAGGCAGTTGATAATGCGGCAGCCAAAGCTAAGGATGCAATCAGTAAAGCTAAAACTCCTGAAGAGCTAAAGCAAATTCTCGATAATGCTATAGCTGAAATTAATAAGAATATTCCTAGTCAAGGGAATAATAAGCCAGATGCTATTGAAAAGCGGCTTAACCACAATGCTTACTTCTATAACAAACAAGGTAAGCGAGCTAACTTATTGGTAGCTAAGAGCGGTTCGATAATTTCAACGTATGGAATAGAAAAGATTAACGGTCGTGAATTCTACATAACAGATAATGGCTTATACGTAGCTGTTAATAATGTTATTAGTAACAAGCGTCGCCTGAAACGGAATGCATTTGTATATAACCGTTATGGCAAGCGTGTAGGTATAACATTACTTAAGAAGAATTCAGAAGTTGGCACATATGGTGATCCAGTGAAGATCAAGGGTATTGCATACTACATCATTGGTCAAAACCGCTATGTCAAGGCAGCCAATTTTGCATTTGTAACTGTAGAGGCAAATAATACCCTTGCTGATGGAGTAACTGCGAATGCAGAAGTTCATCATAATGCATACATTTATGATGAAAATGGTAACCGTTTGAATAAGCTTGTTCTAAAGGCAGGATCCAGAATTACTACTGGTGAAAGTAGAACGATTAGTGGACAGAAGTACGTAGCAATAGCTGGAGGTCAATATCTAGCAAGTGATAATGTTACAGGAACTGGCCGTAAGTTAAAGCACAAGTCATACGTATATAACCAATATGGCCAAAGAATAAGTCGGAAAGCATTAAAAAAGAATAGTGCAATTCAAACTTATGGCAATGCAGTAAATATTCAAGGTAGCGAATATTATGCAGTTGGTCAAAATAAATTCGTTAAACGTTCTAACTTCAAGTAAAATCAAGAAATTCTTGAACAAACTTAAGTAGTAAAAGAAGCTCCTATCTCAAAAGAGGTAGGGCTTCTTTTTTTATTATTAATAAATTCAATTTTATGTCAAACTAAGCTATTTTAAATTACTATTTAGATTTAGAACTATCGTTATATAATTTTGTATACTTTATATTTAAAACGTATTTATTACTGTCAATTTTTAAAATATATTATTAATTACAAGGAAAATTAAGAATATTAAAATTTATAAAACGTGTTTTTATTAATTGAGATTAAAATATAAATATTAGTATTAAATAGCAACATAATTTACTTTTATTTATAAATTTAAAATTGCAAAAACCTACTCTATCAAAGCATTTCAGATGGAAATTTAAGAAAAAATAAAAATAAAAAAATTTAACAAACGGCAATTGACTATTATTAAATTTCAGTTTATATTAAAAATAAATTAACAAGTTTAATGTTATGGAGGAAAGACACAATGAAAAAAAGTTCTAAATTAATGGTGATTTCAACTGCTGTATCATTATTTACACTAGCAACTGGAACAATTGCAACTGCACTCGTCAATGCCTCTACTAAAAATAATCAAGAAAATATAACGCAAATTGATCAAATTGCAACTAAACAGTTAAATCGAGCTGGTTATGTATTTCGGTTATCTTCAAATTCGCTAATGAACCCAATGTATAAACAAGCCGAGCAAGTAGAAAAATATAGTGAAGCTTATGTTGAGCAACTGGTAGTCAATAAAGTATTATTCAAAGTAATTGAAGTTAATTCTTTAAATAAGCATATAATGGTGCATATTATTGACCAGAGTGGGAAATATCAAGGTTGGGTTAGCTTGCTGACTGGTATTTATAATGTTAAGGCACTTAAGCGCAATTTAAAGCCTCTGGTTAAAGCTGAATTTGAGGTAATGAGGATTAAAGATAGTCAAGGGAAGAAAGCAGCTTTAAAAGAATTAATAAAGGTTGAACAAGAAATCAAGCGGTTACCTAAACGTAATAAGGAAATAGGAGAGAATTCTTTACTTGAACTACAACGTTGGCTTAATCATGGAAATTATCAATTTATACCAAGTTTAATGATTGGTCAATATTAATATAGTAGTCTCTCAGCTTGGGGGACTATTTTTAGTTATTAAGAATAAGGTGTATTGGTAGAGTCAACTTCTAATATGATAAGCAATTTAACGGTTAAAGAATATCAGTCTGCCAATAAAAGTCAATTATTTTTTTCTAAAATAAAAATGTTATTAAAAGTAAAAATAATCAGTTAGTTATCTACTATGTGGAAAAAAACAATAAGTATAAATTTTGTTGAATATATGAACCTTAAAATATGTTATTTTATAAATAATAACTAAATCATTAATATTAAGTGATAAGCTTGTTTAATCACATCATTTCTATTAATACCACATTTTATCAAGGAGACTGTTATGCTCGAAGTTAATCATCTCACAATTAAAACCCGTCAACCAATCTTGCATGATTTTAGTTATCAGTTTATGCCTGGTCAGTTTTATCAGATTGCTGCCGAAAATGGTTTAGGCAAAACTAGTTTTTTGCGAGCAATTACTAATTTGATCCCGATTGCCGCTGGAAGAATTCGCTTAGAAGGTAAACCGTATACCCAAAATAAGGACAAAGTTTTTTTCTTCGAAAGTAATGACTGGCTCAATCCCAATCTTAATAGCTTAGACTATTTAAAATTTATCAAAAACATGTGGCACTCACAGGTGAATTTAGCAGACGAGTTAGCCTTCTTAGGGGTGCAAGATTACGCCAAAGTACCCATTAAAAAGTATTCACTAGGAATGAAACAGAAATTGCTGGTAGCCATGTATTTTGTAAGTGATGCCGAATATTATTTAATGGATGAAATAACCAATGGTTTGGATGAGGTA
Source organism: Lactobacillus sp. ESL0237 (assembly GCF_003692985.1). NCBI lineage: Bacteria > Bacillati > Bacillota > Bacilli > Lactobacillales > Lactobacillaceae > Lactobacillus > Lactobacillus sp. ESL0237. The sequence goes on along the minus strand of NZ_REHE01000010.1, from coordinate 60,851 downwards.
AGTCGCAAGCAACTTTATGACCGCTTAGCGCAAGAAGTTTCGCATAAAAACAAATGTATTATCATGACCTCACATTATAGCAGTGAACTAAGGATGATCAACGCTCATCGCTTAGTTTTAGAACAACAAATGATGCGTGAGGTGTAGGAATGATGTCTTACTTTGGTTTTCAATTTAAAAAAATTACCAAGCATAACTTAACCATAATTGCTTCGTGCATTTTGATAATTATTTCTTTTGGTGTTTTATTTCTTAATGCTAATCAAATTGACAGCGGAGAATCAATCAAGGGTCAGATACAAGGCAATATTGTAATCCAAAAAAATAATATTGCCCAAGATAAGCAAGCATTAAAAAAGTATTCGCCGACTGGTGAAGGTTACCGTCAAACTAAAATCGCACTGAAGCAAACAAAAAAACAATTACAAGTAAATCAAGCGTTGATTAAACATATTAATAAGGGGCAATGGGGACTAGTTTATAAGGAAAAAATCAAAGAGAGTAATAAAATGAAAACTACTGGATTAAGTGAGCGAAACCTTGACTTCGTTAGTGGCATTAAAAAGCGCTATCAATATTTAGTTAAGCATCCGCTGCCTTATGAAAGTGATGCAGCCGTTACTGGTATTCAGTTTTGGTCAGACTTAAACGGAACCTACTGGCCAATTTTATTTACTTTAGTGATAATTTTTATTTTAACGTATCTATATACTGACGCTTATAAAAATGGCTTAGATATCACCACTGTTTTACCAATAAATGTAATGCGTAAGCAACTATCTAATAGTTTGGTAGGATTAGCCATTAGTTGTTTATTATATTTATTGTTAAGTTTATTAGTTTTTACCGGAGCATCTTTAATCTTTGGCACGGGTAATTTACAATACCCAGCTATTATTCATCATCTAGTCAATGGACGGCAAAGAGTTGCTGTAGCTCCGTTAGCTACTTTAATCCCCCAAATTTTAATCTTACAATTTTTGGAATTTATATTTTTAGTACTGTTTATTCAGTTACTGGCAAAACTATTGCATAATCAGTTGCCGACCCTGTTATTAGCGGTACTTTTAGTAGTAGGCATTGGATTAGCAACCACGGTAATTGAACCATTGGCTCAGATTGCCCAGTGGCTACCTAACACTTATCTTAGTGCAATCAATGTAGTTTCGGGGGTAGCCGCTGATAACTTAGATAATTACCACATTAATTTTACTAGTGGGGTAGGTACCCTACTAATTGGTTCACTTGTTTTGTTTAGTTTGATTTGCTTATTAGAACGGACTAGAACTCATCATTTCAAAGAAGTGGAGGTACTGTAATGGCTTATCTCCTATTTCAATTAAAAAAAGTAGTTAAAAATAAGTTGACGCCAATTTGTCTTTCTATCCTGATTCTAATTTTGGGCTTTATTTTATTTTTGAATCTACGTACCGCGCCCCAATTTACCTTGCAGGCAGGAGCCCAAAAAGAAGGTACTTACTATCAAACAGAGATTGCTAAGTTAAAACAAAATCTGAAGCAGCAAAAGAAAAATAGTGACCTTTATCAAGAAACTGAACAAGATATTAACAGTAACCAAAAAATTGCCAACCAAGATTATCAAATACAAAAAGCTGCTCAAGCTGCTAAGTGGCAGTTAGCTTATACGCTTATGTGGCAAAAAAAGCAGCATGAAAAAAAACACTTAGAAAACATTGCTGACCATGTTGATCCCGCTCAAGTGACAGAGACTAATAACAAACTAAAATTTTTTGCCTATCTTAAAGACAAACCACTCGCTTATGAAAATCAAGATATGCCAGTAACGGGAATCCAATTTTGGTTGCACCTTAACCAGCAGTATTTACCGTATCTATTTACTTTGGTGGCTTTGTTTATCTTAACTTTATTATTAACAGAACCTTATCATCAAAAACTTGATCTAACTCGGCTCAATCCCATTAGTAAATGGCGTCAAGCTTTAACGGAAATTAGTGCGGGTTTAATATTACTAGGGGGAAGTTTTTTGGTAATAAATTTGTTAATGATAATTGCCGCCACGATTTTTGCTGGTGCTGGTAATTTAGCTTTTCCGTATTTGACCTATAAATTTGTTAACGGTCGAATGATGACTAACTTTGTGGCTAGTGACAATTTAATTTTACCAATTATTGCTTTACAACTTTTAGGCTTGTTATTCTTAATAGTTTTGGTAAGATTTTTGGCCAAAATTTTTCGTGCGCAACTGCCCACATTGCTGCTTGCACTCTTGTTAGTATTAGGAGTGAATGTGGCGGTAATAGCTGTCCCAATGTTAAGAAAAGTTAGTGCTTGGTTACCGGTGACGTATCTAAATGCGGTTGATATTGTTTCGGGGAAACTGGAAATGTCATACCAAAATCCGCAATTAAATTTTAGTGCGGGAATCATTGTTTTGCTTGGTAGTATAGTGATTATCTTAGTTTTAACTGTTATTGTTGAGTATACATATCAAAATAGCAAAGCTTAGTAATAAAAAATTTACCAGTCTTATTATTAAGTATCAAGTAAAAACCGTTCCAACTCTTTTGAATTGGAACGGTTTTTTTATTACAAGCTGGTCTGGATATTATCAGCTAGATAATTGTAAAGCATGCCTTGCTGTAGCTGTTTAGTTTCAACCCCTAAAGCCTCGGCAATTGCATAAGCATATGCCCACGCAGTAGCCGGACCGCGACTAGTAATAAGCTTATTTTTGTGGTCAGTTACTGTAATTGTTTCTTTAAATTTGCCAGTTGGTGCATCTTGCTTAGTCTGTTTGTCAAAACCTGGATAACAAGTATAATCAGCGTTGTCTAATATGCCATAACGGGCTAAGGCAATTGGAGCAGCACACATCGCTGCATTCCATTTGCCTTCTTCGTGACGCTTAACCATTAAGTCACGAAGGTTTTTATGATCGCGTAAATTTTCGGCACCGCTTTTTCCGCCTGGGAAAGCAACTAAGTCATAATCTAATAAACTATCATCTAATACTTTGTCACATGTAAGTAGAATTTGGTGATCTCCAGTGATTTTTGGGCTAGTTAGACCAACCATGTCAGTTGGAATGCTTAAGCGTCGCAAAACATCAACTACGCTTAATCCTTCTACTTCTTCACAACCATCGGCAAATACAACGGCAACTTTTTTCATGGTAATACCTCTTCTTTCTATATAATATTATAAACTAGCTGAGATCAAGATAAAATAATAAGTCACTTAACTTATTTAAATGTAAGGTGGGGCGCGGACTAATTGGTAATTTGCTTTTTTTGGGTGCAAGCCATAGTGATTGCAAGTTTGTATTTACGGCTCCTTGAATTTCATCAGCTAAATCTGTTCCAATGACTAAACATGTATCAGGGTCTAATTGCTCTTGGCGGACAACTTGCGCTAAAACTGATTTAGCAGGCAATTCTTGGGTAAAATCATCAGCAAAATAGGTAGCAGCAAAATAAGTTAGCAGTGCACTTTGCTCTAAGCGAGGAGTGATAATCTGTTTTGACTCTTTAGCCAACATGATTAAATTAACCTGGTCAACGACTGCATCTAAAAACGAAATAGTTCCTTTGACTAATTGATGCTGTTTTTGTAAATTTATAGTAAAAATTTCTGGCTGAAGATTGAACGCATTTAGGATTAATGAAATTCGCTTGTTTAATCCTAGTAGTTTGGTTTTTTCTTGTAATTTGGTATATTTTAAACGCTCACTTGGACCAAATGGCTGCTTTGATTTTAGTGTTTGACTTAGAGCCTTTCTTTCAGCGACTTGTTCATTAAGTAAACTACCTTCTGGAATAAATATTAACGTTTCAAATTTTGTCACTTAAATTTACCTTCTTAAATTGGTTTATTAAGTATATTATAATCGATATGATGATCAAGAAGGGCCAATACCTATAATTCTATAATGTGTTTTGATTTTTTGGGAGGAATTATGACAAAAATTTTATTAGCGGTAGTGTTGATAATCGTTCAATTTGATATCTAAGTTTGATCACTATATATTTACCGATAAAAATTTACTGTAGTCCATGCAATTAAGAATATTATTTATAACACTAATCTTACTGCAGGTAGGCTATTTATTTTATAAGGCATATATGTTATAGTTTAATCCACGTTATGCTATAGCTGAAAGGAGAATATAAGTTGGCAACGGAAATTTATTTAGTGCGTCATGGCGAGACCATGTTTAACCAGTTGAATAAAGTTCAGGGCTGGAGTGATTCGCCCTTAACAATAAAGGGAATCGACGACTTGAAAAAAACGGCTAATGCATTAAGTCAAGTTCATTTTGACAATATGTATTCTTCTGATCTTAAGCGAGCAATTGACACAGTTCATTTAATAAAAGATGCTAATCAAGTTTCTGAAATAGGTAAAATAAAGAAATTACCAGAATTTCGTGAGGTTTTCTTTGGCTCATTTGAAGGCGACGATATCGACAATACTTGGCAACAAGTTGCATTAGCTGCTGGTTTGAAAGCAGAAAAAGATATTACGAGTATTATTAATCAAGTTGGAATTGCTAGATTCCGGCAAGCAACGGAAAAAGCTGATCCACGGCATTTAGCAGAAAATAGCCAGGAATTAGATAAGCGAATGGAACGGGCAATTTCTGTTTTACAGGAATTGACTAAAAATGAGCAACGGGTATTAATTGTTTCCCATGGTGATTTTATTAAAACTTTAGCAATTAAGTATTGGCAGCAAAGTGATGGTCAGCATGATATTATTTTTCCTAACAACGGCAGTATAAGTCGGGCACTTTTAGCTGATAATGGCAAGTTTGAAATTATTGATTACAATATTGATGCTGAAAATATTTAGAGTCCTACTAAAAGTAGGGCTTTTTGCTATTGAGAGGTGAAGTTAATGAATGATCATCGGACTAAGAGATATATTTATGTAACTGTTTTGAATGTAATTATAACGGTTAGTGAATTTTTAGGCGGTATAATATCTGGCTCGCTATCGTTATTGTCGGATGCAGTTCACAACTTAAGTGATGTTGGTGCAATTATTATTTCATTTATAGCTCATTTAATTAGTAAACGCCGTAGTAATCAGTATAAGACATTTGGTTATGAGCGTGCAGAAACTTTAGCTGCATTCACTAACGGAATTATTTTAATTATTATTAGTATTGTCTTATTTATTGAAGCAATTGAGCGTTTTTGGCAGCCTAATGAAATTAGTGGGCCAATTATGTTAGTAATAGCGATAATTGGGCTAGTGGCGAATGTGATTTCAATGTTAGTCATGCATCAAGCTGAACAAAATAATTTAAATGCTCGTTCAACTTTTATTCATATGCTAAGCGATGCGCTCTCAAGCGTAGCAGTAGTGATTGGTGCAATATGTATTTATTTTTGGCATGTCAGTTGGCTTGATCCAGTAATGACTATCTTAGTGTCACTCTTTGTTTTACACGAGGCTTATGGCTTAACCAAGCAGGCAGCTAATATTTTGATGGAATCTAACCCAGATATTGACTTAGCTGAAATAAATAAAATTGTATTGTCTTTTCCTGAAATTAAAAATATGCATCATGTTCATGTTTGGCGTTATAGTGAGCGCTATATTATGTTAGATGCTCATGTTAATGTAGCTCCCGAATTGACAGCGGAAGAATTTGAACAATTGACACAGGTAATTAGTCAAAAGCTGATAACTTTGGGTATCAACCATATTAACTTTCAAGTTGAATGTGAACGGGGGAAGAATCATCGGCTGATTGAGACTAATCATGATTATTAAGAATAGGAGAAAAAATGAATTTTCAAGTTAATCTTTTTACAGCAATTATTGTTTTAATCGTTGGCTTATATGATATGGCCTATGCTTTTAATAGAAAACGCTACAAGCAAAGTAAAGGTTATAATGCCTTTATGATTTTAGGGCTTATTTTTACAATTAGTGGCATTATTTTGTTAATTATGCATTGGGTGAAGTAAAATGGTGAAATTGGTACTATTGCGTCACGGAGAAAGCATTGCTAATTTTACCAATACTTATACTGGATGGAATGATGTCGCCTTAACTACGAAAGGAAGAGAGCAGGCCAAAGCAGCAGGTCAATTACTTAAGGAAATTGCAGATTTCAATCCTACTCATATTCATACTTCTATTTTAGTTCGAGCTATTGAAACAGCCAATATTGTCGCAGAAGCGGCCAATATTTTATATTTACCGCTAACTAAGACATGGCGCCTAAATGAACGACATTATGGCATTTTACGTGGAGTCAATAAAGACCTGTCACGACAAATTTATGGTGATAAGCAGGTTTTGAAGTGGCGTCGAGGTTTTTATTCAATTCCACCTGCTGGAAAAACACTTTATGATCGGCGCTATATTAATTGTGATATAAGACGTTTACCGCAAGCTGAAAGCCTCTACCAAACGCAACAACGTCTATTGCCGTACTATCAAACAGCAATTATAAGTAAAATGCTTAAAGGTGAAGATCAACTAGTAGTAGCTCATGGCTCTAGTTTACGAGCATTAATTAAAAAAATCGAACAAATAGATGATAATGAGATCGTAAAACTTGAAGTAGCTAATGCAGAACCCATTATTTATACTTTTGATGATTACTTACATATTTGTGATAAAAAAATTTTAAACTAAATTTTTAATTGCTTTTTACTTATAATTAAGAATTAGCCAAATTTATGTTAAAATTTACTACGATACTAAATAAATTTACATTCTTAGTTTGGAGTATAAGGTATGCGTAAAATATTTTTATTACGAGGCGCACCTGGCTCCGGTAAATCTTCTTTCATTTCACGCCATCATTTACAGCCATATGCGATCAGCCGCGACCAAATTCGCTTGTTGTTGGCTAATTTAACCTATTATTATGAAGAAGATACCGATTGCCTGCGTCAAGTTATTCCGCGCTCAGCAAATGAACAAACGGAAAAAGTGGTAGATTACCTCGTAGAAGAAAAAATGAAGCGTGGCGAAACCGTTATTGTTGATAGTACTCATATTTCTGTTGAAACTATTGAGCATTATCAGCCGTTGCTTGAACGCTATCGCTATGAATTATTTGTGGTTGATTTAATGTATCACAAGAATTTGCAAAATTTACTTAATCGTAATGAAATTCGCCGGCAATATGATTGGGTTAAGCCTGAGGTTGTGCGGGAAATGTATTTATCTTATCAAGATAATTTTGACTTGCCAGAATGGGCGCATGTAATCAATCCTAATCAAATGGCTAAAGTTTTGTCACAAAGAGAAAGTAATTTGGATCATTTTGCTCATGTAGTTGCCATTCCTGATCAGATGGCTGAAGCAGACTTTCCCCATGTACATATTTCTAATTTTTATTTTTCATTTAATGATAAATTTACTGCAAAGTATGGTACATATCGTAACGTAGTAACAATTGGTAAAACAAAAGATGAAATTATTAATCAATTTCGTTTACCCTATTTTGTATTTAAGTTTCATCATAAGCACTTTTTAATTTCTGCTTATCCAATTAGAAATGAACTGCTAGATCCAATTAAAAAGGTCAAAGGTGTTTGGACTTATTCAACTGGTTTAGTAAATTTAGCTGACTTCGTTGCACCTTTCCCGTCAAGTAAGCCACAGCATGTTCATCAATTCAACTTAAGTAAATTGCAACCAGACCGACTATTGCATATTTGGTAAAATTACGACGCAAGTAGGTCATTGTTGATAAAGAATTAGGATCTGATTCGATATTTAATCGGCATCAGGTCTTTTTAGTTTCAATTAAGTTGATTTTGGCCACAAAAAAACTGTTAATAGAATTTTCCATTATTAGATGCATAAAAGCGGCAATGTTTTATGGACAAGGCGACTGCTACCACAAGCCAACAGAGCTAAGCTAAGCAATTCTTGATTACATTGTGTATTATAATCAAGAAAACATAAAGTGCAGACTAAAAGGCTTAATGGCGATATTCAATCTCCATTAAGCCTCAGCCCAGTAATTATTAAAATTTATTAATCCAACTGCTGGAACTAACTTCAAATATTTGCAGAAGTTAGTCTTTTTATATTTTAAATTACTTTAAATTTTTTATTTAAAAGCTAAAGCACCCATTGGATCCCATGGTAGGAGTTGAATAGGGTCTTTAGCACCATCGGCAAATTCAGCTTTCAAGTCATCTGACAAGAATTTCTTATTAATAACAGCTTGGTAAACAAAAGCATCAAACCAAGCATCGCTCATCACAAAGTAACCTTTAAAGCCGGGTTTTTCACCCCAAGAGTTTTCAATCTTCCATTTAGTTGGCTTACCTTCAACAAGATCAACGCCCGTAATAACCATTGCGTGATCCATCATGCTTTCACCAGAATCAAGTTTATCAGCTTTTGACATGGATAAATCAATGTCAAATAACTCATCGCGCTTGTAAATATTAGTATCGAGTAAGCCAAGTTGTCTTTCCGAATCCTTACCAACATTGGAACCAAACCAAACAACTTCGCCAGCCTGCAATTGCTTAATGATTAAATCTTTCATTTCAGCAATTTCTAAGTTTAAGTGACGTACTTGACGACCACCAACCACGTTACCTAAGTACTCAACTGAGAAGACTTTATGATAAGGTTTGTCAGCAGTTGGCGAATTGATAATTGAGACATGATCCTCAAGATTCATACCAACATACTTAGCGAAGAACTCTTTTGGAGTAATTCCAGCTTCGCGGTGGTAATTACCTTCATCATCTTTGTATTCAAAGTCAAATTTCTTTGGTGGCATTCCTAATGAAACTACCAGAACACGGAAGAGATCGTTTAAGAATTCATTCTTACGTGCCTCAACTTCATCTTCTGACTTACCTTCATTAATCATAGTGCGCAAAACTAGTCCATCTTTGCGTAAGAGCGTATTCAAGGTGTCATTTAAAGCACTTGAATTGGTAGCATTGGCTGTTTCTGGATAAACTGATTTTGGTACGATACCATATTTTTCAATTAAACCGCATAGCATATCCCATTGACCACCATCTTGTTGTGGGGTAGCAAATAAAAAGCTAACTTTGCGATCACCCAATGGTTGCTTAGCACTGGCAATCACATTTTCAAAGAACCAGTTTGATTTTTCAAATTTGTCCCAAAAGTTAGTATAGTTTTGGGATAATTCGAAGTCTTTAACTTTGTATTCCTTTTGTAGGGGATGACGCATCGTATTTAAAGCTGAGAACATCCAACAGCGACCTGATTGCTTTTGATCAGATGGTTTTCCCGTGTCAATTTCAATTGAAAAAGTTGGGTCTAAGTCGATTTTAGATTGTAAATTTTGACTAGCCTTATAGATACCATTTTGTTGGGCAGCGCGGCTAGCAATGTTGATACCGGCATGCTTAGCTAAATCAGCTGTATAGTTGGCAATATTATCATTGGTAATTTCTTTTGTCATAAATATTATTCCTCCTTAAAATATTACTTCTATTTTAGCTTAATCAGCTTAAGTAGTCTATTATAGAAAGCTAGCTTGATTATATACTATCAGGCTTATGGTACCAAATTTTGGCAAATTTAGGGTGCTGCTTAAAATAAGCAATTACTTGTGGGTCAAGTGGCCAAACAGGTGTGGCAGTTGTGGTAGAAATTTCAAAAATATTATGCATTTCATTAATAAAAAAAGCTTGTTCTGCTGCTGGGTTAAAAAAGAAGTGCTCTATAATCCAAACGTCTCTATCTGACCGAGATACTTTATCCATGACCCAGTGACAGACAAGAATATCGTCATCATCATAAACTTTACAAAATTGGTGGGAATTATTTAAATTGAACATCGTATTCCTTTCAGTATTAATAATTTGACCATTCTCTGTTTTACAAAAGTCGCTAATACCTGCAAAGTTTATAAATAACTTAATTGAACAAGCATTTTTAAGAGCTTTTACATATATAATAGTAGAATATTTTAAGTAAAATAGCTAATCTATTGTAAAATAGAGCTTATTAATTTAGAGGAGACAAAATGACGAAACTACGGGGCTTTGAAATTGTATCTAAATATCAAGATAAAAATATTACTTTACCTAGACGCCAGACCATTGCCAGCGCGGGTTATGATTTAGAAGCAGCTGTTGATATCGAGATTCCTAGTATCTGGCGACTTAATTTTGTGCGAATTTTTCGTTTGCTGCGTAATGGTCATCAATTATATGAACCGGATTATGCTTTAGCTGATAGTATTTTGAAGCCATTGCTTATCCCTACTGGCATTAAGGCATATATGCCTGAAGACGAAGTACTAATTTTGGCCAACCGCTCATCGAATACTTTTAAGCGCAGCTTAAGTCTACCTAATGGTATTGGAGTGATTGATGCAGATTATTATAATAATAAAACAAATGAAGGTGAAATTTTTATTCAGGTACTCAATTATGGTGTTAGACCAATTAAAATTAAAAAAGGACAACGAATTGGTCAGGGCATTTTTATTAAATATTATAAAACTGATGATGATTTACCAGTTGAACGCCAGAGACAATCAGGCTTTGGATCGACCAATTTAAAGGAGGATTAATGGCTAGAGTAAAAACCAAATACAAATGTCATTCTTGTGGCTATATTTCAGCGAGTTATTTGGGACGCTGCCCTAATTGTGGTGCTTGGAATCAGTTCGAAAAAGAAACTGAAACAAGTCCAACTCGTTCTAGTAAAGGCAGTCCCAGTCGGTTAATTAAACAAACTGGTGGCAGTGAACCTGTTAAGATGGCACAGGTTAAGGCAGAAAAAGAAGAACGAATTCAGACTAGTATGGCTGAATTAAACCGTGTTTTAGGTGGTGGTATTGTTCCGGGCTCGCTAGTTTTAATTGGGGGAGATCCAGGTATTGGTAAGTCAACCTTAATGTTACAGATTATGAGTGAATTAGCGCAACAGCATAAAGTGCTTTATGTTTCAGGAGAAGAATCTGCTAACCAAATCAAGTTGCGGGCAGAACGTTTGGGACTAGAGGCTGATAATATGCTACTTTATCCTGAAACAGATATGGAAGAGATTCGCCAGCAAATTGATACTATTCAGCCTGACTTTGTTGTTATTGATTCAATTCAAACAATGAATGAACCTAGTCTTGATTCAATGACTGGTTCGGCTTCACAGGTACGAGAAGTCACTAGTGAACTGATGAAAATCGCAAAAATAGATGCAATTACAGTTTTTGTGATTGGGCATGTAACTAAAGAAGGAGCAATTGCCGGTCCCAAAATCCTGGAGCATATGGTAGATACCGTGTTATATTTTGAAGGCGATGAGCATCACGCTTATCGAATCCTGCATTCAGTTAAAAATCGCTTTGGAGCTGCTAATGAAATTGGCATGTTTGAAATGGCTCACAAAGGTCTTAAAGAAGTAACCAATCCATCAGCAATCTTTTTAGATGAGCGGTTGCCGCAATCGACCGGTTCGGCAATTGTAGTTTCTTTAGAAGGGACGCGGCCGCTACTAGCTGAAATTCAAGCTTTAGTTACTCCGACCGCTTTTGGCTATGCAAAAAGGACAACTTCAGGATTAGATTTTAATCGGGCAGCATTATTGTTAGCAGTTTTAGAAAAAAGGGGTAATTTAATGCTCCAAAATCAAGATGTTTACTTAACTGCAACAGGTGGGATTCGTTTAAATGAACCAGCTGTCGATTTAGCAATTATTATGGCGATTGCTTCTAGTTATAAAAATCAAGAAATTTCTCCAACTGATTGTTTCGTAGGTGAAGTAGGTCTAACGGGTGAAGTGCGGCGCGTTAATCAAATTGATGCGCGAATTAAAGAAGCAGCTAAGACTGGTTTTAAACGAATTTTTATTCCTAAGCACAATATGCGTAGTAGTTTGCAAGAATTAGGAATTGATGTGATTCCTGTAGCTAGTATTTTACAAGCTTTAAAGTTGGTATTAGAATAGGAAAGATTGAACTTTTGTCATATTACGGGTAAACTAAAATTGTGTAATTAACTATTTGAAAGAGGCATAAATTTTGGCAAAACAAAAAGTAAGAGTAAGGTATGCCCCGAGTCCAACGGGACACTTACATATAGGAAATGCAAGAACCGCGCTATTTAATTATTTATTTGCACGGCATAACAAAGGAACGTTTGTTTTAAGAATCGAAGATACGGACACTAAACGTAATGTTAAAGGCGGTTCCCAATCGCAAATGGAAAACCTGCATTGGTTAGGAATTGATTGGGACGAAGGACCTGATAAGGGCGGTAATTTTGGGCCATATCGGCAGTCTGAACGTAAAGACATATACAATCAGTATATCCAACAATTGCTTGATGAAGGTAAAGCATACTATTCATACAAGACACAAGAAGAACTTGAAGAACAACGTGAAGAACAACGGGCAATGGGAATTGCTCCGCACTATACTTATGAATATGAAGGAATGACTGCAACTGAAATTGCGGCTAGCCAAGAAGAAGCCAAGGCCAAGGGTTTAATTCCAGTAGTCAGAATTCATATTCCAGAAATGAGAACATATGCTTGGGATGATATCGTTAAAGGCCATTTGAGTTTTGAATCTGATACTATCGGTGGCGATTTTATTATTCAAAAGCGCGATGGCATGCCAACGTATAACTTTGCAGTCGCCATAGATGATCATTTAATGGAAATTACGCATGTTTTGCGCGGCGATGACCATATTTCAAATACTCCAAAACAATTAGCCGTATATGAAGCATTAGGCTGGGAACCACCGCAGTTTGGACATATGACGTTGATTAATAATCCAGAAACTGGTAAAAAGCTGTCTAAACGTGACGAATCAGTGCTTCAGTTTATTGAACAATACCGTGACCTGGGTTATTTACCAGATGCCATGTTTAATTTTATTACGCTTTTGGGATGGTCACCAGTTGGTGAAAGTGAAATTTACTCACAACGGGAATTAATTAAGCAGTTTGATCCCGCCCGGCTATCTAAATCACCGGCTGCCTTTGATCAAAAGAAATTGGAATGGATTAATAACCAATATATTAAACAGGCCGATCGAGATGTTTTACTTGACTTAGCTCTTAACAATTTACAAGAAGCAGGGTTAATTGAGCTAGATCCTAGTCCAGAAAAAATGGAATGGGTGCGTCAATTAGTGAATATTTATTCTGTGCAAATGTCATATACTAAGCAGATCGTTGATTTAACTAAGATTTTCTTTGCCGCTCCTAAAGACTTGAGTGATGAAGAAATTGACGAAATCCGTAAGGATGAAGCTAGACCAGTAATTGAAGAATTCAAGCGACAACTGACATCATTATCGCGGTTTACGGCCACTCAAATTATGCAGGCAGTTCAAGCAACGCGTGCCCAAACAGGTATTAAAGGTAGAAGACTGTTTATGCCTATTCGAATTGCTACAACTAGGTCAATGGTTGGACCAGGTATTGGTGAAGCAATGGAGCTTTTGGGCAAAAAACGGGTATTAAAACACCTTGATTTAACCTTGAAACAAATGAGTGAAAACGGTTTGTAATTAAGCAAGGAACAGCGTATTACGCCTTAAAAGCGGAATACGCTATTTCTTTTAGTAAAAATCAATTAATTAATTGTGTTTTTGTTAAAAGAAAATTTTTTAGAAAGGCAAGTTAGCCGCTGTGAAAATTTACAATACTTTAACTAAGACTAAAGAAGAATTTCGCCCAATTAAGCCTGGTGAGATTTCGATGTATGTTTGTGGACCAACAGTGTACAACTATATTCATATTGGTAACGCGCGTAGCGTGGTTGCATTCGACACAATTCGCCGCTATTTTGAATATAAAGGTTACCGAGTTAATTATGTTTCTAATTTTACCGATGTCGACGATAAAATGATTAATGAGGCACGGGCGCAAAAAATCTCAGTATCGGCTTTAGCTCAGCACTATATTGAAGCATATCGTGTAGATACGGCCGCACTTAATGTCCAGCCAGCAACGCTAAATCCTCGTGCAACAAATGAAATTACGGCAATTATTAAATTTATTCAGCAATTAATTACTAAAGGCTATGCTTATGAATCTGCTGGTGACGTTTATTACCGTACCCGTAAGTTTGCTAATTATGGTGCTTTAAGCAGCCAAAATATTACTGAACTTGAAGCAGGTGCTTCTGAACACGTTAATGTGGCCGAACAAAAGCGCAAAGAAGATCCACTTGACTTTGCCCTTTGGAAGAAACAAAAGCAAGCTGATGAAATTGCTTGGGCATCACCTTGGAGTTTAGGGAGGCCAGGCTGGCATATTGAATGTTCAGTAATGTCGACTAAATATCTAGGTAATACTATTGATATTCATGGTGGTGGTCAAGATTTAGAATTTCCTCATCATGAAAATGAAATTGCGCAAAGTGAAGCTGCTACTGGCGAAAAGTTTGTGCATTATTGGATGCATAATGGTTTTGTAACAGTTGGAGCTGATCAAGCTAAGATGTCTAAGTCGTTACATAACTTTGTAACCGTACACGATTTGTTGAAAACAACGGATCCCCAGGTATTGCGCTTTTTTATGGCAAGTGTTCACTATCGGCGACCAATTAATTATTCAACTGAAAATCTTGAGCAAGCAAAGAATATTTTGCAAAAATTTAAAAATACGTTGGTAAATCTGGCATATCGGCTAAATGACAGTTCGATAAGTGACAAGTCGCCTGCAGTTCAAGCAGCTATTGCTCAAACAGAGCGTAACTTTATTAAAGCAATGGATGATGATTTAAATGTTCAAAATGCTTTAGCAGCGATTTATGATTTATTGCCAATACTTAATGCTAATCTTAGTTTGGCAAAAGTAGATAAAGAAGCCTTAAAGCATGCGCAAAAATTGTTGACTGATTGGTTAGGAATTTTTGGTATTAGTACTAAAAAATTGCTTACCACAGTTAAAAAACAGGATGATGATGAAATAGTTCGGTTAGTTGCCCAACGAGAACAAGCACGAAAAAATAAAGAATGGGCAAAAAGTGATGAGTTGCGGGATAAGTTGAAAGCAATGGGGATAACTGTAGAAGATACTCCGCAAGGAACAAGGTGGAGACGTGATTAAGAAAAATTTAATTGAGCAAAAAATAAATCCGGATACGCTTAATGGTCAGACTCTAGCTTATTTGGGGGATGCTGTTTATGAAATTGCTATTCGTGAACATTTAATTAAATGTCAAATTGTTAAACCACAGGTTTTACAGCGCCAAGCAACTTATTATGTGTCAGCTAAAGCACAAGCAGCCTTAATTACTAAATTACAAAATGATAATTTGCTTACTCAAGCTGAAATTGCTACTTTTAAAAGAGGACGCAATGCTAAAGCACATACTAAAGCTAAAAATACAAGTTTAGCTACGTATCAGCTCTCTACTGGTTTTGAGGCAGTTTGGGGTTATTTGAAATTATTAGATAAAAACGAACGCATTCATGAATTAACAAAATGGTGTATAGAAACCGTAGAGAATGGTGGTATTGATAATTATGAATTCGAATGAAAAAGATTTTGTTTTTGGCAAGCATGCAGGATTAGATTTTTTAAAGACGCAAAATGCTGATCGAATTAATAAGATTTTCTTGCAAGAAAATCTACAAGCAAGTTTAACTAATGAGGTATACACTTTAGCTAAGAAAAAGAAAATAATTGTGCAACTTGTTCCAAAAAGTAAATTGGATCGTTTAGTAGCAGGAGCTAACCATCAGGGGTTAGTTTTGACGATTGCTAGCTTTGAATATGCTGCTTTGGATGAATTATTGGATCAATTTGAACGTCAAGAACGTGAGCCATTTTTATTAATGTTGGACTCAATTGAAGACCCCCATAATTTGGGCTCAATATTGCGGACAGCTGATGCAACGGGGGTTGATGCAGTTATCATTCCCAAACGTCATGCTACTGGGTTAACATCTGTCGTTGCTAAAACTTCAACTGGGGCCATTGATCACGTACCCGTAGCTAGAGTAAATAATTTAGTTCAAACTAGTCAAATGCTTAAAAAAAGAGGTTATTGGTTATTTGGTACGGATATGACGGGGACAGATTATCGGAAATGGAATAGTAATGGTAGAACTGTTTTAGTTATTGGCAATGAAGGTAAGGGCATTTCACGCTTACTTAAGGAACAAATGGATCAAATGTTAACTTTGCCAATGGTTGGGCAAGTTCAATCACTAAACGCAAGTGTTGCTACTGGTGTCTTGCTTTATCAAATGCTTAATAGTCGGAATCCCTTACAATAATGTTGTAATGAAAAAACTCCTAACTGTCAGATTAAAAACTGACAGCTAGGAGTTTTTTATTTAAAAGGTCAAAGAATATACAAGGACAATACGAGTAATTAATTTTAGAACTTTGTAAAGTAAAACTCAGCTAATATTTCACATGGGAAAATGGTTGTGGCTAGTAAAAAAGCTTTTGAAAAATCATGAGAACAATAAACTAAAGTTCGCTATTTATCTTTTTAAAAACTACGTATTCTGCATTCAAAAATTAAGGAGATAAGAAAATGCAGAAGTTTACGGACAATCTAGCCGAAGAAGCTACTTTAATTAACCAAGTTAAGAATGGCAAAGAAGATGCCCTGAAAAAATTGTATATTCGGTATCAACCACTTGTTAATAGCATTATTAACAAATATTACTTGCGCTGCTATGACAAACAGGATTGGGAACAAGATGCACTTTTTATTTGTTATCAATCAGCGATTAGCTACGTCGACGGCAAAGGTAAATTTGCCAGTTATTATAAGACCAGATTGACTAATCATGCTAAAACATTAGTTCGTTATGAAAATGCCTATCGTCGACGTGCTCTTACCCAGTCGATCTCGATTGAAAAGGCAGTTGCCAGTGGGCTGCGTCCTTTACAGGTAAATCAAGTTAGTCCAAGTGAAGTTCCTTTAAATGATCAATTAGCCGAGATAATTGATCATTTATCAGATTTAGAAGGGATAGCTTTGTTAGTTGTTTTAGGAATTGTGCCGCAAGAAGAAGTATTGGCCAATTTAAAGATTGAAAAAAAATCTCTTATAAGAGCTAAGTCTCGTTTGGCGCAAAAGATGCGTTACCATTTATTGTAATAGTGACTACTAAATAAAAAGATGTATAATGAATCCTTAGAAAATATGTGGAAAGGTATGTAAGATGACAGAGGAGTTAAGCAAATCAACTTTATTAAACCAACCAATGAAAGAAGTATTTGATTGGAGCGACTTGGAACTTTCCGTTAGAGATGTTCTCTGGGATTATTTGCTGGAAAAAGATGGCAGAGATGCTATCAAGGCTGAGGAAGACATGCTTTATTTTTTAAATGTTGGTGATGAAAAAATAAAATTATTCTTAACTGAAAATCTTAAAAAGTAGATTTTTAATTAATTAATTTGCTAATAATTAGTACTTAGACTTAGTTTTAGGTTAAAATAGCTAAATGGCGTAGAAGTATTAAATTAATTGCTTAAGAAAAAAATGTTTGCTAAAATACAATAGTTTGGAAGTGAGATTATGGCAGTGAAAAAAGCAGCTTTAGCTTGTAGCCGTTGTGGCTCGCGTAATTACTCAATCACGGCAAGTAAAAATCGCACTCAGCGACTTGAATTGAATAAATTTTGTAAGCATTGCAGTAAAATGACTTTACATAAAGAAACGAGGTAAGAAGTAGTGATTAAGTTTTTTAAAAGTGTTGTTGAAGAAATGAAACTGGTTACTTGGCCATCTGCCAAGCAGAATCGTCACGATACGGGAACTGTGATTGTTACTTCAATTTTGTTCGCCACTTATTTAGGTTTGTTAGACTTATTGTTTAGCAGTTTGACACAAATAGTGATGTAATGGCATAGATTTGCTAATCGTGTTATAATGCATATAATTAAAGAGACCTCTAGTGCAGAGGTTTTTTTCTTTGCCAAAAATAAAAGGAGAATTTTAATAATGGTTGAAACAACTAAAAAACAATGGTACGTTCTGCATACGTATTCTGGATATGAAGACAAAGTTAAATCTGACTTGCTTTCACGGGCACAAAGCATGGGGATGCAGGATTATATTTTTCGGGTAATGGTTCCTGAACAAGAGAAAATTGAAAAAGTTAATGATAAGAAAAAAGAAGTTGAAGAAAAAATCTTTCCAGGTTATGTATTAGTGGAAATGGTTATGACAGATGAAAGTTGGTTTGTTGTACGAAATACCCCTAATGTCACTGGTTTTGTTGGTTCTCATGGTGGGGGATCTAAGCCATCACCGTTACTTGATGAAGAAGTGAATCGTCTGTTGCGGCAACAGGGTGAACCAGCCAAGCGTCCGCAAATTGATTTTGAAGTTGGTGAAACAGTTACCATTATTGATGGAGCTTTTAATGGAGTTGAAGGTAAAATTACAGAAATTCAACCGGATAAGTACAAACTTTTTGTTTCGGTTGATATGTTTGGCCGGGCAACTACAACTGAATTAGATTATGATCAGGTAAAGAAAATCAGTTAAAATTATCTCAATTATTGCAAATCAACTTAAACGATGTTACGCTATTAACGTAGTTTTATTATTGTGGGAGGAAGAGTAGATACTCTTCCATTTTAACCGCACACGGAATCAAGGAGGTTTTGACCGTGGCAAAAAAAGTTATTAACGTTGTCAAATTACAAATACCAGCTGGTGCTGCAACACCTGCTCCTCCAGTTGGTCCTGCTTTAGGTCAAGCTGGAATTAACATTGTTGGCTTTACCAAAGACTTCAATGCTAGAACTGCTGATCAAAAAGGCATGATTATCCCTGTAGTCATCACAGTTTACGAAGATCGTTCATTTGAATTCGTGACTAAGACTCCACCTGCTCCAGTACTTTTGAAGCAAGCAGCTAAAATTGATAAGGCGTCTGGCGAACCTAACACCAAGAAGGTTGGTAAGGTTACTAAAGATCAAGTTAAGGAAATCGCTGAAACTAAGATGAAGGACCTTAATGCTGCTGATATCGAAGCTGCTATGCGGATGATTGAAGGTACTGCTAGAAGTATGGGTATCGAAGTCGAAGACTAATCCTGTTATTTATAACAATTTAGGTGGGAGAGCCTTAGGCTTGCTTGACCACATATTAAGGAGGAAATCACATGCCAAAGCATGGTAAAAAATATTTAGAAGCTGCTAAAAAAGTAGATTCAAAGAAATTGTATTCAGTCGCTGAAGCAATGAAGCTAGTTAAAGAAACTTCATACGCAGGCTTTGATGCTTCAGTTGAAGTTTCATACAATTTAAGTGTCGATCCTAAACAAGCAGATCAACAGATTCGTGGTTCAATTGTTTTGCCTAATGGTACCGGTAAAACGCAAAAAGTGATTGTTTTTGCTGAAGGTGCTCAAGCTGAGCAAGCTAAAGCAGCTGGAGCTGATGAAGTTGGCTCTGATGACTTGGTAGAAAAAGTACAAAACGGTTACTTAGATTTTGATGTTGTTGTTGCTACCCCAACTATGATGGCCAAAGTAGGTCGCTTAGGTAGAGTTTTAGGGCCTAAAGGTTTAATGCCTAACCCTAAGACCGGAACTGTAACAATGGATGTTGAAAAAGCAGTTAAGAATGTTAAGGCTGGTCAAGTAGAATATCGTGTTGACCGTCAAGCTTCGATTCATGCTGCAATTGGCAAAGTTTCATTTACTGATGAACAATTGATTGAAAACTTTGATGCTTTGCGTGACGTTATTTTGCGTGCGCGTCCATCAGCTGCCAAAGGGCAATATGTTAAGAGTGTAGCAGTTGCTGCAACTTTTGGCCCTGGAATTAAATTGGATCCACTAAATTTGGATTAATTTGAATAAATAATAAAGACAACTTTGCCGCTTAGCAAGTTGTCTTTTTTTTACTTAATTTTAAGTAATTATGATTGGTTGATTGCTCAAGTTTTGATAAACTAAAATTGAAATTAAAATGTTTAATTGAGGAATTTATAATGCGAAAAAGTAATTTTGTCCAACTGCTGGCCTGCTGTTTGTTAGTGCCGCTTTTTTTAGTTGGTTGCAGCAAAAACGGTCAAAAAATCACTATAGTTGGTTCTAGTGCCTTGCAACCGCTCATCGAGCAAGCAGGTAATGATTATCATCTGGCTCACCTTAATAGTAATATTGTTGTACAAGGTGGCGGTTCAGGTACTGGCTTGAGCCAGGTTCAAGCAGGAGCAGTTGAAGTGGGTACTTCAGATGTTTTTGCTGAGACACAAAAGGGAATCGATGCCCAAAAATTAAAGGATTACCCTGTAGCAATAGTGGGGATAGTTCCAATTGCTAATAAAGCTGTGGGCATCAAGAATTTGTCAAAAAAACAATTAGCTGATATCTTTACTGGTAAAATAAAAAATTGGCATGAGGTTGGCGGAAAAAATTTACCAATCATTGTAATTAACCGCTCGCGTGGTAGTGGGACAAGGTCAACTTTTGAGGATCTAATACTTAATGGTAAAGATGCAGTCAATTCACAAGAACAAGACTCCAATGGCAGTGTTAAAAAAATTGTTAATTCTACCCCAGGAACAATTTCCTATATTTCCTTTCCTTACGCTAATGATCAAAATATTCAAAAGATAAGTATTAATCATGTTGTGCCTGATAATAAGAATATTCCTTCCAATAAGTGGCCATTATGGTCATATGAACATATGTATACTAAGGGCAAGCCTAATAAAGCAACAGCGGCCTTCATTGATTACGTATTGAGCCCAAAGGTACAAAAAGAAGTAGTACCAAAAATTGGTTATTTAAGTATAAATGAAATGAAAGTTGTTCGTGACAGTCAAAATAAAGTTTCAAAGATAAGGAATTAACTATGGTAAAAAAAGAACAGGATTTGCAAAAGGTTGTTGAAAAAGCAATCTCGGCGCAAAAGGTTCCACATGTTAAATTTAAGGGAATCGATCCCAGAAATATTGATGTAGCACGACTGACTAAGCCATCAAAAGAAACTCGACAAGAACGCTGGGGGAAAGGGTTGACCTTTTTAGCAATTATTTTAATTGTAATTTTAATTATTGCTATTATTGGCTTTGTTGGTAGTCATGGCTTGGCTACTTTTTTCAATGATAAAGTTAATATATTCAAATTTTTATTTTCATCTGATTGGAACCCAAGTGCAGGAAAAGATCATGTCGGGGCAGCGGCGATGATTGTTACTTCTTTTGCAGTAACACTTTTAGCAGCTTTAATTGCCACCCCGTTTTCAGTGGCTGTAGCACTATTTATGACAGAATATGTTTCTCATAAGCGGGCAAATTTATTGCAATCTGTGATTGAACTGTTAGTTGGTATTCCATCTGTTGTTTATGGCTTTTTAGGGTTAACGGTGGTAGTACCGTTGATTAGAACAATTTTTGGTGGTACTGGTTTTGGTATTTTAACTGCAACTTTAGTTTTATTTGTTATGGTTTTGCCAACGATTACTTCACTTACCGTTGACGCTTTTAAAGCGGTGCCCAAAGAGCTACGTAAATCATCAGCAGCTTTAGGAGCAACTAAATGGCAAACTATTTATCATGTTGTCTTACGGGCGGCAAGAAGTAGAATAATGACGGCAATTATATTTGGAATGGCTCGGGCTTTTGGCGAAGCACTAGCTGTACAAATGGCAATTGGGAATGCTGTATTGATGCCGTTTAATTTGGTTAGCCCAGCAGCTACTTTAACTAGTCAATTAACCAGTCAAATGGGTAACACAGTAATGGGAACTTTACCTAATAATGCATTATGGTCATTAGCTTTGTTGTTATTAGTGATGTCTTTATTTTTCAATTTCTTAGTACACTTAATTGGAAAGAAGGGCTAGTGTTATTATGAATTCAAAAAGAAATAATCAAATTACTACCGGAGTAATTTATTTTTTAGTTGCCATCGTAATTTTGTTATTAATTGGTATTATTGGTAATATTATATTTTCAGGGATATCACACTTATCTTGGCAGTTTTTAACCTCCAGTTCTTCTTCTTTTGAAGCTGGGGGAGGAATTAGAGATCAACTGTTTAATTCACTTTATTTGCTACTATTAACTTTAATTATTTCGCTACCAATTGCACTGGGGGCAGCGATTTACCTTGCCGAGTACGCAACCAATAATTGGCTAACGCAATTAATTAGAACTACAATTGAAATTTTGAGTTCTTTACCATCGATAGTTGTTGGCTTATTTGGTTATTTAGTATTTGTAGTGCAATTTGGGTTAGGTTTTTCTATTATTTCTGGTGCGCTTGCCTTAACCTTTTTCAATTTACCAATTTTAACAAGTAATATTGAAGAAGCAATTAAAGGTGTACCGCAGACCCAACGTGAAGCAGGTTGGGCTTTGGGACTATCAAATTGGAAAACTATTCGAGGAATTGTAATTCCTGCCGCTTTACCCGGAATAATCACTGGAGTAATTTTAAGTGCAGGACGTGTTTTTGGTGAAGCAGCAGCTTTAATTTATACAGCAGGTCAAAGTGGCTCGACAGTCGACTATTCAAACTGGAATATGTTCAGCCCAACTAGTTTTTTAAACGTAATGCGTCCCGCTGAAACATTGGCTGTTCATATTTGGAAAGTTAATACAGAAGGAATTATTCCAGATGTAAATGTTGTTTCAGCAGCTACTTCCGCTCTATTAGTAATTGTGGTAATTATATTTAATTTTGGTGCTCGGGCACTAGGTAATTATCTGTATAAACGATTAACTGGGGCTAAGATAAAATAAGGAACTTCTATGGAAAATTGGCAAAATCAACCTAACTATATTAAAACTTTTGATGAAGACGAGTGTGCTATTTATACACAAGATTTGAGTGTATTTTATGGCGGTACAATTCAAAAACTGTTTGATGTTAGTTTGGGCTTTAAAAAAAATACAATCACAGCACTTATTGGTGCTTCAGGATCAGGTAAATCGACATTTTTACGTTCACTTAATCGCATGAATGATCAGGTTGCTAGAGTTGATGGTAGTATAATTTTTCATGATCTTGATGTGAACCAAAAGAAGATTAATGTTTATGAATTACGTAAGACAATTGGAATGGTTTTTCAAAAACCTAATCCTTTTCCCAAATCAATTAAAGATAATATTATCTATGCTTTAAAAGCAAACGGGCAGCATGATAAAGCTACTTTGGAACAATTAGTTGAAGAAAGTTTGCGGGCAGCTGCTCTGTGGGATGAGGTTAAGGATAAATTAGACCAAAGCGCATTAGCCCTTTCTGGTGGACAACAGCAGCGGTTATGTATTGCTCGGGCGATTGCCCTAAAGCCTGAAATTTTGCTTTTGGATGAACCAGCAAGTGCATTAGATCCAGTTTCAACAGCTAAACTAGAGGATACGTTAAAGCAGTTGCAAGAAAAATATACGATGGTTATGGTTACACACAATATGCAGCAGGCATCAAGGATTAGTGAATATACAGCTTTCTTTCATTTAGGCCATGCACTTGAATATGACACCACCTCTAATATTTTTACTAATCCGCAGGGCTCAATCACAGAAAAGTATATTCAAGGTAGTTTTGGCTAAAGGAGCAAGCGTATGAAAAATGTCATGGAAGCACAAGATGTTAAATTGAGCTATGGAAAATATGAAGCCTTACATGGAATAACTTTAAAATTTCCAGCTCAAAAATTAACAGCATTAATTGGTCCATCTGGATGTGGTAAGTCGACTTTCTTACGTTGCTTAAATCGCATGAATGATGATATCGATAATATTAAAATTAGTGGCAAAATTTTGTTAGAAGATAAGGATATTTATCATACTCATCTTGATTTAGTTTCTTTGCGAAAAAAAGTTGGGATGGTTTTTCAACAGCCGACCCCCTTTCCGTTTTCAGTTTTTGATAACGTAGCTTATGGTCTGAGAGTAGCTGGAGTTAAAGATAAAACTGTAATTGAGCAGCGAGTTGAAGAAAGTTTAAAGCAAGCTGCAATTTGGGAAGAAACTAAAGATAATTTACAGCGAAATGCTCAAGAATTTTCTGGTGGGCAGCAACAAAGAATTTGTATTGCTCGTGCTTTGGCGGTTAGACCAGAAGTGGTTTTGCTTGATGAACCGACCTCCGCATTAGATCCAATTTCAAGTGCAGAAATTGAAGAAACTCTAATGGGATTAAAGAAAAAGTACACCTTTATTATGGTGACCCATAACTTGCAACAAGCTAGTCGCGTTTCAGATCAAGTGGCGTTTCTAATGAATGGTGAATTAATTGAATCTGGTTCAACTGAAGCAATGTTTTTGGCACCTAAAAAAGAAATTACTAGTAATTATCTAAATGGTCGGTTCGGTTAATATATAGGAGTAAGTTTTTATGCATGAAATATTTTTAGATGAACTAAAAAAATTAAATACCAGATTTATGGAAATGGGTGTACTAGTTAATGATTTAATTGACAAAGGAACCCGATCATTTGTGGCCCATGATAAAATGATGGCCCAAGAAATGATTGAAGAAGATAAAGAAGTGGCCAAAGAAGCAATTAGAATTGAAAAAAAAGCTTTAGACTTAATGGCCTTGCAGCAACCAGTTGCAACTGATTTTCGGGTAGTAATTAGTATTCTTAAAGCAACTACAGACCTTGAAAGAATTGGTGAGAATGCTAATAGTATAGCGGTAGAGACTGTACGTGTTAAAGGTAATCCGCGTATCTCAGAAGTCGAAGAAATTATTTCACGGATGACTCATCAGGTGCGTTTAATGCTAATTAAGGTTCTGACAGCTTATGTGCAAGAAGATGAAAAGACTGCGCGTGAAATGGTTGAAGGTCATAAAGAAGTTTATGATGATTATAAGAAAGCCCGAAAAATGATTATTGATGGGGTTGAACAAGATCCCAACGTTGCCGTTGCTTCAGCTAGTTATTTTGTGATTATTCGTTTACTTGAAAGAATTAGTGATCACATAGTTAATATTGCCAATTGGGTAATTTATAAGGTTTCTGGCGAATTATTTGAACTAATTGAGAATAAAAATAATTGATAGCTTGCTTTTACAATGCAAGCCTGCTATACTATTGAAAGTAAATTCTACCTAAGACGCGGGTGGTCTAGTGCCTTAATTTCCCGCCGAGGCCAGAAGATGATGAAGATTTTTAAAACTCCATGTCTTGCTTGGCATGGAGTTTTTAGGCCTTATGGAATTTATTAATGAATTTGATGGAGGTGAATTCGTTTGAGTAAAGCTGCTATTGCTGAAAAAGAAAAGTTTGTTAATGCATTTGCTGAAGAACTTAAAGCTGCCAAAGCTGTTTTGGTGATTAATTACCTTGGCTTAACTGTTGAAGAAGTTACTAACATGCGTCAAGAACTTCGTGCTAATGATGTTAAGATGAAGGTTATTAAGAATACTTACTTAAGACGTGCGGCTGCTAAGGCGGGCATTGAAGGTCTTGAAGACACTTTTGTTGGACCAACAGCTGTTGTTTACACTGATAATGCAGATAATATTACTGAGCCTGCTCGAATTGTTGCTAAGTATGAGAAGGACTTTGATGTTATTGACATTAAGGGTGGTGTGCTTGAAGGTAAGATAACTTCTAAAGAAGAAATCCAGGCTCTTGCTGCTATCCCAGGTCGCGAAGGCTTGCTTTCAATGCTTGTTTCTGTATTACAAGCACCTGTGCGCAATTTCGCATATGCTGTTAAAGCTGTTGCTGATTCAAAGGATGAATCTGCAGAATAAATAAAATAATTTTTTTCTAAATATTAAAATTTCGGAGGATACATAAGTATGGCTTTAGATACTGAAAAGATTATTGAAGACTTAAAGAGTGCTTCAATTCTTGAATTAAATGACCTTGTAAAGGCTATTGAAGATGAATTTGGCGTTTCAGCTGCTGCTCCAGTTGCTGTAGCTGGTGCTGCTGGTGAAGCTGAAGCTAAGTCAAGCTATGATGTAGAATTGACTAGTGCAGGCCAAGAAAAGGTTAAGGTTATTAAGGTTGTCCGTGATATTACTGGACTTGGCCTTAAGGACTCAAAAGATCTTGTTGATGGTGCACCTAAGAACGTTAAGGAAGGCGTTTCTGAAGATGAAGCTAACGACATTAAGGCTAAACTTGAAGAAGTTGGCGCTTCTGTAACTTTGAAATAGTTACAGTCCAACTGGACAAGTTAATAAGAAACAGCGTGATCTCAGTGTTTTTGAGATTGCGCTGTTTTTGGTTTTTCAACTGGGCTCCTGTTGTGCTTTTGATGTGATAAGAAATAATTTTGATCCGCCAAGTTTATATATTTATTTTTATGGCTAATAGTTAAGTATGCTAATTTCAGGGTAAGTGAAATAGTAAAATGATAATAGATGATGAGCAAAGAAGTAATGATTGCTTTTTCAAGGTTTGCCTGACTTATTTTTAATCATTAAATTAGTTATATCCGCCAGTAATTTCATTTACTAGTGTATAGATAAAAATAATATATAGTAATATTTTTCAGCTTATCTAGAATATCTAGTGAGGGGCAAATACTGCAATAAATAAGGCCTAGCTAGAAATTTCAAGTTCTAGTTTAAACAATTTAACTTTTGTTTATTAATAATAAAAAACATTCTTTATTTTTTAATTGTGATAAAATATATATGTATATTTATTGTTAAGGGTATGAAACAAATTATTTTGTTAATACAGGTTGACCAAAGATTAAATATATAAAATATAGTAGTTTATAATTTATTAATAATTAAGAACTAATAACTAATAACTTATTAAAGTACAATAATTTTTTATTATTCTTACTATAAATGAACTAGTAGACATGTAGGTAACTATTAAGTAAGAGGAGTTAATTGTGAAAAATAATAAACATCATAAAGCGTTATTATCTGTTTTAGCGACGGCCAGTCTTGGTAGTAGTCTATTTTTGAGTCCCATTGTCCTTAGGGCTAGTGTGGTAAAAAGTTCCAGCCCAATTACAATTTCGACTACTAAACGGGTAAAAGTGATTAAGCAAACCCATGTATATAATAAAAAGGGGCACAAATTAAAGAAGGTCTTAAAGAAGGTCTTAAAGAAGGGTGCAATAATTAAAGTTACTGTTGTTAAAAAAATAAAAGGCAGAAAATACTATTATGTACCAGCATTAAAGAAATATGTTCCGGTAAAAAATGTTGAAATAAAAAAATATAAATTACCAACTAAGATAACTTCACCCAAGCCAAACAAGCCGGTTGATGAAACAAAACCAAATACACCAACGGACGAGCCCAAGCCTAACAAGCCAGCGGATGAAACAAAACCAAATACACCAACGGACGAGCCCAAGCCTAACAAGCCAGCGGATGAAACAAAACCAAATACACCAACGGATGAACCAAAGCCAAATAGGCCAGCGGATGAACCAAAGCCAAATAGGCCAGCGGATGAACCAAAGCCAAATAAGCCAACGGACGAGCCCAAGCCTAACAAGCCAGCGGATGAAACAAAACCAAATACACCAACGGACGAAACAAAGCCAAATAAGCCAGCGGATGAGCCGAAGCCAAATAAGCCAACAGATGAAACAAAGCCAAATAAGCCAGAGGATGAGCCCAAACCCAATAAGCCAGAGGATGAGTCCAAACCCAACAAGCCAGCGGATGAACCAAAGCCAAATAAGCCAGCGGATGAAAATAAACCAACGAGTAAACCGTCAACAATTGCTGATTTTTCGCTAACAGAATTTCGGCAAGAGTTTTTAAAGGTCTTAAACAAGGAAAGAGTGTTGCGTGGTCTTAATCCAGTTAGTGAAGATGCATACTGTGATCAAGTGGTCCAAAATAGGACCCATCTTTTACCAACTAACTTTTCTCATTATGATGAGCACGGAGGATTTATCTTAAACAATTATTTTGACCAAGCTAAAATCAAACGGCATAATACAGAGGAATGTATTGCGATGTTTCCTTGGGGTTGGACCGTTAATCACGATAACAATAAGTTAATTCCATTGGCAACAGGTACTAGTGCGCAAGTGGCTGCTAATATGATTTATGAATATATTTATGATGATGCTGATTCTAATTGGATTCATCGGGATATTTTATTAAAACCTAACGATAAGACAATTGGTATCGGAGCTGTTACTGTAACTGCTAAAGGACAAGTATACTCTGCTATTGGTGTCATTTATTAATACTAGTAGGACTTAAAATAAATATATCTAGCTGTTTTAGCTATAGAATATAGTTTTGATACATGATTCTGTAATAAGCAGAATCATGTATTTTATTTTTAGTAATTTTGATTACTTAATTTAATGGTATACTTTTTAAATTAGTCAGATTTTATTTGAAATTTTTGAAGAAAGAGTAAATAAAACAGACGAAAAACCATACTTATATCGTAATAATCCAAAAGTTGTTGGTCCAGTTCAGCAGATCAGAGCAAACCAATTACACTTATGACTATTTAGCGTTATCAAATTCTTAAGTAGTTTCGTCAACCACAAATGAGTAGTTTCTATATTGAGGGATATTAGGCAAGTCTACTTGATAAAAATTTGAACTACTCTTCTACAAGAAACGACTATATTAAGTGAGGTTGCCACTAAAAAATAGGAACATCAATTGACGACTCAGGCTTAGTGATGCAGTGCCTGTATGCTACTGGAATTGCTCCATCACCTACCGACTCTAATTGGCATGCTGATTTTCAAAAGTATTATTATGCAAAAAGAGTTTTTCCAAGTACTAAAGCAATTAACGTGCATCAACGAAGTTAATTAACATAAAAGTTAAAATTTTATTGATTTAAACTGATTTTTTTATAGGAGCGATTACTAATTCTCTTTGCAAAAAGCCTAATCAACGATAGAATAATTTCAATAAGATTAAAGTTAGAGATGAGTAAGTGATGACTGAGCAAAAAAATCAAATGTATTATGTGGCTAATCCTACTTCGGACCATGATGAGCACATAGTTGACTATCATGTTGCTGGAATAGACCTAAAATTCACCACGGATGCAGGTGTTTTTTCAAAAATGCGGGTCGACTATGGTTCAGGTGCTTTAATTAAGCAGATGGCCCAAGTTTCTTTTCCCGCTAAAGGAATTTTAGATGTCGGAGCAGGTTATGGTCCGTTGGGCCTTTTTGCTGCGAAATTTTGGCCAGAGCAAACTGTGGAGATGATTGATGTCAATGAGCGCGGTTTGGCGCTAGCAAAGAGAAATGCCGCCATGAATCAAATAAGCAATGTGGCAATTTATCAGTCTAATGTTTATGAGAAAATAGCGAATGACAAAAAATTTGGGCTAATTGTGACTAATCCGCCAATTCGTGCTGGTAAAAGTGTTGTTACCAGTATCTTATCGGGTGCTAAAAATCACCTGGTTAAAAATGGCAAAATTCTTGTTGTCATCCAAAAAAAGCAAGGTGAACCTAGTGCACGCAAGCTTTTAAAGGCTACTTTTGGGAATTGCACCATCTTGGACCGAGATAAAGGTTACTACATTTTGCAGGCGGTGAATAATTAATGTCTTTTTCAAGTGAAGAAAAGAAAAAGTACATGCAATTAGCCTTTGAGCAAGCAAATAAAGCGCAAGAAAAAGGTGAAGTTCCTATTGGTGCAATTTTAGTGGATCCAGCTGGTCAAGTTATTGGTAGCGGGTATAATCGGCGCGAACTTGATCAAGATGCTACGCAACATGCTGAAATGATGGCAATTAGGCAGGGATGCACTAAGCTAAACACTTGGCGATTAATCGATTGTAGCTTGTTTGTCACACTAGAACCATGCCCAATGTGTGCTGGGGCAATTATCAATTCCAGAATAAAAAGCGTCTACTTTGGCGCCTTGGATCCTAAAGCTGGTGCGGCAGGCAGTGTGATTGACTTGTTTAGCATTAGTAAATTTAATCATCATCCTCAGGTTATTCGCGGCTTATACCGTGAAGAAGCTAGTCAAATGTTAAAGGATTTTTTCCGAGCAATTCGCCGGAAACAAAAATTAGCCAAAAAAGCTTTAAAAAATGATCAGGAAATCGGAAAAGATTCCGCAAATTAGTGGAAAAATTTAGTAAAATAAGTTATTATACTTTATGGGCAATGTTCGACCTCCAAAGCGTGTCAGGACCGGAAGGTAGCAGCACTAAGGTTGCTTGGACATGTGCCTTTTATTAGACATTTACAAACTCTTAACTCTTTCGAAGAGTTAAGAGTTTTTTACTAGGGAAGATTATCAATGGTTTATCAAGCTTTATACCGCAAATGGCGACCACGAACTTTTGACAGTGTAGTTGGTCAAGCAGATATTACAAATACTTTAAAAAACGCGATTAAGCGTGATACCATTTCGCATGCTTTTCTTTTTGCTGGACCGCGGGGAACAGGGAAAACTTCGTGTGCAAAAATTTTTGCCAAAGCTTTAAATTGTACTAATCTCCAAGATGGCGAGCCCTGCAATGAATGTGCTAATTGTATTGCTGCTGATAAGGGTGCTATGGCTGATATCATGGAAATTGATGCTGCCTCAAATAATGGGGTTGACGAAATTCGTGAGATTCGTGATAAAGTAAAATATGCGCCTACGCAGGGTAAGTATAAGGTATATATTATTGATGAGGTTCACATGTTATCAATGGGGGCATTTAATGCACTATTGAAGACATTGGAAGAGCCACCTGAGCATGTAGTTTTTATTTTGGCAACAACCGAATTGCAAAAAGTTCCTGCTACCATTATTTCTAGAACGCAGCGTTATAATTTTAAACGGATTACTAATCATGATCTTAAGCAACGGATGAAGTATATTCTTGAGCAAGAAAATATCAAATATGAAGATCGAGCTTTAAAGGTGATTGCTCAAGTTGCTGATGGTGGTATGCGGGATGCATTAAGTATCTTAGATCAATTATTAAGTTATGAACAAGATACAGTAAAATATGCTACTGCCTTAGAAATTACAGGTTTTGCTGCTAGAGAAACGATTGAACAAATTTTATTAGCAATTTTAAATAAGGATGCCGTTAAGGCAATAGAACTTGCCCATAAGCAGTTGCAACAGGGTGCCAGCTCAAAAAATATTTTAGATGAGTTAATTGATTTGGCAACTAACTGTTTGTTAGTGCTCAAAACTGGGACTGATAATCATAGTAATTTTTGTAGTGAAACTTTCATTGAGCAAATTAAAGAATTTACAGTAGATAGCTATTTTGATCTGATAGTTTTTGCCAATAATGCTTTGACTAATTTGAGATATACCAATCAGCAACAAATCCCACTTGAAGTATTCATAGTTGAAAGTACTAGTCAAACTAGCTTAGGTGAAGCGAATAGCACTAATTCTGAAAAAAAATTAAGCGAAGAAATTCATGCTTTAAAAGAGCAAATGGTCGTTTTAAAGCAAAAAGTATCTTCCTTAAGTGAGACTACAACTAGCATTAATAGTAGCCGAGTCTACCATATTAATAGTGAAAATAATAGTGTGACGAAAAAGAGCAAGCCAGTCAAAGAAATTAAAAGCGTAAAAAGAGCGAAAAAGAGTGGGCACACTAGCCAACAGAATCGGCAACGGGTTTATCATGTTTTGGAAAATGCGACCAAACATGATTTGCAGACAATTAAAGATGTTTGGGCTGATTTACAGTCGGTTCTAGGTGTTTCACAAAGAGCCGTTCTTGAGGTCCTAGAGCCAGTAGCAGCGAGTTCAGACCAAGTTGTAATGAAATGCAAGTATACCCTTTGGTTTGAAAAAGCAAGTTCAGATGAAGATTTATTACAAATAATAACTAATCAAATTGCCAAGTCGACGCAACATAATTATGAAATTGTTTTAGTCCCAGATAAGGATTGGTTTACTGTTCGCAGTGAATTTTTACAAAGCCATCGGCAAGAGCTGGCAAATAAAAAAAAGCAGACTGCTAGTCCCAAAAATAGTAGTAAAGAATTAAGTGAACTTAAGGATAAAACTGATATTGAAGTTGTTGCCAAAGCCAAAGACTTATTTGGTGAAGCAGTAAATATAAAAGATTAATAAAGGAGAAAAAGATGAGTAAAAGACCTAGTTTTGGTGGAATTGGTGGCATGAATATGCAACAAATGATGAAACAAGCTAAAAAGTTACAAGAGCAAATGACGCAAGAACAACAAAATCTCACTGAGCAAGAATTTACTGGTAGCTCGGTTGATGATTTAGTTGTGGCCACCTTTAGTGGTGATCGCCACTTAAAGGGGATTAAAATTAACAAAGATGCCATTGATCCAGATGATCCAGATATGTTACAAGACTTAGTGATTGATGCAGTTAATAAGGGATTAACAAAAATTGATGAGGCTACACAAGCTAGTTTAGGTAAGTACACGAAGGGTATGATTTAATTGCAATATCCAACACCAATTGCACATTTAATTGATTCTTATATGAAGTTGCCCGGAATTGGTGAAAAAACAGCAATTCGCTTAGCTTTTTATACACTTGATATGCCTGATGATGATGTTCATGATTTTAGTATTGCACTAAATGAAGTTAAAGCAAAATTGCATCGTTGTTCGATTTGCGGCAATATCACAGAGCACGACCCATGTGTAATTTGTAGCAATTCTGAGCGTGAGCAGTCAACGATTATGGTGGTTGAACAACCTAAAGATGTCATGGCTTTTGAAGAAATGGGCGAATATAGCGGTTTATATCATGTTTTACATGGTGTTTTATCGCCAATAGATGGGATTGGTCCAGAAGAAATCAACATTAAATCGCTTATTGTTCGCTTACAAAAACAAGACCAGGTTAAAGAAGTGATTTTAGCCCTAAACTCAACGCCAGAAGGTGAAGCAACAGCGATGTATATTGGAAAGTTAATTAAGCCGGCTGGAATTAAAGTGACACGTTTGGCTGCAGGTCTTGCTGTAGGTAGTGATATTGAGTATGCAAATTCAATTACTTTAAAGCGGGCAGTACAAGGGAGAACATCAATTTAATGTCACAAAATAAAGTTAAAGAATTAGGCGATCAGCGATTAATAACTACTATTGAAAAATTACAAGCCGAAATTGCGGTAGAAAAAAGTTTAGATGCAACAACGCTTGATATGTCAGAAAATAATATAGTTGCAGGGAAAATTTTACTTGCTAAATATGCTTTTTTGTATGACGAGGCACGGCACCGAAACACAAGATTTAGTGGTTTTACCAATGCGATTTCAGAATAAAAAGTCCTTGATTATAGGACTTTTTTATTTTTGTTTAAATTAAAAGTACGTTAGGGTGTTCATATAGAACAAACTCTTGTAGAATAGACTCATGGAGAGTTTTATGAAAAGTTATTTTATCAGTTTTGAGGGGCCAGATGGGGCCGGAAAAAGTACAGTTTTAGAACATGTGGTCGCTAAAATTGCGCCACTCATTAAAACACAATATCTAGTAACACGTGAACCAGGCGGTTCACAAATTGCAGAAAAAATTCGGCAGATCATTTTAGATCCCGACAATGAAAAAATAAGTGCCAAAACGGAAGCGTTGCTATATGCAGCAGCTCGTAGTCAGCATATGGCAGAAACTATCATTCCAGCTCTTAAAGCAGGAAAAATTGTATTTTCGGATCGTTTTGTGGACAGCTCACTTGCATATCAGGGGGTTGGCCGTAATCTGGGAATTTCTGCTATTAAAGAAATTAATGATTTTGCTACTAGTAAAATTGAACCAAATTTAACAATTTTTTTAGATATCGAACCTAAAGTTGGTTTAGCTAGAATTGTAAAAAATCGTTCAATAAAAGTGGATCGCTTAGATCAAGAAGAATTAGTTTTTCATCAAAAAGTTTACCATGGTTACCTGAAACTTATTCAAGAAAATCCTGTACGGATCAAAATAGTTGATGCGCAAAAGCCACTTAATCAAGTGGTACAGGCTTGTGCTAAAATTATTATAAACAGTTTACCAAAAGAATTGTTAAAGGATTAAATATAATGAAACTAATAATTGCAATTGTTCAAAAAGAAGACGCTAATAAGTTACAACATGCCTTTGTTAAGGAAAGTATTCCAGTTACTAAATTATCAACTACCGGGGGTTTTTTAAGCGAAGGAAATACTACGTTTATGATTGGAGTTGATGAGCAACGTGTTAAAAAAGTTTTGCGCATCATTAAGGATGAATCAAAAGCACGCGAAGAGTATATGAACCCTAATATGATGATGACTGGTTTTGATGTGAGCCGGCAACCAGTTAAAATTACTGTGGGCGGTGCAACGTGTTTTGTGTTGTCAGTAGAAGAATTTAAGAAATTTTAAATGCTAGTTGATATTACTAATCCCGCTCAAAAGCAAGTTGCTTTCTTAAGGCGTACTTATGAACAAGGGAAATTAGGCCATAGTTATCTGTTTATAGATATCAATGAACAAGAAGCAGTAAATACAGCCTATTGGCTTGCTTGCTTATCCAATTGCACTGGGATGGAAAAGCCGGATGGAACTTGCAAGAATTGCCAGCAAATCATTTCAGGTAATCATCCTGATGTTTTACTTATTGAACCTGAAAATAAGCAAAGTTTAAGTATTGATCAAATTCGTTTTTTAAAAGAAGAACTAGCTAAGAGCCCAGTTCAGAGCCCTATAAGGTTCTTTTTTATTAATCAAGCTGAAAAATTATCTCTTCCCGCTGCTAATGCGTTGCTTAATTTATTGGAAGAACCGATTGCACCGGTAGTTACAATTTTAATCGCAAATAATGTGAATCAAATCTTGCCAACAATTAAATCGCGCACGCAAATAATCAATTTTGTACCTAATTCACAAAATACTGATAGGAACGAAAAACTAATAGAACAAGGCTTTAGTCAAAATGAGCTTGAAGAACTTGATGATACAACAAATTTAGCAAAGTTGGGCAAATATTTTTACGAAGAAATGGTGGAACAAAATCCACTAGCTTTAGTTAGCGCCCATCAACTTGCTGATACAGTCAAAAGTAGAGCAAAACAAGATTATTTATGGTTTTTATTAAAAGATTTAGCCCAAAAAGATATTGATAGTGGTAATTTGCAGTCAGGTGGCAAAATGCTAAAAGACCTCCTTAAAATAGATCAAATGCGTTGTAGTAATGTTAATTTTCGTAATCTTCTTGATTATCTTGCTTTGCAATGGAAACGGTAGGTGTATAGATGGTGGATTCTTATTCAAAGTTACAACAACTCCATGAATCAATGGTCAGGATGACTAAGACAATTGAGAGTTTAGAAAACAGTATTTTAGATACACTTAAAGAAAATACTGAGCTAAAAGTAGAAAATCAATTACTTCGTGAAAAGATGGATAAACTAAATGCAGCCAATAATGGTTCAATCAAAAATCAAAGTGGTTTAGAATCGTTACGGCAAATTTATAACTCAGGCTATCACATTTGTAATATGTACTATGGCTCGCATCGCGATCCTAGTTCAGATTGCATGTTTTGTTTAGATATTCTCGACAATTTTGGTGAGAAAAAGAAATCACGGTAAAGGATAGATTAGATGCAACGGCAAAGTAGTTATGATAAAGATGAAGGTAAACTTTATTTAGTACCGACTCCTATTGGAAACTTAGAAGATATCACAATCAGAGCAAAAAATATTTTACAAAATGCAGATTATATTGCAGCAGAAGATACAAGAACTAGTGGAATCTTATTAGAAAAAATTGGTGTTCACAATCACATGTTAGCTTTTCATAAATATAATTCACAAGAACGGGCACCAGAATTAGTTAAGATGATGAAAGAAGGAGCAGTAATTGCTGAGATTAGCGATGCCGGTATGCCAGTCATTTCTGATCCAGGTTATATTTTGGTACAGCATTGCATTGAAAATGATATTGCAGTAATCCCTTTGCCTGGGGCATCAGCTTTTACAACAGCTCTAATTGCATCTGGCTTTGATGCACAGCCATTTACATATTATGGCTTTTTGCCACGGAAATTAGGTGAGCAACAGCCATTTTTTAACCAAATGAATGCTGCACATGCAACTTCAATTTTTTATGAAGCACCGCATCGTTTATCTAAAACACTAGCTAATATGAAGACTGTTATTTCACCTGAGCGTAAAATTGTCGTTGCACGTGAATTAACTAAAATTCATGAAGAATTTATACGTGGTACACTTGAAGAAGTGACCAATTATTTTAAGCAAAATACTCCTCGAGGAGAATTTGTGATTTTGATATCGCCAAATTCTGACCAGCTCCAATCATTAACATGGCCTGAGTTAATTGAATTAGTAGATAGACAAGTTAGTCAAGGTGAAAGCAAAAAATCAGCTATTAAGCAAGTTGCAACCACAAATAATGTATCTAAAAACGAATTATATGAGCGTTACCATCAAGAAAAATTATAGGTAGATCAAATGAGATATAGTGAAAAACATCAAGTAGAATTTTATGAATGTGATGAAAATGAAAATTTAAAATTACCGGCAATGATTGATTTAATGATGAGCGTTTCCGAACATCAGTTAAGTAGTGGAATTGCAAGTACTAATGCCTTAGCTAAAAAGGGACTTGGCTGGGTGGTAACGCAATATCATATCGAAATTAATCGCTTACCCAAACCAAACGAAGAAATTATTGTCTCGACTGAACCGGTAGGCTATAACCGTTTTTTAGAATATCGAAATTATCTTTTCAGTGATCAAAAAGGAAATGAACTAATTAATGTAGAAAGTGAATGGGTTTTGTTTGATTTACAAAAGCGTAAATTAGTTTCGACTGATCAAGAAATGATGGCCGAAATTGGTATTCCTTTTTTGAAAAAATTGCCACGTTTTCCCCGATTAAGAGTTCAAGCAAAGTATGACAAAAAGCGGCAGTATCGGGTGTGCTATGATGATTTAGATACTAATCATCATATGACCAATGGGCACTATTTTAATTGGTTTATTGATATGTTTGATCGGGAATTTTTAAAGCAGCATGTAGCGAAAGTAATTGACATTAAGTTTAATTTAGAAGTCCGTTATGGTGATCTACCATATTCATGTATAACTACTGTTGATCATGAAACAGAGATTAAGTCATATCATGCAATTAGTGATCAAGATCGAAATGACAAATCAGTTTGTGAAATATTATGGCGCAAGTTATAATATAATTTATGCTTTTTTATAAAAAACTAAATTAAATATGGAAAGAAAGTGCTGTGAATGCCAATAAAAAAAATGCTAAAGATCGAATTGCGCGATTTGATTTTGTTGGGCATTATAGTTGCAATGAAAATTATTCTTGAGCGCTTTACTATTGGAACTAGCTTAGCTCATATTGGACTAGGTTTTATCGGTAGTGTCTTATTAGGTTATATGTTTGGTCCAGTTTGGGGTGCTGCTGGAGGTGGAATTGCTGATTTGGTTTCTTCAGCATTATTTGGCAATCAAGGGGGCTTTTTTATTGGCTTTACACTAAGTGCAATGGTAGGTCCATTTATTTATGGTTTATTCTTTTATCAAAAGCCAGTAAAAATATGGCGAATTGTGGTTGCAGTATTATTAGTTTCAATTATTGTAAACGTTGGTATGAATACCTTATGGCTTCATCTTCTCTATAATGTAGACTATAAGGCAGCATTAGTTCAGCGAGCACCAATGGAAATAATAGTTCCCTGGGTTCAAATGATAGTGGTTTACTTTGTTTTAATGGCAATTTCACGCATCAAGATTAATCGATAATTTGAAAAAGGTAAAGTAGTTAAAAATGAAAATTTTAAGTGTGTCAACCGCAACTAATAATTTAAGTGTAGCCTTAAATCAAGATGATACAATTGTAGTTGAAAAAAATGAAATTGATGAGCGCAATCATAGTGAACATCTTGATCCATTGATTAAAGATATTTTAGAGTCTAATCACTTGGAACTTAAAGATATTGATCGTTTCGCAGTAGCGCTTGGACCAGGATCATATACGGGATTACGTATTGGCGTAACTACAGTAAAAATGTTCGCCAGTATTTTACAAAAAGAAGTGGTTGGAGTTTCAACTCTACAGGCATTAGCGGCAAGTTGTAACGCAACCCAAACTCTTATTGTTGCTGGTCTTGATGCGCGCAATGACAATTTCTTTGCTGGTGCGTATGTAAATGCAGATAAGCAGTTGACTAATATAATTGCTGATGGTCATTATCATATTGATATATTACTAACGAAAATTAAAAATTATTTTGTCGATCATAAACTTAAGCAAGTTATTTTTGTGGGTACAGGTTTTGAAAAACAGGCAGAATTAATTAAAAACATTGATGTACCATACAGTTACGGCTCAATGCAACAAAATCAAATTCATGCGGGTCTTATTGGGCGATTAGCAAATTCTGAAAAAACAGTCGAGCCAGATAAATTATTACCTAATTATCTGCGCCGAACGCAAGCAGAAGTAGACTGGCACAAAAAGACGGGGCAAGATTTCGGCCCAGATAGTAAGTATGTGGAAGAAGTTTAGCCAAGCATTCTATTCAGAGCACGGACTTGCTTTTAAGGCGTTTACCTTTAAAATGAACAACCATTGTTTAAAAATAGTGCCAGCTCAACTAAGTGACCTTTCTAAGATACTTTTACTGGAAAGCAGGGTTTATCATGGCTACTTACCATGGAATAGCACAATTTTTCAAGCTGAATTGTGTAAAAATGACTCGCTCTATTTGCTGGTTTACAAGGAAACAGAGTTAATTGCTTTAGCTGGAATAAGGCTACAAGGTAAGGAAGCGCATATTACTAATTTAGCAGTCGATCCAGCATGGCAAAATCATGGTTTGGGCACATATCTAATCCAACTTTTATCTAAATTTGCTAAAAAGCAGCAATGTTACTTGATTAGTTTAGAAGTTAGGGCAGACAATGAAAGGGCACGTCTGCTTTATGAAAGTTTAGGCTTTCGAGTTAGATTTGTACACGCGAATTATTATCAAGATGTTCAGCAAGATGGTCTGGGCATGATTTTGGAATTAAGGCATTAACAAAGGGAAGGATTTAAATTTGGATAGAAAAAAAGAAGTCCGTATTTTAGCTTATGAAAGTTCCTGTGATGAAACTTCAACTGCAGTAGTTAAAAATGGTTGTGAAGTAGAAAGTATGGTGGTGGCTACTCAAATTAAAAGTCATCAACGCTTTGGTGGCGTTGTTCCTGAAGTTGCTAGTCGACACCATATTGAAGTGATTAGTCAAATCACCACAAAGGCCTTAGAAGAGGCAAAGGTTACTTGGAAGAATATTGATGCGATTGCTGTAACTTATGGACCAGGCTTAGTTGGTGCACTTTTAATTGGCGTCAGTGCTGCCAAGGCAGCTTCAATGGCAACTGGTATCCCTTTGATTGGCGTTGATCATATTATGGGTCATATCATGGCTGCGCAATTAACTGCTAAAATTGATTATCCTGCACTTGCTTTACAAGTTTCTGGTGGACATACTGAAATTGTTTTGTTGAAGGACGCAACCCATTTTGAAATTGTTGGTGATACGCGCGATGATGCTGTAGGCGAAGCATATGATAAAATTGGTCGAGTGCTGGGTGTTAATTATCCCGCCGGTAAGACGATTGATGAGTGGGCGCATCGGGGACAAGATACATTTAACTTTCCGCGAGCTATGATGGAAGATGACAATTACGACTTTTCTTTTTCTGGTCTGAAAAGTGCCTTTATCAATACCTGTCACCATGCAGATCAGCTTCATCAGAGCTTGAATAAGTATGATTTAGCGACTAGTTTTCAAGCAGCAGTAGTTGATGTCTTAGCCAAAAAAACAGTACGCGCAATTAAGCAATATCATCCTAAAACTTTCATTATGGGCGGTGGAGTTGCAGCTAATCGAGGTTTACGTGATCGGCTGAAGATAGAAATTAAGCAACTTCCTTCAAACTTTGACTTGAAAGTTATTCTTCCAGAATTAAAATTGTGTGGTGATAATGCAGCCATGATTGGTGCAGCTGCCTATAACTTATATAACGAAGGAAAGTTTGCTGATTTAGCGCTGAATGCCGATCCTTCACTTGAATTACCTTATGCTGATTAGATTTTGAATTAAAAAAGTTGACCTCTTTATTAAAGAAGTCAACTTTTTTAATATTCACGATAAAAGGCTACTAATGATCCTTGATCGCAGGACATAAAACCACATTTTTGATAAAAGGAACGAGTGTTAGGTTCATCAAGGGTTAATAATAATTTTTGTCTTACATTTTTGTATTTTTTTAAGACTAGTGTTACTAGATGAGAACCGATTCCTTTATGCTGATATTTAGGTTGAATTAATAAATCTTGAATATAAATAATCGAAATACCATCACCGACAACTCGAATTAAGCCAACTAATTGTTGATTATCAAAGGCTGCAATAACATCTAGGGAATTTTCAAGAGCAATTTTTAAAGAGGGCATGTCTACAGTGTATGAAGTCCAACCGACACTTTCATATAAAGATTTTAATGCTGCCAAACTTATATTTTTAGTTACTTGATACTCCATTGACGCTCCTTTCTAATATTAAAGTTAATATTAAATTAAATTTATTATTAACTTTAAAAATTTTCAAGCTCAATCATGATCTTTTCCCATTTCTCATTCGTTTTAGTTAGTTCAGTTTGAATTGCTGCTAAGTCTTCTTGTAAAGGTCCAAGTTTGCTAAAGTCAGTTGCAATTAGCGGATCAGCCATTTCGCTCTGAATTGTTTTCTGTTGTCTTTCTAAATTATCAATTTCAACTTCAATTTCTTCAACCTGTCGCTGTAGTTTACGCTTTTGTGAGTCTTTTACTTTTTGCTCCTGGTAAGATAATTTAGTGGCTTTTTGTGCGTCTTCATTGTCTAGCTTAGGCACAATTTTGGTGGTGTTAAGTTGCTTATTTTTTTATCTAAATAATAAGTGTAATCTCCTTCATAGACTGTTGCCTGTTGAGGATTAACTTCAACAATCTTATTGGCTAATTGATTAATAAAGTAGCGGTCGTGTGAGACAAATAGTAAGGTACCATCGAACTTTTGTAAAGCTTGCTCAAGCACTTCTTTGGCTTCCAAATCTAAATGATTAGTTGGCTCATCCATCAATAAGAAATTACTATGTTCTAAGGACAAAACGGTTAGCGTTAATCTTGCTTTTTGTCCACCAGAAAGTTGTCCGACCGTTTTATCAATATCTTTTGCTGTAAACAAGAAACTAGCCAAAACAGCACGGATATCACGTTCAGGCATAGTTTGGTGGCGATCCCAAATAGTATCCAGCACAGTTTTACTAGAATCCAGCAATTGTAATTCCTGATCATAATAACCAATATCAAGCGATGCTCCGTATTTAATGGAACCCATCTTAGGTCGCAATTTCTTCATAATAGTTTTTAGTAAAGTAGATTTACCTATGCCATTAGGTCCAATAACAGCAATGCGATCGCCTTTATTAACTTGCAGATTAATATTATTAACCATGACCTTATTAGGGTAACCAATTGATAAATCATGCAAGATTAACACCTCTTTACCAGAGGGACGATTACTTTTGAAATTAATTTTGACCTTGTTTTTATGCTTTGGTGGAGTAATGCGCTCGATTTTTTCGAGTTGTTTACGTCTACTTTGGGCTCTTTTAGTAGTTGTGGCGCGAACAAGATTTTTTTGGATAAATTCTTCATCTTTTTTAATTTTTTCTTGCTGCTTTTCGTAAGCCTCTTCTTGCTGACAATCCCTTAATTGACGCTGTTTTACGTAATCGGAGTAATTACCTTTGAAGGCTGTTAATTGGCCAAATTGTAATTCAAAGATTTGGTTGGCCAAATGGTCTAAGAAGTACTGATCATGTGAAACTACTAAAATTGCTCCATTGTAACCTTTAAGGAATGCTTCTAGCCAATCTAACGTATTTAAATCTAAATAGTTAGTTGGCTCATCAAGTAGAAGTAGGGGGGGCTTATGTAAAAGTAGTTTGACTAAGGCTAAGCGGGTCTTTTCTCCACCAGATAGGTTGCTGATAGTTTTAGACCAAGTTTCTTCTGGGAAATTAAAGCCATGTAAAATACTTTTAATATCAGCTTGATAGCTGTAGCCACCTTTTTGCTCAAAATCAAATTGTAATTGATCATATTTTTTTAAAAGTTGACTATCTTGAGGATGTTCAGCTATTTTTTGTTGCATTACTTGCATTTGTTTATTCATTTCGATTAAAGAAGAGAAAACACCGAGTAATTCGTCCCAAATGGTTTTATTTTCATTTAAAGCTTTTTCTTGAGCGATGTAGCCCACTTCAATTGCTTTATTAACAATAAACTCACCGTGTGTAGCTTCTTCTTCACCTGTCATAATTTTTAAAAGAGTAGTTTTACCTACCCCATTTGAGCCCACTAAGCCAATTCTTGCATTTGAATTGATTGAAAAATTGACATTTTTAAATAGTGTAGTAGCTCCAAATTGTTTTTCTAAATCGTGTCCTTGTGCAATTATCATATTTTTCACCTAAAAACTATTTTAGCATATGAAGCGAGTTAAAAGTGACTATGGTCTGTTTCAAAATATAGCAAGATAAATTAATAGTTGATTTTTGAGGCATTGAAAATAATTAGATAAGTAGTGTTTGTTGTGTTAAAATCTAAAAGATTGTGAAAAATATTTGCAACTAACACTAGTTTATAGGTAAAATAATAAATAATTGATGAGTAATTCACAAATGAAATTTGCTAGCATAATTAAGTTGGAGGCTTTGTAATAAATGGAAAAAATAAAAATTCCCACGGCGACAGCAAAAAGACTGCCGCTTTATTATCGATACTTAATCATCTTGAATGAAGCTGGCAAAGAGAAAGTTTCCTCAACTGAATTATCTGAAGCTGTTCAAGTTGATAGTGCATCAATTAGGCGCGATTTTTCGTACTTTGGTGCATTAGGTAAGCGTGGGTATGGATATGATGTAAAAAGCTTACTGACTTTTTTTAAAAAAATATTGAATCAAGATACTTTAACCAATGTGGCTTTGGTAGGAGTTGGTAATTTGGGACATGCTTTGCTTAATTATAATTTTAAGCGAAGTAATAATATTCGAATTTCTTGTGCTTTTGATATAGATCAAAAAATAACAGGCAAAATTTTAAGCGGCGTTCCTGTATATGATATGAGTGAGCTTAAAAAGCAACTGAGTGACCAACAGATAACAATTGCGATTTTAACAGTTCCTTCTAATACAGCTCAAAAAACAGCAGATGAAATGGTTGAAGCAGGTATTAAAGGAATTATGAACTTTACGCCGATCAGACTCTCAGCTCCGAGCGGAATACGAATACAAAATGTTGATTTAGCTACTGAATTGCAAACATTAATTTATTTTTTAGAAAGTGATAAGAAGTAGCCCGCATAAATATTAGGTAGACTTAGTGATTAAAACAAATTAGCACTTTAATTGAAAAAGTGCTAATTTTTTCTTGCATTTTAAACAAAAAGGGGTTATTATCATAATTATAAGTTAGCACTTAGCTAATTTGAGTGCTAATGACTAAAATTAAAGATATTAAATTGAATTTAGGAGGGACAAACGTGTTACAACCAATAGGTGATCGCGTGATCGTAAAAGTTAAAGAAGAAGAAGAAAAAACTGTAGGCGGAATCGTCCTTGCTTCTAATGCTAAACAAAAGCCAACTGAAGGTGAAGTTGTTGCTGTAGGTGCAGGCAGCTATGCTGAAAATGGTAGTAAAATTCCAATGACTGTTGCAGAGGGTGATATTGTGCTCTACGATAAGTACTCAGGCACTGACGTTAATTACGAAGGTGAAAAATACTTAGTCCTTCATGAAAAAGATATTTTGGCAGTTGTTAAGTAATTAAGGAGTAAGAAAAATGGCAAAAGATATTAAATTTTCTGAAGATGCAAGACGTTCTCTATTAAAGGGTGTCGATAAATTAGCTGATACAGTTAAGGCAACAATTGGTCCTAAAGGAAGAAACGTTGTTTTAGAACAATCTTATGGTAATCCTGATATTACTAATGATGGTGTGACCATTGCTAAAGCAATTGAATTAAAAGATCATTATGAAAATATGGGTGCTAAGCTTGTTGCTGAAGCTGCTCAAAAGACTAATGATATTGCTGGTGATGGAACCACAACTGCTGTTGTTTTAACGCAAGCTATTATTCGCGAAGGGATGAAGAATGTTACTGCTGGTGCTAATCCAGTTGGTGTTCGTCGCGGAATTGAAAAGGCTACGAAAGCTGTTGTTGATGAATTACATAAAATTAGTCATACAGTTTCTTCTAAAGAGCAAATTGCTCAAGTTGCTGCTGTTTCATCCGCTTCAAAAGAAGTTGGTGATTTGATTGCTGATGCAATGGAAAAAGTAGGCAATGACGGAGTTATTACCATTGAAGATTCACGTGGTATTGAAACTGAGCTTTCTGTGGTCGAAGGAATGCAATTTGACCGTGGTTACTTGTCACAATACATGGTTACTGACAATGATAAGATGGAAGCTGATTTAGACAACCCATACATTTTAATTACTGACAAAAAGATTTCGAATATTCAAGATGTTTTGCCACTATTACAAGAAATTGTACAACAAGGTAAGTCTTTATTAATTATCGCTGATGATGTTTCAGGTGAAGCTTTACCAACTTTGGTCTTGAATAAGATTCGTGGTACTTTCAATGTCGTTGCTGTTAAGGCACCAGGCTTTGGTGATCGTCGTAAAGAACA
Source organism: Lactobacillus sp. ESL0237 (assembly GCF_003692985.1). Lineage (NCBI taxonomy): Bacteria > Bacillati > Bacillota > Bacilli > Lactobacillales > Lactobacillaceae > Lactobacillus > Lactobacillus sp. ESL0237. The sequence continues at coordinate 16,314 of NZ_REHE01000010.1, read as the reverse complement.
ATTGCAAGATATTGCGGCTTTAACAGGTGGTACAGTGATTACTGAAGACCTTGGTCTTGAATTAAAAGATACTACACTTGATCAATTAGGCCAAGCACGGCGTATCACAATTACTAAGGACTCAACCACTATTGTTGATGGTGCTGGTTCAGAAGATGCTATTAAGGATCGTGAAGATTCTATTAGAAAACAAATCGCTGAGACTACTTCTGACTTTGATAAACAAAAGTTGCAAGAACGTTTAGCTAAATTAACTGGTGGTGTAGCTGTTATTCATGTTGGTGCTGCTACTGAAACTGAATTAAAAGAGCGTCGCTACCGGATTGAAGATGCGTTAAATTCAACTCGGGCAGCTGTAGATGAAGGCTATGTTGCCGGTGGTGGTACTGCTTTAGTAGATGTTAAGAGTGCTGTTAAGGATTTGAAGGGTGACAGTGTTGATGAACAAACTGGAATTAACATTGTTTTGCGGGCATTGACTGCTCCAGTTCGTCAAATTGCTGAAAATGCCGGTGAAGATGGCTCAGTTATTTTGAATAAACTTGAGAGTCAAGAATTAGAAATTGGCTACAATGCAGCCGATGGCAACTGGGAGAATATGGTTGAATCTGGAATCATTGACCCAACTAAGGTAACTCGTACTGCTTTGCAAAATGCTGCTTCAATTGCTGCTTTATTATTAACAACTGAAGCAGTTGTAGCAGAAATACCTGAAGATAAGCCAGAAGTTGATCCAAATGCGGCTGCTGCTGGTGCACCAGGCATGATGTAATTTTATAACCGATATTTAGAAAGGAACTGTTGGTCGGAACAGTTCCTTTTTGTTATTAGCTAATTATTTTTTACCTTTGACATCAGTTATCCTATGCTCTAATTCGACCGTACAACTTGTCTAGGTAAAGCGATTCAATGTGATCAAAACAGATTGTGTAGGTTCAAGGAAGTGAAATTGACATACATTTATAATGATAAAAGGAAAATGGATAAATGGTTTTGGCGTAGCTTCTAGTTTGCGTTTTGCAATTAGGACCAAAGTTAGCAGTTGCGATTTTTATGCTGTTTAAGCCTTATTGTGTTACTGCTAAAAATGTGACTGGCGTTTATTATGATTAGCGAACGAAAACCCTAAAAATTTATAATCGTTATGGTAAACAAAGCGGTACAAGTATTTGTAATTATGGGGATGCCTTTAAAATTAAAGGAAAGTTTTATGGGGCTATTGCTAAAGGTCAGCTGATTAATCCGAAGGAGTTTTAACCATATTGATAAAACAGTCAGTTGGTGTTATCAGAATAAACCGAGTTACTGAAACCAATTTGACAAAAAATAATGGAATATTTGAGTTTGCTTGGCATCCTAGTGATCGTCATAGGCTTTGCTTTAGGACTAGATACAGTTGCCGTGGTTGTGATTGCAGCTTTGGTTACTGCATTGGTATCAGGAATTGACCTTGTTTCTTTTTTGAAAATTCTGGGGAAAGGTTTTATTGATAACCGCATGGTCTCATTATTTTTCTTAACCTTGCCAACAATTGGTATATCAGAACGCCATGGTCTTAAAACCGCCGCAGTTAATCTGATTCAAAAAATGAAAAATTTAACACCAGGAAGAATTTTTGATATCTATATAGCTATTCGTGAACTTGCTTGTTTATTTGGGATTTCTGTCCAAGGGCAGGTACAATTTATCGCTCCGTTGATCAATCCAATGGCACAAGCTGCAGGCAAAGTTAATGGCGAAATGACAGAATTAGAAGTTGATCAAATTAAAGCAAGAGCTGCTGCCAGTGATAATTTTGGTAATTTCTTTGCACAAAACTTATTTGTTGCTTCATCTAGTGTATTGTTAATTTCTAGTACTATGAAATCATTAGGATATCCAATTAGCACGTCAGCTGTGGTATTAATTACTATTCCGGTTGCTGTGATTTGTTATATTTTATGTTTACTTTACAATCATGCTTTTGACAAAAAAATAAAAAAGGGGAAATAAATGAATATACTAATTAATAATATTTTGTTAGCTTTTTATATTTTAATTGGTTTGTTCTTTTTGGCAGCTGCAGTTGAATCCTGGCGTGATAAAACTAATCTTGCACGTTGGGGAAGGGGGCTTTTTTGGCTTTTATTTGCAATTTTATTTGCAGCTGGTCAATGGATACCTAATGAAATAAATGGTGGAATTTTATTAATTATTGCGCTACTGTCTCTTCTTAAACAAGTTCGAGTTGGTAAAATTAAGGAACTTGATGAAAAAATTGCTAATCAAACAGTTAAGCATATTGGTAATTGGATTTTCTTACCTAGTATTTTATTGGCAATTTTAGCATTAGTGATTGCGCAGTTTACCAAATTAGGTGGACAGGTTGGCATTGGCATTGCTGCTATCGTTTCACTAATTGTAGCGATGGTTTTGACTAAATCAAGTCCAAAAACGGTTTATGAAGATACACAAAGAATGGTTCGTTCGGTAGGCTCAGCTGGAGTGTTACCACAATTACTTGCTACTTTGGGTGTAGTGTTTACTGCTTCAGGTGTAGGTAAAATTACTGCTAAGGCAATTTCGGGTTTATTTCCTGTCGGCAATCACTTATTAGGTGTATGCTTGTACTGTATAGCAATGGCTGTTTTTACAGCGATTATGGGGAATGCTTTTGCAGCATTTGCAGTAATTACTGCTGGTATTGGAATTCCCTTTGTTGTGGCACAAGGCGGTTCACCAGTTGTTGTTGCATCATTAGGAATGACCGCTGGCTATTGTGGTACATTAATGACGCCAATGGCTGCTAATTTTAATACTTTGCCAGTAGCTCTAATGGAGATGCAAGATCCATTAGGAGTAATTAAACAGCAGTTTCCTATTGCCATTAGTATGTTAGTTGTCCACATCGTTTTAATGTATTTCTTAGCTTTTTAATTTTTAGAAAAGAGAAAAACAATGAAAATATTAGTTACCGGTTTTGATCCGTTTGGTGAAGATAAAATTAATCCAGCAATTGAAGCAGTCAAGCTTTTAGATGATGAGATTGCTGGTGCTAAAATCATTAAGTTAGAAATTCCAACTGTTTTTGGCGATTGTGCTCAAGTAGTACGTGAGGCAATTGTCAAAGAAGAGCCTGATTATGTCTTAAATATTGGTCAAGCTGGTGGGCGCTTTGCTCTAACTCCTGAGCGAGTAGCAATTAATTTTGATGATGGGCGAATTGCTGATAATAAAGGCTATCAACCAATTGCCACTGCCATCCATAAAGACGGTCAAAATGCCTATTTTACTCAATTACCTGTTAAGGCAATGGTTAAAGAAATTCGCAAAGCAGGGTTGCCAAGCTATGTTTCGACAACTGCTGGAACCTTTGTCTGTAATCATATTATGTATCAAGTTCAATATATGATTGATAAAGAATTTCCTAATCTTAAAGCAGGTTTCATGCATATTCCGTATTTACCTGAGCAAGTGATTAATCACCCTGAAACACCGAGTCTTAGTTTGCTTGATGATGTGAAGGGAATAACAGCTGCTATTCAAGCAATTGTTCATAGGGATGGCCAGGATGATATTAACAGTATTGAGGGACAGATTTCCTAGTTATGATTCAAGCTTTGAATTTTGGAACATAAATCATAAAAGATTGCCTAATTGCAGTCTTTTTTCTTTTGGCTTATTATTTTAGCGTATAATAAAGATTAATTAACTATAAAGAAGAGGATTAAATGGCTAACGCAAATACAACTCCAATGATGGAGCAATATTATAAAATTAAGAAGCAATATCCCGATGCTTTTCTTTTTTATCGCGTCGGTGATTTTTATGAATTATTTGAAGATGATGCAATTAAAGGAGCTCAAATTTTAGAATTAACTTTAACTCATCGTTCGAATAAAACGGATAATCCAATTCCGATGGCCGGTGTACCGCATGTGGCTGTGAATTCATATGTAGATACGCTAGTAGAAAAGGGTTATAAAGTTGCTTTGTGTGAACAACTAGAGGATCCTAAGGAAGCTAAAGGTATGGTCAAAAGGGGGATTACGCAGTTAGTAACGCCTGGCACGTTAATGAATGATAATCCTAGTGATGCAAAAGAATCTAATTATTTAACTTCAGTTATTTCAAGTAACAATTGCTTTGGACTTGCCTACAGCGATTTGTCTACTGGAGAAATTTTTGCCACCCACTTATTAACTTTTTCGGCAGTTGCCAACGAACTTTTGTCGCTTCGAACTAAGGAAGTAGTTTGTAATTCACATTTAAGTGAAAAAGCAAATGAATTCTTTCATCAGGCTAACATTACTGTGTCTAAACCAGTTACTCTAAGTGAAGAACATGCAGAAATTTCTTTCGCTCAACAAAATTTAACTAATTTGGCAGAAAAAGCAGCAGTTAAACAATTAGTAGGCTATTTATTGCAGACGCAAAAGCGTAGTTTAGCCCACTTACAAGCAGCACAAAGTTATGAAGTTAGTCAATATTTACAAATGTCACATACAGTACGTGAAAATTTGGAAATAACGGCTTCCGCTAAAACTGGTAAAAAGATGGGTTCTCTCTTTTGGGTTCTTGATAAAACTCACACAGCAATGGGTGGTCGTTTACTTAAACAGTGGCTCTCAAGGCCACTCATTGCAACTGATCAGTTGGCTCAGCGTCAAGCAATGGTTCAAGCACTAATTGATGGCTATTTTACTCGAGCTAATATAAGTGATAGTTTAAAGGGCGTATACGATTTAGAACGATTAAGTGGTCGAATCGCCTTTGGTAATGTTAATGCGCGTGAATTATTGCAGCTTGCCACTTCTTTAGAAGCAGTACCAGCAATTTTGACAGCTTTGCAAGCATCTGCCGATGAAACTTTACAAAAATTTGCTCAAAAAATTGATCCTTTGAAGGGAACTGCTAAATTAATAAGTTCCACTCTTGTTGAGCAACCGCCAGTTTTAACTACAGAAGGGGGATTAATTAAATCTGGTGTTGACAGTCAGCTTGACCGTTATCGTGATGCAATGAATAATGGTAAACAGTGGCTGGTGGAGATGGAGCAGAATGAACGGCAAAAGACAGGAATTGAAAATTTAAAAGTTGGTTATAATAAAGTTTTTGGCTATTATATTCAAGTGACTAATTCCAACAAGAAAAAAGTACCACTTGATCGGTATACACGTAAGCAGACGTTAACTAATGCTGAACGTTATATTACACCGGAACTTAAGGAACATGAAAATTTGATTTTAGAAGCGCAGACAAAATCAACTGAGCTGGAGTATAACTTATTTGTTAAGTTACGCGAAGAAATTAAAAAGTATATTAGTGCCTTACAAAAGTTGGCCAGTCAATTAGCTGCGCTTGATGTGTTTTGTTCTTTTGCTCAAATTGCTGAAGAAAATAACTATTGTCGCCCAATTTTTCATTCAAAAAAGCAAGATGTAAAAATAGTCGCAGGAAGGCATCCTGTGGTTGAAAAGGTTCTTAAGGATAATTCTTATATACCTAATGACGTTAATTTGGACCAAGAGACTGATATTTTACTAATAACAGGTCCTAACATGTCTGGTAAAAGTACTTACATGAGACAGTTAGCGCTAATTGCAGTTATGGCGCAAGTTGGTTCTTTTGTACCAGCACAAAGTGCTGAATTACCAATATTTGATCAAATCTTTACCCGTATTGGGGCTGCTGATGATTTAATTTCGGGTCAAAGTACTTTTATGGTTGAGATGACTGAAGCAAATGATGCGCTACAGCATGCAACTAAACGCAGCCTTGTTTTATTTGATGAAATTGGTCGCGGTACTGCAACCTATGATGGGATGGCACTAGCTGGAGCGATTGTCAAATACTTACATGATGAAGTAGGAGCAAAAGTTTTATTTGCCACACATTTTCATGAGTTAACAGCAATGGAACAAACATTAGCGCGGCTAAAGAATATTCATGTTGGTGCAACCCAAGAAAAGGGTCAATTGATTTTTTTGCATAAAATTTTACCTGGGCCGGCAGACCAAAGCTATGGTATTCATGTGGCGCAATTGGCAGGATTACCGCCTAAAGTTTTACGGCAGGCAAGAAAATTATTAAAGCATTTAGAAAATCAAGGTAGTGGTTTGAATACCACAACCCAACTTGATTTATTTAATACACCTGCACCCAGTGCTACTAGTAGCGAAAACAAAGCTGCTCAAACTGAGACTAATGATTTGACAATTAAGGAGCAAGCTATTTTAGCTGAAATTTCTCACTTGTATCTAGCCGAACAAACACCACTACAAGTGATGCAATTAGTTGCAAATTGGCAAAAAGATTTAAAGGATAACGATTAACAATGGTGCAAATTAGTGAGCTACCGGTTAATTTAGCTAACCAAATTGCGGCCGGTGAAGTGATTGAACGTCCAGCAAGTGTAGTGAAGGAATTAGTGGAAAACGCAATTGATGCTGGCAGCAAGCAAATTCAAATTGACTTTGTTGATGCAGGACTTAAAAAAATCACTGTTCAAGATAATGGGAGTGGTATTCCAAGTAATCAACTTGATCTAGCCTTTACTAGGCATGCAACTAGTAAAATTAAAAATGAGCGTGATTTATTTAATGTTGGTACTTTGGGATTTCGAGGTGAGGCTCTAGCCTCAATTGCAGCTGTTAGCCATGTCGAAATATTAACGGATAGTGCTGGTCAAGTTGGGCAACGAGCCGAATTTTCGGCTGGGGTAAAACAGTTGCAAGAAAAAGCCGGGGCAGCAGTGGGTACAAGGATTACAGTTAAAGATTTATTTTATAATACTCCAGCTAGATTAAAATATTTACGGAGTCCACGTACGGAAATTATGAAAATTGTTGACATTATTAATCGCTTAGCTCTGGGGTATCCTCATATTGCTTTTACTTTAAAAAATGAGGGTCGCATTTTACTTAAAACGGTTGGCAACGGAAATTTAAAGCAGACAGCAGCTAACATCTATGGTCGCAACATAGCTGAAAAAATGATTTCATTAGACGAGGCTGACCAGGATTTTGAAATTACGGGTTTAATTTCAAAACCAGAAATAACGCGATCAACCCGTAACTTTATTTCCATTTTATTAAACGGTCGGTATATTAATAATTTCCAAATAGTTAAAGCTGTTCTAGCTGGTTATGGTAATAATTTAACTGATAAGCATTACCCCTTTGCAATTATAAAAATTAAAGTTGATCCTTTATTGGTTGATGTCAACGTCCATCCAACTAAAAGAGAGGTTAGACTGTCTAAAGAAACCCAATTATGCCGTTTAATTACTAAGACAATTAGTCAGAAATTATTGTTAAGCGATGTTCAAGCTAGTGGTAGTGGAAATTTAATTAGTAAGAAAGCAGATACATTAGTTGATCAATTAAAATTCAATTTGAATAAAAATGTAGTCGAAACTAAGCGTGAGACAGCTACAATTGATGAAGTTAATGAAAGTCAACCACTTGAAGTAAGGCACGATGAAGCAATTCAATATGTTGACTTAAATGTACCACGAGAAGATGATTATTATGTTATTACAACAACATGGCTAAAAAATGTTGCAAGGCAAAAGCAACTTAGTCCTTTTCCAAGTAAAAATAAAGCAGCTACTGTTATTTCGATTGGTGATGAAGTCCTCTTAAACAACTTACCAGAATTGAAATTTGTTGGTCAAACTGGTGCCTATATTATTGCAGAAAACAATGATAACTTATATTTGATTGATCAAGTTGCAGCTAGAAGATTAATTTTGTTTACCAAAATAAAACAGGAATTAACTGATCAAAATGTTAATCAGCAAGGATTATTAAGTCCCTTAGTTTTAGAATTTAGTAGTTTGGATTTTATTCAAATTAAGAGTAAGCTAAAGCAAATTAAAGAAATTGGTTTATATTTGGAAGAATTTGGCCAAAACACTTTTATATTGCGCTCCTATCCTACTTGGCTCAAAGAAGACGTTGAAGGTCAAGTCCGTTTAATTTTAGATGAGTATTTAAATGTTGATCAAAATGATACAACTAAATTAATTACAAGAATTGCTGGTAAGCAAGCCCAGCGGCAAATTACCGGACGCCAAAAACTAACGGTTACAGAATGTAATGCAATTTTAACTGCGCTTGGAAAAACAAAGGATCCATACCATGATGCGCAAGGCAATGTGGTGATTATTTGTTGGCACAAATCTGAGTTGCGTAAGATGTTTAAAAAGGATAATTAATAATGTATGAATATTTATTAGGGATAGTTGTGGCAATCAAACCGGATTATTTAGTGGTAGATGTTAATAATATTGGTTATAAAATTTATAGTCCAACACCATTTGCTTATCATGAAGGTCAAAAAACTCGTGTTTTTGTTGAGCAAGTTGTACGTGATACTGGTGTTACTTTATATGGCTTTCAATCTGAAGAAGATAGAGGCCTATTTTTAAAGTTACTGAGTGTTAGTGGTATTGGACCAAAGTCAGCCTTAGCAATTATGGCTGCTGAAGATAGTGATTCATTAGCAGCAGCAATTGAGCAGGGCGAAGTCAAATATTTAACTAGATTTCCAGGTGTTGGCAAAAAAACAGCTTCCCAGATAGTTTTAGACTTGAAGGGGAAATTAGGTGACTATGTTCAACGAATTGATCAAACGGCTGATCAAAATATTTCACCGGAATTAAATGATGCTTTGCTAGCCCTACTTGCTTTAGGTTATACGAAAAAAGAAGTAGACAAGATCACGCCTAAATTGATTGCTGAAAATGAAACAACGGCTGATCAATATATTAAAAAGGGCTTAGCTTTTCTACTAAAGAAGTAATTCTTGCTATAATAAGTTAAAGTATTTAAAGGAAGTGAAACTGGTGGAGGATAAAGAAAATTCAATTGTGTCTGGTAAAAGCCAGGGAATAGAAGAGGAACAGACAGAATTTTCATTACGACCGCAGACCTTAAAAGAATATTTAGGGCAAAATAGAGTAAAGAAAGAATTAGCCGTATATATAGAGGCTGCCAAAAAGCGGGATGAAGCTCTCGACCATGTTTTGCTATACGGTCCACCAGGATTAGGTAAAACGACACTCGCCTTTGTGATTGCTAATGAATTAGGGGTTAATTTAAAAAGTACTAGTGGACCAGCAATTGAAAAAGCCGGTGACTTAGTTGCTTTATTGACAGACCTTGACCCAGGGGATATTTTATTTATTGATGAAATTCATCGCTTAGCCAAGCCAATCGAAGAAGTGCTTTACTCAGCAATGGAAGATTATTATGTCGATATTGTTATAGGTGAAGGACAAACAACTCATGCCGTGCATGTACCGTTACCACCCTTTACTTTAGTGGGAGCAACTACTTTAGCGGGACAGTTGTCTGCTCCTTTGCGTGATCGATTTGGAATTGTTGAGCATTTGCAATATTACAGCATAAGTGAACTTGAAAAAATAATTTCCCGATCTAGTAGCGTTTTTAAGATTGAAATTGCTGCTCAGGCAGCTCATGAATTAGCTAGACGTTCAAGAGGCACGCCTAGAGTAGCTAACCGTTTACTTCGAAGAGTGAGGGATTTTGCGCAAGTAAAAGGTGAACAAATAATTTCTTTTACTACCACGACAAATTCTTTAAAGCAATTGCAAGTTGATGATGAAGGGCTTAATCAAACGGATCGTAAAATCTTAAGGGTCATGATTGAAAATTACCATGGCGGTCCTGTGGGAATTAGAACCTTGGCTGCTAATACAGGAGAAGATGTTGAAACAATTCAGTCCTTATATGAGCCATATTTGTTGCAACAGGGCTTTTTATTAATGACACCAAGAGGTCGTGTTGTGACAGAGAAAGCATATCTTCAATTAGGCTTGCCGCTTCCAAACGAGTAGTGCAATTGGCACATATTTTCTGTATAATTAAGTGGTAATATTTTTAATAATGAGGTGTAAAAGTGAATACTTTATTTTTGGCAGCTAATAATGGTATAGGCAATATGGGAACAATTATAGCGTTTATAGTTCTTATTGCGTTAATGTATTTTATGATGATTAAGCCGCAGAAAAAGCAGCAACAGAAAAAAGCAGAAATGATGAATCAATTAAAAAAGGGTGATAGTGTAATTTTAATTGATGGCCTCCATGGTAAAATTGATTCTGTTAATACTAAAGATAACACGGTTATTATTGATGCTGATGGCATTTATTTAACTTTTAGTAGAATGGCAGTACAACAAATTTTGCCAGTTAATTCTTCAGACAATGAAAATTCAATAAATGAAAGTGAACCAAGTGAAGGTGAATCAGAAAAAATATCTGCAGCTAGTGAAGATATTTCAGAAAAATCGCCAGCAGATGATTCTTCTACTAAAGAATAAATTAAATAAAAGTGCCGTTTTTGGCACTTTTTATTTTACCCAATTATTATAAAATAGATCTAACAGAAGTATTGTATTTGGAAAGGATTTCCTATGAAAAATATCCCAGTTATTATGATTATTTTTGGTGGTAGTGGAGATTTAGCACATCGTAAACTTTATCCTGCTTTATTTAATTTATATGAGCAAGGTCTAATTCATGACAATTTTGCTATTATCGGAACAGCAAGACGACCATGGTCGCATGAATATCTGCGTGAACAAGTAAAAGATGCAGTACATGAAATGAATACTGAAGTTAATGAAAATAATTTAGCTAACTTTGTTAATCATTTTTACTATCAAGCCCATGATGTTACGAATATTGAACATTATGTGACACTAAAGAATTTAGCAGAAGAGCTTGATGGCTATTATAGTGCCCAAGGTAACCGTATATTTTATATGGCGATGGCACCGCGCTTTTTTGGGACAATTGCGGAACACATTAACGATCAAAACTTAACTGGCAATGGTTTTAACCGAATTGTTGTTGAAAAGCCATTTGGTCATGATTTAACCTCTGCCAAAGAGCTTAATCGACAAATAACAGCATCTTTTGCTGAAGATGATATCTTTCGAATAGATCACTATTTAGGTAAAGAAATGATTCAAAATATTTTACCGATGCGCTTAACTAATCCCTTAATTAATAATATTTGGAATAGTGAAACAATTAAAAATATTCAAATAACTTTAGCAGAACGTCTGGGTGTTGAGGCTCGTGGTGGCTATTATGATACATCGGGAGCACTCAGAGATATGGTGCAAAATCATATTTTTCAAATTATTACTTTGCTGGCAATGCCTGAACCTAAAGCTTTAACTGCTAAGTGCATTCATGAAGCCAAAGGTGAATTACTTAATAGCTTAATTATTCCAAATGAAAATGAAATTGCAGCGCATTTTGTACGTGGTCAATATCTTGGTAGTGATATGACTTTTGGCTATTGTCAAGAACCGAATGTTGCTGCAGATTCGAATACAGAAACCTTTGTAGCTGGCGAAGTTAAATTTGCTGCTGGCCCACTAGTAGGAACACCAATTTACTTTAGAACAGGTAAAGAGATGCGGGAAAAGAAAACTCAAATAGATATTGTTTTAAAGCAAAAATCTAATATATATGGTCAAGCACATTCCAATATTATTACTATTGTTGTTGATCCCGAAATGCAAGTGTATATTACAATTAATGGTAAAAAAATTGATGCTTTAGGGATCCGTCGGCAAAATTTAATTTATCAATTTTCTAGTTCAGAGCAAAAAGAGATTCCAGATGGTTATGAGCGCCTTTTGCATGATGTATTTGTAAATGATTCTACTAATTTTACTCATTGGAGCGAACTAAAAAATTATTGGAAGTTCATTGATGCAATAGAATCTGCCTGGGCAAAAGAAAATGAAACTGGACAAAAACCAGAGCAGTATTTGCCATATCGGATGGGGCCAAAAGCGGCTGAGCAAATTTTTGACTTGCCAACTGAGCATTGGATTTATGAATAGTGTCGTGACGGCTGAATTATTACCTAAAAATGATACCCATCGCCGGATAATTCACCTTGATATGGATGCCTTCTATGCCTCAATAGAGATGAGGGATAATCCTATTTTAAAGAATAAGGCCTTAGTTATTGGGCAAGACCCTCGTCAAAATAATGGGCATGGTGTTGTAGCTACGGCTAATTATATTGCCCGAAAGTTTGGTGTCCATTCAGCAATGCCTTCAATTAAGGCATTGCAGTTAATACCAGCTGAAAAATTAGTTTTTTTGCAGCCGGATTTTGAAAAATATCATAGAGTATCGGCTGAAATTCACGAGCTGATGTATGAAATTACTGATATGGTTCAGTCAATTGCATGGGATGAAGCATATTTAGATGTAACTAAAAATAAGTTGGGTTTGACATCAACAGTTGAAATTGCAGTCAAATTACAGACAAAAATAGTTCAAGAACTCGGATTAACTTGTTCCTTTGGAGCTACTTATAATAAGTTTTTGGCAAAAATGGGATCAGAATATGCAAAGCCTTTCGGGCGCACAGTCATTTTACCAGGTGAAGCAAAAGAATTTCTAGCTAGACAAAAGCTTACCAACTTTTATGGTATTGGTCCCAAAACGCAAGCAAAATTAGCTGAAATGGGTATCTATACTGGAAAAGATTTGCAACAAACGAACGTACGAACTCTAATCAAGTATTTTAACAAGCTGGGTTATCTAATGGCTGCTCATGCTAATGGAATTGATCCATCTAGAGTAGTTCCTGATGATGAACAGAAGCGTAAGTCAATTGGAATTGAACGTACATATGAACCTTGTATTTATGATCAACAAACGGCTTTGACCAAATTACGTAATTACACTGTAACTTTAAGTAGAAAATTAGAAAAAAGTGATCTCTATGCTCATACTTTAGTTTTGAAAATTCGTAATAATGAATTTCAAACTATTACCAAAAGACAAAAATTAGCTCATGCAAGCAGAAATTCATTTGAATTTTATGATGTTGCTAAAGAATTATTTATGCCACTTGCTAATTCATTTTTAAGTTCAGGCATCAGATTATTGGGGATAACCGTGACCGATTTTTCTAAAGCGGATTTTACAAATATTGATTTAGACTTATTTTCGGATTAATTACATTTTCTGGTAAACTAACTAAAGTACTGAATGAAGGATTAAAGGAGAAATTATGAATACCTTTCCAAAAATATATGAAAAAATCAAGCAATATTCTACTATTATTTTGCACCGCCATACTAGTCCAGATCCGGATGCCTTAGGATCACAAGCTGGATTAGCCAGATCTTTAAAACTTAAGTTTCCTGATAAGCGGATTCTATGCGCAGGAGAAAATGATGAGGGTGACTTGATTTGGATCAATGAGATGGATAAAGTAACTGCTAGTGATTATCAAGGTGCGTTAGTAATTACTACAGACACAGCTAATACAGCTAGAATTGCTAATAAACTATATGATCAGGGTGATTTTTTAATAAAAATTGACCATCATCCAGATGTTGAACCTTATGCCGATTTAAGTTTTGTTGATGATGAAGCACCAGCTGCTTCAGAAATAGTGGCAGATTTTATTATTGCTCAAAATTTACCGCTTACTAAAGAAGTTGCCTATCCTTTATATGCTGGTATTGTAGGTGATACTGGTCGTTTTATGTATCCTGAAACTTCGACACATACTTTTTTAGTGGTAGCTAAATTAGCTGCAACTGGTATCAATATTAATGAAATTGCCCGTAATATTAGTGATGTTACCTTTGCCCAAGCTAAGCTACAGGCTGAAGTATTAGAATATATGAAAGTTGATGCAAGTGGTGCTGCATATGCAATTTTAACCCAAGAAACCTTGACTAAATTGGGGATTGATTTTAATGCAGCCTCATGTACAGTCTCAACACCAGGGCGAATTAAGGACATTATTGCTTGGAATGTTTTTGTAGAAAAACCTGATAAAACATTTAGAGTACATTACCGTTCAAAAGGCCCAGTTATTAATGAACTTGCAGCTAAACACGATGGTGGTGGTCATGCTTTAGCTAGTGGAGCCAATGCTAAGGATATGGTTGAAGTAAAGCAAATTTTTGCTGAACTGGTACAAGTAACTAAGGAATACCGAAAAACACATGAATAATATTTTTAAAAGTAATCGCATTAAACCCAAAATTCAAAACGGACTAAGTAATATTAACTTTGCCGAGCCAACAAAAGTGCAAGAAAAAGTAATCCCTGTTTTGCTAGAACACAAAAATGCAGTCGTACAAGCTGTTACTGGATCAGGAAAAACCCATGCTTTCTTAATTCCAATTTTAAATGAAATTGACGAAAGCTTAGGCTATACGCAAGCTGTTTTAACTGCTCCAAGTAGAGAATTGGCGGATCAATTATATCAGGTGGTACGTCAATTGCGTGATGCTGCTGAACTTAACATATCAATTGCTCATATAGCTGGTGGGACGGACCGTGAGCGACAATTAAAAAAAATTGGCAGTAAAAGACCACAAATTGTGATAGCAACTCCAGGAAGATTATATGATTTTGTGGAAAAGAAAATTTTATTTTTAGACTATGTAAGAAATTTTGTGATTGATGAAGCAGATATGACGTTAGATATGGGATTTTTGAATGATATTGATTTTATTGTACAAAAATTACCTAAAAATACTACAATTGCTGCTTTTTCAGCTACTATCCCAGTTAAATTAACTAATTTTTTGCAAAAATATATGTCAAAACCGAAACAAATCGTAATTGATAATCCAGCAGTGATTGCGCCAACAATTAAGAATGATTTAATTGATATTGGTGCTAAAAGTCGAAAGAAAATTTTATATCAATTATTGACGATGGGGCAACCATATTTAGCTTTAGTTTTTGCCAATACGAAGCAAAAGGTTGATGAATTAACTACATATTTACAACAAGAAGGCCTAGGGGTCGCTAAAATTCATGGTGGGATTACTGAACGTGAAAGAAAGAGAACCATTAGGGATGTAGAAGCAGGAAAATACCAGTATGTCGTTGCTTCTGATTTAGCAGCGCGAGGACTGGACATTGCAGGCGTTAGTCTAGTAATCAATTATGAAATTCCTCGTGATTTAGAATTTGTTGTGCACCGCATAGGTAGAACGGGACGTAATGGGCTATCAGGGCATGCAGTAACCTTAATTCGGGAAGAGGAACTAAATCGCATTACTGGATTAGAAAAATCTGGAATTCACTTTGATTTTGTTGAAATAAAAAATGGCGAGCTAGTTGCACGTAAACATCACAATCATCGAGAAAGTTTAAATTTTGCTGCACATAAAGTTGATAGTAGGATTAAAGGTTATGTGAAGAAGGTAAAGCATAAGCGTAAACCTGGGTATAAGAAAAAAATTAAGCAAGCAATTAAGGAAGATAAGATTCAAAAAAGTAAAATTGAGCAACGACATAAAATTCGTAAAGCAAAAGCTCAACGCAAAAAAAGACGCGATAAATAATAAACAGGCAAAGTTAAATTTTAACTTTGCCTGTTTTAATTGTCATAATACGAATATTTTATTAGATTTATTTATGGTTATATTAGTTAATATCTACTTATTTATCAAGTTTTAAATTACACATATTTTTTAATAAAAAAATATTGTATATTTGACTATTTATTGATATATTTGTTTTGCAAAATAATAAAAGGTGGTAAATACAGTTGATAACAGTAAAAGCAGAACATATTTTGCAAAATAAACTTTCAAACAATATCGTGCACAGATATACAGTTATCAGTTTTTGTGCAGATGCCAATATAAATAGAGGAGTATTTTATCATTATTATAGAAATATTAGTGATTTGTTTATCTCAGTTCTATCTTTACAAATAAGAAGAGCACTTAGAAGTGTGAGCAACGAGACGATAGAAAAACTGTTTTATCAGATGCTAATTAAAATTCGTGATAATAAGCTTTTCTATCTAAATATGCTAATGATTACAAAAGAGCCGCGAGAGTTCTATTCAACCTTACGCAAAGAAATTGCTCATGCGATTGAACTTTATATGCGACCGAGAGGATCATTTTCAGTAAGACAAGTTGAAGTTATATCAAACGGGATTTATGCAATTATTTTCAATTGGATATTAAATGATTGTAAACCTGATATTCGTGATGTCTACCAATCAATCAATTTACTATTAGAGCACTTAGAAAGTAATACCAAGACATTAAAAAAATAAATGCAATTTTTTTAAAAAAGGGTTGCAAAAACCAAAAAAGGTTGCTAATATAAATAACTGTCGTCAGGGCAAAGCCAGTAAGGCAAAGGCAAGGCGGCAAAAAAGATATAAAAAACCAGTTGACAAAAGCGACTGAGTTTAGTAATATAAAAAGCGCTGTTGTTTAAAGAAGCGGCAGCGCGGGTCAGAAAAAAGTTCTTGACAGAGTCGAGAGCATCTGATA